>JAMDBQ010000016.1 GCA_023487445.1 Candidatus Martarchaeota archaeon | reverse complement strand
AAGTCTTGTGGAGATTAAGGTGAATCAGATCGAAGCCGAGGCGACCAGGCTTAACGCTGCCAACCAAGGCGTTCATGTTTGCGCCATCCATATACATCAGTGCACCCGCGTCGTGAACCAGCTTCGAAACCTCGGTTATCCTGCTTTCAAATATCCCGAGCGTGTTGGGAACTGTGACCATGAAGGCTGCTACGTCGCTACCCAGCAGACCTCGGAGGGCATCGATATCCACTTCGCCGTCACGGCTGGGAACGCTCACTGCCTCAAACCCCGCCATCGTCGCGCTCGCGGGGTTGCTGCCGTGAGCAGTATCTGGAACAAGCACCCTCCTGCGCTTAGACTCTTCCCCCTTATCTGCGAAGTAGGCGCGCACGATAAGTAGCCCAGTGTATTCTCCCTGAGCTCCTGCAGAGGGTTGAAGCGTCATCTCATCCATTCCTGTGAGTTCCAGAAGGAAATTCTTGAGTTCCCACATCACTTGAAGCGCGCCCCGCGTGGTCGAAGCAGGCTGGTCGGGGTGTATGTTTGCGAAGCCCGGTAGCTGCGCGACCACATCGTTCAGCTTGGGGTTGTACTTCATAGTGCAGCTACCCAGCGGATAGGTCCCCGTGTCCACGCCGAAGTTCATCTGTGACAGTCGTGTATAGTGTCTCACCACGGCGAGTTCTGACAGGCGTGGGAGGTTAAGCGGCGTCTTCCTCATCAAATTTTCAGGAACAAGTTCTGAATTCCGTGGAGCCTCGCTTGCTTCACCGGTTATTCTGTCATCTTGGGTTAGTTCAATAAGTAGCGGCTCATTCACAAGCTGCGAGCTAGAGTATGCAGCCTGCCTATACTTCACTTCGGGCGTCCTCCAGAGCAGAGACGAGCGCTTCAACATCCCCTTTGGTAGTGGTTTCCGATACGCCTACAAGCCATTTACCTGTAAGCCCGACGCGGTCGAGATGCGTTGGACCAAGCACCATTTTGGCAGTAGCCGCTTCCGCGAGCTTCTCCGGCTTTAACGCGAATTCTACCACGTGGTCTTGGAAAGTGAATCCCTTGAATACCTCCGTGTTGCCAAGACCTGCTTTCTCAATTTCGCCGATGACTAAACGCCTGTTCTCCAGGATGCGTTTTGCGACGTCCTTCAACCCGTCGGGACCGAGGAGTGCCAGATAGACAGCGTTTGCAACCGCTAGGATGGCACTGTTGGTGGTGATGTTGGACGTCGCCTTCTCCCTCCGTATGTGCTGCTCCCTTGTCTGCAACGTGATCACGAAGCCTCTCCGACCCGAGGCGTCGCGGGTCGCACCCACGAGCCTCCCAGGCGCCTTCCTAGCTAGCTCGCTTCTGGTAGCGAATATTCCAACGCCTGGTCCTCCGTAGCTCATAGGAATCCCCACACCCTCGCCGACGGCTATGTCGGCGTCACATTCACCTGGTGTGGTAAACAGACTGAGCGAAATCAAATCAAACCCCATGCAGAAAAGTGATCCATTGACGTGTGCTGCAGCTGAAAGCTCGGGTATTGCGGAGTCCACCACGCCGAAATAGTTGGGGCTTTCGGCGTAGACTAGCGAGGTATCCGCGTCGACCGCAGCCTCTGAAGCCTCCAAGTCAACCCCTCCTGTCACGCTGTCCCAGCCCGTGGTATGAAGACTGAGCCCCTTACTTCGACAATAGGTTCTGAGAACCTCTAATCTTTCAGGGTGGACTGGCCCGCAGACGACAATCTTCGACCTCCCATTCACCCTGTTCGCCATATGGGCTGCTTCCCCAAGAGAGGTGCCCTGGGTGTAATGTGAGCAGTTGACAACGTCCAGGCCGCAGAGTTCAGCGATAAGAGACTGATATTCAAACAGCGCCTGAAGCATTCCCTGGCTTATCTCTGGCTGATAGGGCGTGTAGGAAGTAAGAAGTTCTCCTCTGTCAACGATCTTCTGAACAACGGAGGGAATATACCTCTGCCGGACCCTCCCCCCTAGGAAGCTGTGCCAGCTCGGAGGAGTGGCGTTCTGGGTGGAGAGGCTGAGGAGCTTCGTGAATACATCCTGTTCGGTAGCGGCGTCGGGGATTTTGTCGAATGAATCTCTACCTGCGGGAACGTCTGAAAACAGCTGGTCGACGGACTCGATTCCGAGATACCTCATCATCTCACCCCGTTCCTTAGGTGTTAAGCCAAGGTATGGGTGAACATAGTCGTCGGGAGTAAAAAGCAATCTATCCTTGCCCCCCCACGAAATTCTGATAATCTGGGGCGTCGAGTAGCTGACCACGGTCCCTGTCGATCGAATCGGGTTTGGCTTTGAAGATCCATCCCGCACCGTAAGGATCCCTGTTTACGAGTCCTGGGTCCTCTTTCAGGGACGAGTTAACCTCAACCACGGTACCCGTGACGGGTGAATATATTTCGGAAACCGCCTTAAACGATTCTATTACTGCAGCGCTCTTCATCTGCTCAACCCTGTCGCCGGGTTTGGGCAGATCTATCACCACTATGTCTCCGAGTTTGGATTGAGCGTAATCAGTTATTCCCACAACGCAAACACCCGAGGGCTCGATCCTTAACCATTCATGCTCACGTGTGTACCACAGTTCAGCAGGTACTTTGGACATGTTATACCCACTTTCAAAACAGGGAGTTAATCAAAAGCGTGTTGAAACCCCCAACTATATCGCGCGATGAGCGCTCAGAAGCTGGGGGAATCAGGCGTCTACCCCTTCCTTATGAATGGAGTTGAGGCCACGACGCCGCGCACCCTGCTACCCCTAACATCTACAGTGACGCCTTCTCCGGTTTTGGCTTCAGCGGGTAGGAGACCCAGCCCGATTCCCCGTTTTAGAACAGGGGAAAGCGTCCCAGAACTGAGCTTCGCGTTCCAACCGCTTTCACCGTGCACAGAATAGCCTCCCCTAAGAACAAACGCTTCATCCACCATTACACCCATGAATCTACGTCTGGGGGCATTGCCGGTGATGGCGCTTTTACCGATGAACTCCTTGGAGAAATCGATGTGACGTTCACCGCCAAGCTCCAGTGGGTTAACCGACTCATCGACGTCGACACAGGACAAGGGGTAGCCCATCTCCAGCCTAAGAGTGTCTCTGGCGCCGAGGCCGCAGGGCGTCACCCCAAGTGAAAGTAGTTTCGCGTACACTCCGCGTATGACCTCCCCATCCGCGATTACTTCGGCTCCGTCTTCCCCCGTGTAACCGCTTCTACTAGCTATCCAAGGTCCCTGGGTTACAAGCTCAAACCTCTTACACGTCGATAAGTCAGCCAAGCCGGTTGACCTGAGCGCTTCGAGTGCACCCGGCCCCTGGACCGCGATCATTCCTCTATCAGCAGGCTCTTCGAACACCTCTAGCCGGGAGCCCAGAGGCTCGGACTGTTCTCTGAACCACTTGCGTAATCGGTCGCGAGTGCATGCGTTTGTTACAAAGAGATAGTCGGTCTGTGAGAGCTTGAAGACTATGCCGTCGTCTGCCACTCCTCCTTCATCGTTGAGAACGTAGGTGTAGATCAGCTTACCCACTCTGGCTTTGGCAATCTGCGCGGTGCACAGCTTGTCTAGCAGCTCCCCAGCGGCATCACCCACAAATCGTGTGCGCATCATATGTGAAACGTCAAATACGCCTGAGTTTCTCCTCACAGCGAAATGTTCGGCCTCGATCGAAGTGAACCACACGGGCATCTCCCACCCGTTGAAGTCGATCATTCTAGCCTTGTCACCGTAGTAGTCGTATAGTACAGTTCTCATTTGAGCCAGTCACACCCAGCTGGTTCTAAGCCTTTATCCATATCAGTGAACGAACCCGTCCGGGCTTCTTTTGAACTTCGCGTGGCACGCTGCGCTGCAGAAAACGTATCGCTTCCTCTTGTACACCAGGCTGAACAAGGACAGTCCCTCGTCAACCTCTTGACCGCACACGGGATCGATGACCACTGCGCCTCACTCAAAACGAAGCCATGGTTTCCTCGAGAATGGACTTGACCTTTTCAGCTGAAGCCTGTATGGAATAGTTTGCGGATATCTCGTAGCCAAACGCACCCATCTTGTCCGAGTCAGATGACAGGGCAAGTGTGATCTTGTCGGCTAGTTCGGCGTCATTATCCGGTCTGAAGGTGTAGCCGTTAGCCCCTTCAGACACGAGTTCCGAAGCGCCTGCACCCGTGCTCACTATAACCGGCTTCTTGTTTTGCCACGCCTCTAACACGGTGATCCCGAAGCCTTCAATTCTGGACGTAAGCAACACGGAGTGGCAAAGCGCGTACAAAGCCCTCACCTCCTCATCTGTCTGGTAGCCGAGGAAGTGAACCCTATCAGAGGCGCCGAGCTCCCCGGCGAGCCGTTCGAGGTAGCTCCTCCAATTCTTTGCTTTGCCGTAGCCCAGACCTCCCCTGCTTGAGGAGGAGAAGCTGCCATTCCCCACTAGAGCAAGCCTGAGGTTGGGAAACCTGTCCCTCAACCTTGAGACCCCCTTGATCGCCACATCCTGAGACTTGATGCTATCCATTCTGGCAACGAGGAGTAGCAGGGTGTCGCCAGGACGAAGACGCAGTTTGTCCGATACTTTTTGCACGGTACTCTGCGGAGGCGTAGACCACTTGGAAGAATCTATGTAGGGGTACACCTGGTAGGCTCTTCCGTGATAGGAACACTGAATCAGCGCTTCAAGATCTCTTCTGGTGCTCACGATCATGGCATCAAACCCCTCCACGGCCTTCAACACAAACTTCCTCATCCTCTCGTTCAGAAACTTCGGTTGGAACGGGACGTGCCATCTCAGAACCGCCGGAGCAGAGGGCCCGATCAGCTGGCCTGTAAGTAGTTGCTGAAAGTCCTGAATGAAAAAGACATCCGTGTCGTTAACGTATTCGAGCAGCCTCTCCGCGTTGACCCAGTTGTAGCGGGTGTAGGCGTGGTATTCCTCGGAGTTAACCTTGAAATCGTTGATGCCGTGCAGGGACCGCCATAGCGCCTCTTTGAAGTTCGTGTAGCTTCTTAGAAATCGTTCCTCTAGCTCCACGTGTGAGAGAAGTATGTTACCGTCCCTGACGCGGGGAGGATAGTTGACTCCTAGGCTCACCCAGGTAGCCTCTTCGACCGAGCCTGAACTCGTCATCTGCCTGAGCAGCGGGTACACCATCGCCGTAACGCCTCCAGGGGAATAGGTGTAGTCAGACCCAAGCTCCAAATCGGAGAGTTCAACAGGGTCGCTGAGCTGAGAGTATTTGTCCAGTAGCTCTTCGTAATTCAGCATGAATTTAAGAAACGGAGTCTGACTGTTAACGCAGATCTTCATGTCAACGCTAACTACGTGGATGTTTAAAAACTTCACTCAACGGAATATCTGCTCGAACCTCACCTCCTCGCAGCCGGCTTCAACCGAGACCAGCCCCTACATCAATCTAGTAGGTGATTGAAGCACTTGTAGAATCCCTGCCCTTACTCCACCTTTGCAGCCATGGGCGCTCAATACAACTAATTAGTCCCGTAGGAATCGGTGTTACAATGGTTCCATTTGCCGCGCTCGTCGCCATAGCCGGTGGAATGACGGGTGTATTGATATGGCTGATACGGAGGTACCCCTCTACAACTACTCTTGTACAGGTCGAGCTGCTTACGTTTGTACTCGTGATGATGGCTACAATGTTCCTGGGCGCAGGTGCTTACATCTCCTCCCCCGGGGAGGTTACTCTTGCCTACGCCGTGGGCGGGAACATGTTCGCAATGGTGATTGGACTAGTGATAATCCTGAACAGCTTCAGCGAAGAAGCCGAGGAGAGGCGGTTCAACAGGAAGAAGTGGACACCTATCTTCTCCATCCTGCTCATATTTAACGAGGCTCTAATGGGGTTTGTGTTCCACGAAGCGCAAAGCGGGCTGTCCCTAGATTCTTCGGCGTTAGGAGCCTCTGTGGGGACGGTGAACGCCGCGGTCAACACCTACTGGTTTTTCACCCCGATGATGGCTGAAATGGTATCGGCGATAACACTCGTCAAAAATAGATCTAAAGGTCTGAACGGGGTGTACGTCGGCTTAGTAGGAGCCACAGCTTTTCCCCCTACCCTAATAGACTCAAAGTCATGGGTTCCCATCGGCTTCGCACTCACTTTGGCAGCTCTGGCTTACTCGCTGGTTCTGTCCAGAGGGGCCAGAGGTAAGCAGGAGCGGTTTGGTGTAGCAATGGTTGTACTCTTGATCTTGACCATGGTGGCTTCGTATCTGACGGGGGGGTGGGTGGTGTTTGCAGCAGGGATACTTGTGGCAATGTACTGGTTCTACAACGACGCGTTTGCGAGAAAGGTGGTGCTACCTGCTCAAAGCGACCCGGAGTCGGCGACAAAGTAAGGAGCCGCTGGGTGCATATTTACTAAAACGTATCAACAGCTTAGTGAGTTAAGGATTAGAACGTGGAGTCGCGTCGTCACGGATGCCGGGCCAAGTCGTTCAATAAACACGTGATCACGCTACTTCTAGGCCGAAGCTTCTTTGCCCGTCCTCTTCACCATGCTTAACGCCGTATTCGCGGTTAACGCCGCGAAAGCCAGCCAGAACGAAGCTTGTAGCGACAGGGGTAGCACACCCACTTTCAGTGCGTCCAGAAGCAGCGACACCAAGCCTATTTCCGCGAGCCCCGCCGAAAGCGTGCTGAAGACGCGCACTCCTTCACCCGACAGCGAGCCCAACAACACCATCAGCGCCGCGGCGTATGGCACAAACGTTCTAGTCCCCTTCGGCAGCAGATCCGCCGCAGCCGACCCCGCGATGAGCAGTATCAACCCAACCATCTGGAGCCTCCTCAGAAATTTCTTTCCCGCTTTAGCCAATATTCCCCCCGCATCATCGCCAGCCTCACCATTAAGGGTAACTACCGTCGTCACCGCGGCCCGCGTTAAACCAGCGGAAAAACTGATATAGCTCAAATACATAACGGCCACGCCGGGAGGTAGCTCAGTGGTAGAGCAGCCGGCTGTAGGGATACCCCGCGCATGTGAATGGCGTAGCCATATGTGCGTGCGTCAGCCGCTGCCACCGGCGGGTCGTGGGTTCGACTCCCACCCTCCCGACTACGTCGGAGCAACGTACAACTCTTCGAAAAGGAACACTGGGTGCACCCTGCAATCCGAAAGACTTTTATGAAGAATCGGGGATGCCTTCCACCTGAGCCCACGTCGTCTAGTCCGGTCTAGGATAGGGGACTGTCACTCCTCTGACCCGGGTTCAAATCCCGGCGTGGGCGCCTCTACCTAAGCGCCGCAATCCACTACTGCGCTCAACAAGTGTCTGCTCCGAGATCTGCCTGAACCCGCGAAGACGTATATGGCGTAATCCATTCAGTGAAACCATGACTCCGATTCTAGGAGGAGTTTGATTGATAGTAAATTGTGTCGTATATTAGCTCGGTGTACACCGTGTTCCACACTAACCCATGTACATACGGCTGAATAAAGTACGTGTCATCGGGGTTGGGCATCCAAGCGTACGGCGCATAGTAGTACGTGAAGTTGTATACGTACTTTGCCTCCGCAAGCTGTTGAGCAGGGTTCGTTATGAAGGATATGTTGAATAGTATGTTGTTTATCTTGGAGACATTCATCCAGGCGGCGTTGCTGTCGTAAGTAGTATAGGCGGCTAATAGAATCTGGTTGTAGGGGTCTGGCCAATCTGGTCCATACTCAAACAGCATGTACTGCGGCAACGTTGAAGCCGTCAGCACCTCTTCCTCATAGACCGTGCTAGTCACAAGCTGGACCGTGAACGGAATACCTAGCTCCCTGAATCCGGACTCTATTATCTCTATTTCAGTAGAGAGGCTCGGGGTTACGGGAGCGATAGCCTGAAATGTTTGAGCAGGGAACGGCGGAGACTTGGGGTTCCCGAGGACTGTGCCGTTGGGCATAACCACCTGGTAACCCATCTGCCACATACTCTTATTCAGATACTTCGCCGCAACATTCAGGTTGAACGGATAATTGGTGTGGTTTAGCTGGGAAAATATCGGGAACGCAGGCGAAACAGGGCCGTAGTATTCTTCCGCGTACACCGTGCCGTTGAAGCTGTACAGCTCATCTTCGAGCTGGGTGTAGTTTATGGCGTGCACGAGCGCGTACCTGTAGTCGGTGTTGTTCGTGGGGAAACGCTGGGTGTTGAATCCAAAGTAAAGGTAGCGCATCGTCGGCCCAAAATTGTGTAGTATCTGGTTGAAAGAATACTGATTCTTGTAGGAGTATGACTCGTACATCTGCTCAAAGAATGGCACAGACGCATACGATATCTGGGCTTGGTTAGTCGCAAACGCCTCAACCCTATCGGTGTGAGACAACCCATAGTTTATCACTATTTCAGGTATGTGGGCGGGTGCAAGAGTAGGTATGTTCCCCGTAGCATTTTGATCCCAGTAGTGCGGGTTCTACACGAGTACTATGGTTGAAAGGGCCGGGCTAACCGACTTGATCTCGTAGGGCCCTGTGCCTGGTCCGCCGTTGTTGTCGAAGTAGCTGTTCGCCGTGTTCGCCTGCACGCCTCCGTGGGCGTCGACGAACGCGGGGTCAACCACTGCGCCCCACCAACCCTGCAACACGGTGGGGAAGTAAGAGTAGTGAACCAGCAAGTTGATCTGGAAGGTCATTGGCCCGGTCACCACGTAGGCTTGGTGAGGGTACGCCATCAACTTCTCAATTGTAGAATTACTCGGATTCCAGTTGCTGAGTATGTTGTCCAGATACTTTGCTGCCAGAGTCAGATTCTTGCCCGCGGCGGGGTTAGCGGTTGCATACGCCACCGCACCCGCTAAACCCCATGGAAAAGCGTACCCAGTTGAAAAGAACTGTGAGGCGTTTAGGGTGAGGCCTATGTAGTTGCCCCAACCCACGTCCTGCCCCATGAAAAGCTCCCTGACAAAGCTGAACCACACCGTGGACGCGGTGACGGGGTATCCGGTTGTGAACGTAACCCCCGGCCTGATGTTGAAGGTATAATTCATATAGTTGTTGAATTCGCTGTAGCTGGAAGCAAGTTCGGGCACCATCTGCGTCACGCTTGAGCTATTGAAAACCAGCAGCTCTTGGTAAACGTCGTAGAAAACGCCTTCATCCTGAGAGAAAAACCCGAAGGCAGGATCCAGACCATCTGGAGGCGACGTCTGCGAATCATCCACGAGAACACTCGAATTCGGCGGCGAAAGCGGAACCGCCTTCGATGAAGAAGTCTGCTGCGACCGGGCAGACGACGTAGAAACGGTGGGTGAGGGCCTCCTAGTATACTCAGCCAAAACCACTGCTGCAACCACAATAATCACAACCACCAGAATGGACGAGGCAAGCTTTAACCCGCTTAACCCACTTCTGCCAGATGTCCGGGGCACGTCCGTCAAGGTCACATGTGATGGTTGCATAAATCTGTTCCTTCCTGATTGATACACCATCCATCGTAGAACCGTGCGGGCTAGCTGCGGTGAGGCTCAAGCATGTTCTTGGTTCTTAGCCGGATAATCGATTTTTGAATCTATGCTTGGACCACGGTGTTATGCCAGAGTTTTGAATCGCGTCACGCAAATAGGCGCCATGACACATTTTCTGGATGATAATGTTGGCGCAAACCGTCGGGTGAACACGAGCACGTATCCACAAATGGTTTTCAAGTTTAGCGGACCCGCTGGGGGCCACACTTCGCACATAACCATGAGTCTCACAGCGCTTAAGTGGCGGAACCCTAGTCTATTCCCGACGTGGAGTCTTCGGAATCGAGTCGCTCCAACCTCGGCTTAGTTAGAAAAGTGGTGAAGTACATTGCTCTAGCAGGGGCAGCTCTACTGTTCGCTTCAAGCGGCGTCGACGAGTATATCACCCTGCAGCCATCTTCTAACGGGTTTGTCCCCGCATGGGTTCCGGTCGGGGTTGTTCTAGGACTTTTGATCAGCGGCTTTGCACTTCTCGCCCTGATAATGCTACCCAGCCCACCTAGAAAGGGCGGATCCGCACCTTGATATACCATTCACCCAAATTCAGCCGCGATACCCCGGCTGAGCTGCCAATGCGTCTCTGATCTTAATCCACGAGACTATCAGCAGTATACCAGGTATCACTCCCCCAAACACCAGCTGAACGATCCCTAGTACCAGCGCCGGAGACTCCGCTTTAGCCGCCTCCCCCCTTGCAAGAGGTGAATAAACTAGGGCGTAGTCCAAGATAATCCACACCACTGAAACCAACAGGGCAATGGCTATGAAGCCGAAGACTAACGGAATGGAGCTGAAGATTGCTCCGGATACGGCGCGAGGGTAGGTATTGTTATTCACCACGACCACGGGGGTAGCATAGGTGGCGGTTGCCCCTGACCCTGAAAAAGTCAGCTGCACGAAGGAATGACTTCTTACCATAGTCGTGCTAGACACTGAAAATGCAAACAAAGGCACAACCAAGAGGCTTACGGCGAGTAATACCACCTGTATGATTATCGCAGCCAGCGCAAGCGTCTTCGCAGTGTTGGCGTCCGGGTTAGGCTTATAGGAAGTGGCGAACGGTGCACCAGTAGGTGGCTGCGATGGTCCAACCACTTGTGCTCCACACGACGGGCAGAAACGCGCGTCATCGGGTATCCGTACCCCACACGACGTGCAGTACCTGGTCATCTCAGTAGAATCGGTTTCGTCAAGCTTTAAACCTTATTCACATGGTTTCGGTGAATGGGAACGGGTCGTGTTAGTGTTCGCCGTGGTCTTAGCGTTGGTGTAAAGAAGGCTTATATCGGTTTCTTGGAGGGTTTTCAGGGATGACCCGTAAACAGACCTGCTCGTACGCGGTGGTGGCGAGGCACCTTAAACGCGTAGTTGGTGGTAGCTATGAGTGACCAACCTAAGGAGAAGGGGTCTGGAGTAGAATCTGAAGCCTTGAACGCCGAGAAGAAGGTTGTGTCCACATGGTTCATACTTAATAAAGGGAAACTCACGAAACTCGAAGAGTTTGACCTTGCCGCCCACACCAACCTCAAGAAGTTTGCGGAGTACGAGGCCGCAAAGGTCAGGGCGTACAAGGAGGAGCCCCCACACATTCGGTTGATGCGTGAACACGAGCTCGTTGACTATGAACCCGAGTCGGATAGAGGTAACATGCGCTTCTACCCTAATGGCAGACTTGTAAAATCCCTGCTTGAGCGGTTCGTTACGGAGAAGGTTGTGCAGTATGGTGCGGTGGAAGTGGAGACACCTATTATGTACAACTATGATCACCCCGCGCTCAAGGCGTATCTGCATAGGTTTCCCGCGAGACACTACACGCTCGAGTCAGACGAGAAAGAGTACTTTCTCAGGTTTTCAGCTGACTTCGGTCAGTTCCTCTTGGTTAAGGACGCCCAAATATCGTACAGGAATCTGCCCTTCAGGTTTTACGAGCTTACCAGATACAGTTTCAGGAAGGAGCAAAGCGGGGAGCTCGTAGGCTTGAAAAGGCTAAGAAGCTTCACGATGCCGGATATGCACACCCTCTGCCCCGGCTTAGAGGAGGCCAAGCAGGAGTTCGTGCACCAGTTCAGGCTCTGCTCCGAGACCTTGAAGGAGATAGGTATTCGCGAGGATTCCTATGAAATGGTTCTAAGGCTCACCAAGCAATTCTATGATGAAAACACCGAATTCGTTCTCTCCTTCAGCAAAATCTACCCCAGGCCAGTGCTTGTAGAGATGTGGAACTTCAGGTACGCCTACTTCGACCCCAAGTTCGAGTTCAACTTTATAGATGAAGCCGGAAAGGCTTCCAGCCTTTCAACCGTGCAGATAGATCATGAAAACGCAGAGAGATACGGCATAACGTACACCGACGCGAGTGGGTCTGAAAAGTATCCTATCATACTGCACACGTCTCCTAGCGGCGCAATTGAAAGAGTTATCTATGCGCTGCTCGAGTCTGCTCATATACAGGAGACCACGGGAGACATCCCGGGGCTGCCCGTGTGGCTGTCACCCGCCCAGGTCAGACTGATACCCGTCGCCGGAAGACATGTACCCAGAAGTCTGGAGGTGTCGGCGGCGCTGCGTGAGAACGGGATCAGGTCGGATGTAGACGACACCGATAACACGGTTGGCAGGCGGGTAAGGCGGGCGGAGGAGGAGTGGGTTCCATACGTTATTCTAGTAGGCGACCGCGAGCTACATGAGGACGTGTTTAACGTCAGGATCCGCTATGATAAGGTGCAGCTAACCATGAGTATGGGCGAACTAATCAAGCGAATCAACGCCGAGCTTGGCGGTAAGCCTAGAGCCGCGCTCTCGCTTTCGGAACGCCTGTCGAAGAGGCCGAAGTTCTTCAAATGAACGGCGGGTTAATGCAGTATACTTCTTACAAGGCTTCGACGCCGGAGTGGGTAGCCCACGAGTTTTAGCTGTAGGAGTGCGTCACTTTACTGGCCACGTCAACCCACTCACGTCGCGTATCGAAGGCTCGCAGGGGGTGGCTCATAGTTGGGCTTGGATGTAGCGGTGGACATAGGAGGCACTTTCACCGACATAGTTGTGTGCAGGGATGGCAGAATAGAAAAGGCGTGGAAGGTTTCCACGGCCCCGGTGGCTCCGGAGCGCGCCGTGGTGGAAGCCCTCCGCGAGGCTCGCCTCCCACCGATTTCAAACTTCTTACACGCCACAACCATAGCGACCAACGCTATCCTAGGACAAAAGGGGCTTGAGCTTCCCAAGGTGGCGTTGATAGCAACCAAAGGCTTCTCAGATATAATCGAGGTCGCTCGTCAGAACAGGCCTTCGCTGTACGAGTTGGAGTTCAGCAAGCCTAAGCCGCTTGTACCGCGCGGGCTCAGGTTTGAGGTAGATGAAAGAGTGAACTTCGAAGGGGACGTTTTGAAGCGACCTGCGGATGCACAGTTAAGAAGACTGGTTTCTTCAATCAGGCGTTCGGGAGCAGAATGCGCCGCGGTCTGCCTGCTACATTCCTATTCAAACCCATCCCATGAGATCGCTGTGGGCAGACGGCTAAGGGCAACAGGTCTGGAGACCTGCTTGTCATATGAAGTTGACCCCGAGCCAGGCGAATACGAACGCACCTCTACCACCGTGGTGAACGCCGCCCTAACCCCCGTAGTCTCAACCTACCTGAAAAGGCTCGGCTCCTCCCTCCGCAAAATGGGTGCGCCTGGCGTCGCCGTAATGTCGAGTTCAGGAGGGTTGACCACGGTGGAAGAGGCGGGCGCCAAGCCGATTAACCTGATTGAATCCGGGCCCGCTGCTGGCCTCATAGCCGCCGCGGAGCTCTGCAGCCAACTCAAGATCGGGAAGGCAATCAGCTTCGACATGGGAGGCACCACCGCGAAGGCGGGTGTGGTGATCGACGGCGAAGTAGGGTTGACCGCTGAATACGAGGTGGGGGGAAGAATCCACCACGGTAGAATCGTCAAGGGAACAGGCTACCCCGTGAGGTCGACCTTCGTAGACCTGGCGGAGGTTTCTTCCGGCGGCGGCTCAATAGTTTGGAAGGATGGTGGCGGCGGGATAAACGTGGGACCGTTGAGCGCGGGAGCCGAGCCGGGTCCAGTAGCGTATGGTAGAGGGGGATCAGATCCTACAGTCACCGACGCAAACCTTGTTTTGGGCGTGATAAGCGAGATCATGCCAGGTGGCCGGGGAGTCCTTAGAAGAGACTTGGCCACCCGAGCATTCTCTAGGCTGGGTGAACCAACGGAAGTCGCTCAAACCGCTTTAAAGATAGCCCAGCTCGAAGCCGCCAGAGCCATCAGGATGGTTACAGTTGAAAGAGGCCTCGACCCCTCTGAATTCACCCTCATAGCCTTCGGAGGAGCCGGGCCGCAGCTTGCGGCGAACATGGCTTCGGAGCTGGGCGTTAGGCGGGTGCTTGTCCCGCCAAGCCCAGGGCTGTTCAGCGCCATCGGATTACTTGTCTCCGACTGGAGGTACGAGTTGAAGTCGTCTTACCCTAGGAACCTCGCCTCAGAGTTCCGGAGAATGGAGGCTAGACTGCGTGGGAGACTCGGATCACCGAGGTTCATAAGATACGCAGACTGCAGGTATAGCGGCCAGGGTTCGGCGGTAACCATCAGGCTCGACTCCTGCGAAACACCACAAGTTGAGGAAGAGTTTATCCGGGCACACAGAAGGATTTTTGGATTCACAATCGACGCCTCCGTTCAGGTGCAGACGATCAGGGTCATGGCCGTTGTTAGACGAGCCAAGGCGGCGTGGCCATCTCAGCCACCCGTAGAAGCCGCACCTCAAAAGCTGGGCAATACCGGGCGTAACCTGATGGTCGATGGTAACTGGGTAGACGCCAAGGTGTATCAGAGAGGATCCCTCGCAACCAGCTTTGAGACGGACGGTCCCGCCCTAGTCGACGAAGACGGCTCCACCACACTCGTGCCCCCGGGGTGGAGGATGAGTATCGGCCGTCTGGGGGACATAAGAATGGAGGCTAAGCAAACCAGATGAATTGGGAACTGATTTCGAAGGCTACAGAGTACACCGCCGAGGAAATGGGTGTGGCTCTGAAGAGGTCGGCGTTTTCACCCAACATCAAAGAGCGTATGGACCATAGCTGCGCAATACTGGATTCTCGAGGAACGATGGTCGCACAGGCGGAACACATCCCAGTTCACCTCGGCTCGTTTAGAATAGGCGCGCTGAATATCCTCAACTGGATGTGCTCGAATTCGATGTCTCTTTCTCCTGGTGACATGCTACTTACAAATGACCCGTACATCACAGGCACCCACCTCAACGACGTAACCGTGCTTGCGCCCGTCTACAACGGGTCCAAGACTATGTGCTACGTCATCAGCAAAGCCCACATAGTGGACGTGGGGGGACCGGTGTACGGGAGCATCAACCCGTCTGCGAAAACCCTCTACGAAGAGGGTATAATCATAGATCCCGTGCGGATACTGAAGGGTTCCCGGCTTGACAGCGAAATTCTATCCATCTTAACAGCCAACTTTAAGGACCCGCAGGCAGCGGCCGGAGACCTCAACGCCCAGATAGCCGCAAACCGCACCGGCGTGACTAGGATGAACCAGCTATTTCAAAGGTACACCCCCTCAGAGATCTATGATGCATGGGAGCGCTCGGTTAAACGCTCCCGTGACCTTGCGCTGCACTCTATGAGAAAGTGGAGGAGGGGGTGCTTCAGTGCTTTAGAACACCTGGAGCTTGGGTCGTCGCTGATACCTCTAAAGCTAAAGCTTGAAGTCTCCGAGGAAGGAATCGGCGCAGACTTCACAGGCACCTCGAGTCAGCTGGAGTCACCGCTCAACGCCGTCTTTGGAGTCACCTTCTCCGCGACCATGTTCTCAGTGCGGTGTGCAATGGCCTCCGAGATACCTGTTAACGAGGGTCTGTTCTCGGTGGTGCAGGTGTACGCAGACCCAGCGAGCCTGCTCAACCCCGCGAAGCCCGCTCCGGTTTCGGGCGGAAACGTTGAAACAGCCCAGAGAGTAGCCGACTTGGTGTTTCAGGCTCTGAGCAAATGTGTTCCAGGCACGATTCCATCGGGATCATCGGGTACCATGTTCAACGTGATGATCGGGGGTCTAAGAGAAAACGGAAGCGGCTGGGCCTACTACGAAACCATTGGAGGAGGAAACGGTGGTCGACCCGGCAGCGACGGCGTTTCGGCTGTCCACAGCAACATGACCAACACCCGTAACACGCCGGTAGAAGTGGCCGAGCGGGAATACCCCGTCTTGTTCACGCGTTGCTCCGTAAGGCGTGGCAGCGGCGGAAGAGGAATCCACAGTGGCGGCGACGGAATAGTTAGGTCCTTCAAAGTACTCACTCGGGCGAGGCTGTCGATTCTGGCGGACAGGTTCAGGACGAGGCCGTATGCGCTCGAGGGCGGGAAACAGGGGATGCCCGGAAAAGTCAAGATTGTCAGGAGGGGTGCGGTCAAGCTCTATCCAAGCAAGTTTATGGAGGAGCTTGAACCCGGAGACGAGGTGACGCTGATCACGCCCGGAGGATCGGGCTACGGGAAACCCCCGCACAAGCCTCGTCGAAATTAGCGAAAACACCCGGCGACGGCTTGGGTCGTGGTTCCAAGTAGATGTACCTAGCCGTACAATTGCTGCCTAGCCGACTCGGCCAGTGAAAGAGAGGAGTAGAAGTCGAGCCACACCCTGATCGGGTCGTCGTCTTCGAACTCAACAGTTCTCGCGTCCAACCTTCTACTTCCTCTTAGATACGATGCCTTTGAGGCCATGCTGGGTTGGGCAAACTCCACTCTAAGCTTAACAGGCGGTGCGGGTTTAAACGGCTTCAGAGAAGCTGGCTCAGCCACCACAACCCGGGCTGTTTCCTGAAGTTCCCTTTCTACTTCTGTAAATGGTCTGTTGTGAGCAGCATACCTGTCCAAGGCGTCCTTAACAACTACACCTCTCACCCATGGGCACACCTTTCTCAATTCAGACACCGCGTACTGGTCACCTGCTATCATGCCGACCGGAACGTTGTTTGAGCCCGCGATCATGGCGTTAATCACCCCTTCGCTTGCGGGTTCGCCGTTGAGCCAAGCCCTAGAGACGAGTGTGGTCATGGTGTGGCTGAGGACGCCTAGGCCAGAAGCCATTGAGTGGTAACCTATGTATATCGCGCACCACTGGCCCGAAGCCACACCCTGCATCATGCTGAACGGCTTGTTCACCCCCGAGATGAGTTCAGCCCTGGGGTCGAGGTCCTCTATTCTTAGATTGAGCATCCCGTCGTGGGAGTCGTTCACAACAACTTTATCGGCGCCACCCGAGTATGCTCCTTGGACGACGGCGTTGGTCTCCCGCATCATTAGGGTGCGGAACCTGTCGTAGTCTCTTTCTCCGGGAGAAGCCTGCAAGGGATGAACCACTCCTGTTACCCCCTCCAAGTCAACCGAAACCAGCACGATTTTCTCAGGCATGAACCGTATAATCTAGTGGGATGCATATCACCCCTTTGTTTTTCATCGCTAAATGTGTGAGACAGATGCGATTTGGAAACGGACATGAACGTTGTACACGTAAAAATTATTGAGCCCTCACGCGGTTGTCATCCTTATGAAATTCGGGGTTTGTGTGAGTAACTACGGAGAAACGTCTTCAGCGGAAGAGATTCGCGAAATGGCGGTTGAAGTCGAAGACCTGGGATACCACTCAATCTGGGCTACCGACCACATACTCATGCCCGCCCCGAGCGGCACACCCTATGAAAGGATCTTTGACAGCCTGTCTACTCTCGCATACCTTTCAGGGGTGACTTCCAAGCTTAGGCTCGGAGTATCTTCGCTTGTAATAGCTCTAAGGAATCCGGTTGAAGTCACTAAACAGCTTGCGACAATCGACAACTTCAGCGGAGGCAGGGTTATGCTAGCAGTGGCGGCTGGATGGAACCAGTCCGAGTTCCAGAATCTAGGAGCCCCATTTAGAAACCGCGGCCGAGTAGTTGACGAGTCAGTGGCGCTGATGGAGAGCCTATGGGAAAGTGGTGGACGCGCCAACTTCGAAGGCAAAGTCCTCCCCTACAAGTTCAACGGGGCCGCGTTTGAACCAAGCCCAGTTCAAAAGAAGCTGACAATATGGATAGCCGGCAACTCGGCCGCCGCGATAAGGCGAGCCGTGAAACTTGGGGACGGCTGGCACCCCAACGTTTACCCATTGGACGAATTCAGGCTGATGGTAGCGAAATTCAGGGAAGCCTCAGCCGGGGCTCACAAAGATTTGTGTGTCAGAATAGGTTTGAACACAGAAAGCAGAGTCAACGAGTATGTAAGTCCCCAAGGCGAAAGAAGAGTGGTTCTCTGCGGTAACATGGAAGCCAACGCGGATATAGTGGACGCCTTGGATCAGCTCGGAACAAACTACATGGTCTTGGCACCGAATCCGAGCGGCAAAACTCCTTTCAAAACTCAGCTTGAGGGGCTAAGGCTGTTCGCCAAGCGGTTCCTCTAGTATCAGTGGGACTTGATAAAATCCTCAACCGCTGCAAGGTATCCCTCCCTATCCTCCCACATCGTAAGGTGGGAGCAGCCCTTGAACACTTTCAGAACCGATCCAGGGATGTTTTTGTGTATAACCTCTGCGACGTGGGGTGTAACCTCATCATACTCACCCACGGTTATGAGGGTTGGGACATCAATCGTTTTGAGCTGATCTGTGACATCCCAGTTCTTAATGGTGCCAGTTATGGTGAATTCGTTGGGGCCATTCATTATGGGATAAACTCTTCGCCGGGATGAGTACTCAAGCGACCTCATGACCTCATCCGGCCATTTCTCTATTCTAAGAAGATGCTTTTTATAAAACACCATGACGGCGTCAAGGTACTCAGGGTTGGTGTAGTCTCCCAATCTCTCATACTTCTCAAGCGTCTCCAGGGTTTCCTTTGGCAATTCAGACTTCAACCTGTTCATTTCTCTTACCGTTAAAGGCACGCTGGAAAGCCCCCCGCTTACAATCAAGGCGCGGATGTGGCGTTTATACTTCAAAGCGTAGGCGAGCGCGAGCATGCCTCCGTACGAGGAACCAAGGACGTACACATCCTCGTCTCCGAAGGCAGCCTTTCTAACGCCCTCCACTTCCTCTACAGCGTAGTCCACTGTAAACAAGGACGTATCAGCCGGCTCTTCAGATCTTCCGCAGCCAAACTGGTCGTAAAACAGCACCGAGATTCCTCTGTCCCCTAAGGCTGCAAGTGGTAGAAGGTAGTCATGTGACATGCCGGGGCCGCCATGCAGCGTAATCAGTTTTTTGCCGCCTTGCCCAACCAGTTTATAGTAAAGGTTTATGCCGTTCACGCGGTAGTACCCTTCAGCCACGGTAGCCATACGCGATCAAGTGTGGAACGGTCGTGTTCAATATAATTTGCGCGGAGCCGATGATAACCAAAATCAGCTTTGAAGCAACCTGGAAACACCACTCGGAGCAGGGTCTTCTCCACCGCCGTGGCCTGACTGGGCTTGGCATATCAGGATCTTTAGAATAGAAGTTAGCGGTAAGCAAAACCTTGGAATAAGTGGGCTTACAGTGACCTTCTAAAGCCCAGAGAATCACCTGGGGCGTCCTTACCAAGCCGCTCGACCAGAGGTGTTGAGTAACTGTGCTGCGGGAGTTTACACGTTCCCCTTGTTAATTGCGCGGGAACCGTAATCACAGGATAGCGTTTCCAGTAGCTGGGTGGCTCACCACGAACTCGTCGACTTAATTCCACTCGAAAGCATGCGTAGAGTAGCTTGGCCCCCCAAATCCAGAGAATCGTCTGAAAGGGTTGTGAGGCCACCCAAGCTAAATCATATGGTTGAGCGCAGACCGGACCCAAACCTTGGGAGACGGAAGTCGACTGTTCACCATAGTGAATCAGCGGTGTGTACCCATTCACGCGTCGCATTGGACTCGTGGCAGGCTTCCATACGTTGCCGTCTACGATACTCTAATTTCTGAGCAAACATTCATTGACTTTCTCCTAGGCGTATGAGAGTGGATTACCTACTTGTTTTAGCAGCCGGCCTTGCATTTCTGTTTGGATGGAACAACAGTTCGTTCCTGATAGGCAACCTGAGGGGCTCCGGCAGCATATCAACTGCAGCGGCTTTGGTGATAACCGTGTGCGGCCTCTTAGCAGGAGTTTTCCTGAGTGGTAAAGGGATGTTCAAAAGCCTGAACGGCGAGCTTTCCCCCTCCATGCCGGCGGAAGGGCTTGCGGCGATGTTCGCGGTTTCCATCGGCATCACCTTAGCACTGAGCGTGGCCGCCCTGCCTGTGTCTTTCACAATGGCAATGACGGGATCCTTCGCAGGAGCAGCCGTGTCACTGGGTACTGGTGTGCGGCTGGCGCAGCTTAGCAAAATAGTAGGGTTCTGGTTCATAGCACCGCTTTTAACAGCCATTCTGGCTGCGGCGTTGTACACGGGTCTACGTAGGGTGCTGAAGACTAGGGGGCTAATCACCATGGATACGGTGAGCCGCGTCGGTGTGGTGGTTGTATCAGCGTTCGTGGCTTACTCCATAGGGGCAAACAACATGGGGCTGATATTCGGTACAGCCGGAGGGAGCTTGGCGGGACCGCGCGGTGTACTTGCCATCCTCGGGGTGGTTGCCGCAGCGGTTCTGGGTGTGTTGATATTCGGCTCTGGACGTGTCTCCAAGAACCTTGGCGACCGGGCGTTCGGCCTTAGCCCCTTGGCCGTATTGGCCACTTTCACCGCGAGCGCACTGAGTGTATTGATCGGAGTTTCATTTCATGTTCCCGTGTCAATGGGCCAGTGTGTGCTTGGGGGGATGCTTGGCGCAGCCTACTCTAGGAAGCCCTCCTTCGTGAACGGACACGCTCTAACAAAAATAACTTCAATGTGGGTGCTTGTACCTTCGTTCTCCTTCCTCGTTACCTACTCGGTGTTCGCACCTCACTAGACGACGTCTTCCCCAAGGCTCGGACACGCGGGTCACCTGAAAGTCGAAGGCGCCTCAAGGCAGCAGATTTGAATACATGTATCATTATAACATCATTTAACGGGTGGACATAGGCGGTTTATCGTCACGCTGAAGCATCGGTGTTTCGGTTTCCACCGAACCCTTAACAGAATTTACAAAACCTGTGATCCCGCCCAGCCAGGTCGCCAGTCAAGCCGACTAGATGATGTACAACTTGCAGCTAACTTTAAGTGATCTACTATAACATTCATGGGCTTTGGTCAACAGCGTTTCAAACGTTTCCTACCGATTTTGGGCTCGGTCTTGAACCTTGCCGAGGTAGTGGTCTGATCTTCGATTTGAATCCGTTATCAAACCCTGAATGAGAAGCGGTTTCAAAGGGAATGTTCGCGACGGATGGGGTGCGTCTTAACAGGCAAATCCAGATTTCTCGGAAGGAACGGGGTCAGAAACTGACCTTGATGTACTGGGATGGGTCGCAACTTTTCTCCATCTTAGAATACCCGTCCTGTCGGCTAGCCCAGACAAGCAGTGGAATGATGGCCTTCCTGAGTTCTAGGCCGTTTTCACTCAGACTGTACTCAACCCTTGGTGGTATCTCTGCGTATGACATTCTTTTGACTATTCCATGAGACTCAAGCTGACGCAGGATTGAGGATAGTGTCGAAGGCGAGATTCCGTGCAATTCTGAGTAGAGCTCCTTGAACCTGACAGAGCCGTGGTTACCTATAGCGTTGATGGTGAAGAGTACCCACTTTTTCCCAAGCAAGTCCATCGTCCCATCGAGTGCACACATGCACACCTCTTGATTACTCTTCCACATAGTCACTACAATACTTCGAACTTAATAATATAAGTACTACGAACACTGTAATGTAACCATGGATTACGAAATCAGGTTCTGTGCTGGCTGTTATTCAGGTAAGGCGCTTGAGATCGCGGGTGCTCTGCTTGAGGCGCACGCCCATGATAAGGGGTTCGGGTTGAAGCTCGTTTGCGGGGAATCCGGCCAGTTTGATGTGAGCCGTGACCGCCTAACGGTGTACTCTAAGGCAAGCAAGAGCCGGCTTCCCGAACCTGAAGAAATCGAACAGGGGCTTAGAGGACGCGAAAAGACTGCTACAATTGACGTGCGGGGAAAGAGCTGTAGCTGCTAAGAAGCAAGCCTGGTGCCTGCTTCTTGGATAAAGACCCCGCCCGCAGTGTTCTGGGCAGCCTATCCATCCTCGACAAGCTTCTTCCTGTATGGATATTTACGGCGATGATAGCTGGAGTGCTTATCGGCGACCTCCTTCCTGGCTCAGGCAGACTCATCGACTCTTTCCAGGTAGAAGGCGTCTCGCTTCCAATTGCCTTAGGCCTAGTATGGATGATGTATCCTCCGCTTGCAGGGGTGAACTACCGTGAAATCGGAAGGGTAGTCACCGGAAGTAAGAAGGTGGTTGTCTACTCTCTTCTCCTGAACTGGGTGGTCGGACCCTTCCTGATGTTTGCTCTTGCCTGGGTTTTCCTTGCCGGGTTTCCCCTTCTCAGGGATGGGGTTATCCTTGTTGGGCTCGCAAGGTGCATCGCCATGGTACTTGTGTGGAACATGCTCGCAGGTGGAGACAACGAGTATGCCGCGCTTATTGTTGCGCTCAACGCGGCCTTCCAGATTGCCCTATACTCGGTGTACGCCTACTTTTTCATCACGGTGCTTCCGCACCTGCTTGATCCCCCGGCGTCCTCGGAGGTTGTAAACGTGGGCGCACTGAGTATAGCGGAGAGCGTAGCCGTGTTTCTCGGTGTGCCCTTTCTCCTTGGGATGGCCTCAAGGTACGCGCTTACGCGTCGTAAGGGCGCCCGCTGGTACCAGGAAAAGTTCCTTGAACGGATAAGGCCGACAGCGCTGATTGCGCTTCTCTTCACACTGGTTGTGATGTTCAGTCTTCAGGGCGGATACTTTGTGCAGTTACCCCTCAGGCTCGTCCGGGTTGCGCTTCCTCTTGTGGCCTACTTCGTTTTGATGTTCGGGTTCTCGTATGTGACTTCTTGGAAGCTCGGCTTCAGCTATAAAGACACTGTGACCACGTCCTTCACGGCTGCAAGCAACAACTTCGAGCTTGCGATAGCAGTGGCGGTTTCTGTATTCGGCCTGAGCTCAAGTCAGGCGTTTGCCACGGTTGTTGGCCCGCTCATCGAAGTGCCAGTGATGATCTCGCTCGTGTACATCTCGCTATGGCTCAGGCCCAGACTGTTTGCACCGAGGACGCAGGCGGACCGCCGCGTGGCATCCCGGGAAGTGGAGGAAGTGTAGGTTGAAGCTCCTCTTTGTGTGTGTGGAGAATGCAGGCCGAAGCCAGATGGCTGAGGCGTTTGCGAAAAAGCTCGGGCTGGACGCCTCAAGCGGGGGCACGCTTCCGGCGCAGGCGGTCAACCCCCTGGTTGTTCAGATTATGCAAGAGAGGGGAATCGATATCTCGAAATCAGCTCCGAAGCCCCTTACGAGGGAGATGATAGACCAGGCGGACCTTGTAGTCACCATGGGCTGCTCCGTCGAGGAAGTGTGCCCCCGACCCATAGTCACGCAGATGCGTAAGAAACTCCTCGACTGGAAGCTCGCTGACCCAAAGCAAAAACCGATCGAGGAGGTAAGGAAGATCCGAAACGAAATAGAAAGAAGGGTCTCGGAACTCGCAAGGGCACTTGGATCCCCCGGTATCGGATCCGAAGACACGCGTCAAAGTCGAACGGGGAAAAGTAGGATACACAAAAACACCTCTAGACCCGAACCCCGATCAGGTAAAAACAGTTCGCATCGTATGGGCGTAGAGCACATCGGTGACACCCTCCCATAACCAAAGCACATGGGCTCCCCGCTTCCCCGCCTCTGCCCCTCGCCCCTTATCAGGTAGTTTCAGACTTGGCTGACCTCTGCGGACCCAGTAAAAACCAAGGTACAACACACCTTTTTAGTGGCGAGACAACTGCTTGAACCGAGAACCTAGATGAAAGTAACACTGTACCTTGCCCCGTCGCTAAACGGGATGATCACAGATAGCATGCTTGGAACACGCTTTGTATCAAAATCTGACTGGATGAGGTTTGCACACCTGGCTAAAGAATATGGTAACGCCGTATTCGGAAGGAAGACCTTCGAGGACATTGTTTCCGCAGGCGAACTCGCGTCGCTGACTGGCGTCAAACTGTTCGTGGCCACAAGGCAACCCATAAGTAACCGACAAAGACCTGGGGAACACGGGCCATTCGTAGAATTTGTTTCCGGCGGACCCAAAAAGATCCTTGATTTGGTTGGAGAACAGGGCTTCGCAAACTGCCTTCTAGGCGGAGGGAGCGAGCTTAACTCGTCGTTTGCGTCGGCAAACCTGATTGATAGAGTGCTCGTGGATCTCCAACCATGGCTGCTGGGAGACGGCAAGCCCATGTTTCTACCCGCAGACTTCCGGGTGAGGCTCCGCCTCGGCGGCGTAAGGCGGTTGTCAGACGACGAGGTTCAGTTGACCTACGAGGTCATACGTTAGGTGATTCACACAGCAGAGGCCGTGCTTGAGTGCACGTTCGCAAACCCGTTTGAAAACACTTTTGAGGCCTCCTCTAGGTCTTTGTAGCTGTCGACGCTCGTCCAGAACGCGTCGGCGAAATCAACTACCGCAAGCTTACCTTCTCCGGCTAGCTGGGGGAAGGTCTGGTCTTCTATCTCCCCTTTCTGGGGTAGCCAGTCGAATATTTCTGGGGTGAAGGCGTATACGCCTGCGTTGATCCAGTACTCCATGATCCTCGGTTTTTCAAGAAACTCTTTAGCAAGCATGGTTCTACGGTCATACTTGACTACGCCGTACGGTGAGGGAAGCGGGATTACTGCTATGCAACCCGTTGCAGACTTGCCTACCTTACCTAGCAGCCGCTCAGGGTCTATGTTTGTCAGCACGTCGCCGTTGATTACAAGGAATTTGTCCTCGTTTCTGAGAAAATGTTCGGCGTTCTTTATGGCTCCACCCTTGCCGAGGGGCTCCTCCTCGATGACGTAGCCAACCTTCATCTGATACTTTGATCCGCTCCCTATCTCCGAAACTATCTTTTCCTTAAGGTAGCCAGCGCACACTATGGCCTCATCGATTCCGTGAGACTTCAGCCACTCAAACTGCCACGCCATTATCGGCTTCCCAGAAACCTCAAGAAGCGGCTTGGGAACGCTCTCCGTAAGCGGTCTAAGCCTTTTACCAAATCCGCCTGCAAGTATCAGCGCTTTCATGGGACGGTTAGGTGAAATACCCAGCGTAATAAACCCTTCGTGTACGCTGTTCACACTCGGAACCACGCGCTCCAGACTCTGCATTTTCAGGGGGTTAAAGCCGCCCTTAGCTCAACACTTGGAGACATAGGGTGAACAGCCGTCCAACCGATCGAGGACATTGGATACATATGGTCTATGGTGTACCATCCGCGACACATCTTCGACCGGTGCTCCCCATGAGACGACCCACGTTGTTTGAAGCCATGATTCCACGCTTGAATGCTTGAATACGGATACCCCCTAGTATTGGCGGTATCCCGAGCCTCTCTAGGCAACGTAACCGCCACCTTGGCTACGTTTTCCCCTGGGGAAAACCACTACGTCTGAATAGGTTAAATCCCTGCGTTAAACCCTTGTAGTGCCAGCTTTCTTCACGGGCTGCTCGCCAGATTAGACTTAAATACGTACTTTATTCCTATGTAGCTAAAGGCGGGGATGTTTTTGTCGGAGCAGCCCGGTGTCGGCGAAGAACAGGATGGATCCGTTTCCCAAGTGGTGCATGAGGGACAGGAGAACGACGTCTCCGAAGAGCTTCTGAAGGAAAGAAGGGTTAGGGCCGACCTTGAAGCCCGGATCAAATACCTGCAGGCTGACTACCAAAACCTGATCAAGCGCTCGGCGCGGGAGATCGAGGAGTATTCCAGGGTTGCAAACGAGCGCTCTGCGCGCCACTTTATCGAGCTGGAGGAGACGGTTGAAGCTGCGCTGGGTATGGTTCGGGGTAAAGCCGATCCCTCGGTGGTGGAGGGCTTGGAACTCATCCTTAAAAAAATAGAGGAAATAATGAAGGCTGAGGGACTCTCAAAGATTGAATCGGTGGGTCAGAAGTTTGATCCATACTATCATGAAGCCGCATCCATGGTTGAATCGGATCTACCCGAAGGCACCGTGGTTGAGGAGATTAGGTCTGGATACACCCTGAATGGCAGGGTGATAAGGCCATCTGTGGTGAAGGTTTCAAAGCACATGGTGAGAACTGAAAATGCCTGAAAAAGTATTGGGTATAGACTTGGGTACAAGCAACTCCGCTGCCGCAGTGATAGTGAACGGCAGGCCAACCGTTATTCCCGCAGCCGAAGGCGTCACACTGACTGGTAAGGCATTCCCGTCAGTTGTGGCCTTTACCAAGGACGGTCAACTCCTTGTAGGTGAGCCCGCACGCAGGCAGGCTGTTCAGAACCCCGCCTTTA
>JAMDBQ010000001.1 GCA_023487445.1 Candidatus Martarchaeota archaeon | reverse complement strand
ACGCTCTTCCGATCTGACCATAATTCGTTGACAACACTCTCGGTGACCCCTCCGGCGACCAGAGCCTTTCACGCATCGACCATGGTGGAGGTTAGCGCGGACGCACCGAGTGGGCGATAACCCATATATTGTCTTGGGGGTTCGAAGCAAGGTACAAATGTCTGATGTGTATACTATGGCAAAGAAGGCCCTGGAAGAGGCTGTTGGCAAGGAGGGCTTCGGCGCAAAGGTGGCGGGATGGGATAAGGTGTTCCAGTTCAAGCCCACGGACGGTTCGCCGTTCTACCTCCACGTCAAGGACGGAGAGTTCAAGCTTGAGAAGGGTGAGGCAAGCAATCCCGTGGCCACCATAGTGATGTCATCCGAGGATATGGGTGAGCTCCTGAGCCGGCGGCTTAACCCAGTGACAGCCTTATTCAGCGGTAAGCTGAAGGTTGAAGGCAGCCTGATGGAAGCCCAAGCCCTCGCGGGGATACTCTCCTAGAGTGCTGCGAACCTTCCTCCCACCATGTAGTCGAATCCCGCTGCAACGGCTCCTATCACGGCCATCTCCAACCCGCTCTTAACCCAGTTCTTGCCCGTGAAGGCCGACTTGAGTGCTCCTGTGACGAAGAGGGCGGAGACCGTGAGAACAACCGAGACTACGAGGGCCGTGTGCACGGGCATGAAGAAGTAGGGCGCAAGCGGGGGAACTCCCCCCACCACGTAGGCTATCGTAGAGTTGAACCCCTCTTTTACCGGTTTCTCGTCTAACGCGCCGCTCAGCCCCAGCTCGTCTTCCACCAGTGCTTTAGACACCACTTTCTCATCCGACGTCACCCTCTGAGCGACTCTCTTAGCCTCCTCATCGGTGAGTCCCCGTTCTCTGAAGTACTCTATAAGTTTCTCAAGCCTGTATGTGGGGCTGAGCTTAGCTCTTTCCCTTTGCTGCTTGAGTGTGTACTGGTACATCTCTTTTTGAGACTTGCTTGAAAGGTAAGCTCCGGCCCCCATGGCGACGCCCTCCGCCACCATCATCGCCACACCTGCGAGCACTATGAACCCCGTGTTACTTGTGGCGCCGCTTACTCCTGCAAGCAGGGCGAGCTCGGAGATGAATCCGTCGTTGATCCCGAATATGAAGTTTCTTAGGGTAAACCTGCCTCCCTCATCTTCCTCTGATGGGGCAACCGTTGTAAGATGGTTTTCCTCCTCTACCGTGAGTTTATTCACGGTATCTAGGAATAGCCCCTGCTCCTTCATTTCATTGTACATCCGAAGCTCCTCTCTTTCGGCCTTGTGCAGGTTCGCGCGAAGAGCGTTTGAACCCAGGATTCTCCATCCAATGGATGCGAGATGAGCCCTTATCTTATACGAAATCGGAACTGATTCGTCCACCATCACCCCCGCCTTCTCGAGCTCCGTCTTCCAAGCCTCCGCGTGCCCGAGTTCTTCTAGGCTTATCCGCTTAAGCGCATCAGCAAGCTCGGGGTCGCGTGACGCGCCCACATATGTTCTGTATGCATAGGCCATGCCCAGCTCCTGCTTATAGTATGCGTACGCCTTTCTAAGAGCCTGATCCGCGCGCCTGGACGAATTCTCCTGTTCCTGCATATCCACACAATCCTAGCCGAGTAGTCTGGACGCTGATTTATATTTTGCCCGTCGAATTCTCTAAGAAGCATCCACCCACTAGCGTGTTCGACGAACTAGCTCAGAGGAAACTTGGTATAGCTGTAGACCGGAGTCATGGTGGAGGTTGACTCCACGGCGTCAAGTTTCCTAACTTTATTCATCACAAAGTCCACGGCGGTTCTTTCACCCGATCCCCCAGAAGGTGTAAGCCCCACCACAGCCAGAGCATCCCACTCCCCCGGGATAAGGTGGACTTCCTTGACCTCCTTAAGCCTCATAAGGTCCTCAACCAGCCTGTTCTCTGATCCCTTCTTGCATTTGATGTACACGAATGCGCGAAGCTCCCTGCCCGACATGTCCGCGGGTAGGAGCTTCTCGAGTGATGAACGGGTTATCGATTTGCCCACCAGTTTTTCACCCGTAGGTGTAACCACCACGGGTAGATCTGTGGCGTTGACTATTTCGGGTTCACGTATCTTTTTGATTATGCCCTCCCTTGATAGGTCAACTATTTCTACTACGTACCCTCTTTCCTCGCAAACCTCTTTAACAAGTAGGAGTAGATTCTTCTGGTCGTCGGGGACTTGGTAGTCGTACTGAATCATGGGTGAACTTCTCTCGATGGTTCCGAGTTCACCCAGACCCGTGGGCGTCCTAGAAGTTATTTCTGCTACGCCTACAGGTATTTTCTCTGATCTGACATACACCTTGACTGAGCCAGGCATAGGATTCTACCAGATTCCAACTGAAACAAGGAAATAAACCTGTCCTTTGCTCAGCCTTGCTTTAGTGTTTGAGTTTATCGATCATTGCTTTGACCTGGATTACTTCCCCGCTGTCGGAGACGACTAGGCTGCCCGCTCTGCCTCCGCTGCCCCACACCCTGTACCACACCATGGATGTGAGTGCAAAGCCTAGCAGGTAAGATGAAGCCACGATTGATGGAGGGTAGAAGGTTTCCACGATGCCCCACACGTTGAGTAGGAACATCGCGACAGGTATCACCACGAGCGGAATAGTGAGCTTCTGGATCCTCTTGTAGAAGAGGGGAACCCCCGCAGTGTCCACTGTCCTGCCAAGAACCCATAGCACCGAAAGGGGGATCGATAGAGACGCGAACGCGTATGTTACCCCAAGCCCGAAGACTGATCCGAACGTTATGAGCGCCGTAGCCGCTCCCACAGCAAGCGTAGCCGCGACGGGCTGACCGTTTTTGGCTACATTGCTAAATCTGGCGGGGGCGCTGTCTTCTCTTGAAAGGTTGAAGAGTATCCTGGAAGCGCTCACGGTGGCACCTATGTTTTGAACGAGTATACTGTTTATTGAAAGTATGACCGTGGCTAGCAGCACGGGCACACCCAGTCTGCCAACCTCCTGGAACAAGGGTTGAGGGTTACTTGAGATGGTTGAAAGGTTGCCGAGGCCCCAGCCTACTACGAGCGCGTAGGTTCCTAGAATCATGGACAACCCCCCTATTAGCAGGGCCAGCCACATCCCCTTCGATATGGTTTTAGTGGGTATCTTCGTCTCCTCGCCGAGGTAGGATGCGGTGCCAGCCCCAGATATGCTTACGAGTGAAAGTATGAATGCGGTTGCGAGGCCGCCCAGTCCAAGGGGGCTGAGTGAAGGATTAAAGGGCTTCAGTGGGAAGCCGTGAGCAGAAGTAACATAGGCGAAGAACCCTATCAGCATTACAACTTCCAGAGTGGACCCAATCATAACGATTTTACCCATGAGTGTTTTGACGTTGGTAAGGCATATCAGCGTGGGGTAGGCCACTGTGGCAGCCATGCCTACTGCGTCAACCCAAATGGGAACCCTGAAGCCTAGGAATCCCCCGGCCACCTGTATAAGAAGGTAAACCGCCACGGCATCGAAGGCGTTCAGGAACACGTAGGCGAACACCTCCGTTAACGCTTCGAACACACTCAGGCTCTTCGACATGTACGCCGCCCCAGAAAAAGAGTAGTAGCCACCGGGGCGGCCACCTTATTCGAGTATCTTGTGAGTATCCATATCCAGAGCACGCTTCCGAGGAAGGCGATTACAGTTGCTAGCGGCACAGCCGCGCCCGCGAATATTACCGCGGCTGTGGTGGTTGACACAACGCTACCCAGGGGAGCGGTGACACCCATAGCCTGGCCATAAGTTTCCTTCAGTCCGAGCACGCCACGTTTGAGGGCGGGTATACTGCCTTCTTGGTTTGGTTGTGCAGGGGAAGCCATGGGTTTTCACCGTAGCCAAAGAAGAGGCTCCGGAAGTATATAAATCTTTTTTATAGATTGGTAGACTTATCAATATTATATTCAGATAAACTAAATTTATGCAAATATTATTTAGACAATGGGCAGCTTCCAATTCTCACATCTACGCTCGCAAAGATTTGACTGAGAATTTATGCGCCCACTACATATGGTGTAACATCGCAGGTAACCCGGATACGTCGTCCATCCTAGGTGAGGAAGGTGTGCTCGAAGAGAGGCCGCGGAAGGCAGTAGAAACACTGTTAAACTTGTGGGCATAGGAGAGGTTGTGAAGGCAGTAGCTAAGGTTCCTGGAAAGGTTACCCTTCTGGGTGAACACGCGGTGGTCTACGGGCAGCCGGCGATAGTAGCAGGTATAGACAGGTATGTAGTTGTCGAAGCAAGCGACCTAGAGGGGGATGAGGTAGATGTGTACTCTGAAGATATATCCGTGAAAGGTGTTAATGCAAGGCTGGGACCCGGCGGAGCAGTTTACACATGCGGCGAAGCTATAGCCGAGAAGGCGTTCTCCTACGTGTTCGAAGCCATACGCCAAATAAGAATTATCTCTGAGACTGTGAGAGGTGCGGCCATACGCATAAAATCGGATATGCCTGTGGGAGCTGGTCTGGGCACATCCGCCGCGGTCGCCGCAGGCACATGCGCCGCGTATTCTGCGATACTCGGCCTCCAACTAGATCCCGCAACCCTGGCTGAGCTCGCTACCAAAGCGGAACTCGGCGTTCAGGGGTCTTCGAGCGGCATGGACGCCCACGCGGTTTGTCTGGGAGGAGTAAACGTTGTTAACAAGGCGAATGAGCGCCTAACGGTCAGCCGCCTGAAAATCAGGGGTCCACTGCCTCTGGGGGTCGTTGAAACTCCTAGGGAAGCCCCTACGGCCCACGCGGTCGAAACCGTTGCCAGACTCAGATCGAGGTATCCTGATCTGGTGGACAGATTAAACTCAGATATCGGCGCCATTGTTCAGGATGGCGTTACCACGATTGAATCTGGCAACCTGACCCAGCTTGGAGAACTCATGAACATCAACCACGGACTCCTATCCTCCCTCGGAGTGTCAACGGCTGCAATGGAGGAAGCGGTTTACAGCGCGAGGAGAGCGGGAGCCATCGGGTCCAAGATAACGGGCGCGGGTATGGGCGGCTCGGTGGTTTATCTATGCGATACCGACCGGAAGCTCGGCGAGGTAAACTCTGTACTAAGAAACATGGGTATGGTATCCTCGGCGGTTCATACAGTAGAAAAAGGCGTGTCAGTAACACTGGTGTAAACCCAGCGTAATCTGCTTAATACCATCCCTTCAAACAGTTGGTGGAGCATTTTGCGGAAGATAAGGGTCCTAGGCGTCACCGAGGACACGCGGTACCTAGCAGGAGGCAGACTGGCATTCTTCAAGTTGATGCAGGCCGTTGCCTCCGCGGGCGCTGAGGTCAACGTTGTCAGTTCATTCGGAGCCACTCAGTCACATTTCACGCAATCTGATCCCCCCACGCTAAGAGTAAGTGTTCCGCGCAGAAGAATAATAGGCCCCCTAGTATTCTTTCTCAGGTTGCTAATTGTTCTGCCCGGTATGCTGGCCACGTCAGACGTTGTCGTGGTGAACTCGGGGTACACGGTTCCCGTAACCGTTGTGCTTGCTAAATTGATGGGGAAGAAGGTTGTGGTTCTCCAGCACGACGCCCACAGAGTCGAATTCCTGCAGAGAATGGCATCAACCCCCTCAAGACGGGTTACCGCGGTTTTCAGGTGGATCATGAGTTATCCACCGCTTAGAATCGTCGACGCGGTTCTATGTATAAGCGAAACCACGAGGCTCGGGCTCCTCTCCATGGGTATAGCCACCAAGTCACGCGTCATAGGCAACGTGGTGGAGTAAAATGCTTGTGCTCACCGTGTCGCGAATCGAGCCAAGTAAAAGGCCGCTTGACTTCGTCGACGTGGCGGCTAAGGTGTACGCCAAGATGCCGAAGGCGGAGTTTGCATGGGTGGGCGACGGCACTTTCAGGAAGGTTGTTGAGGAAAGGGTGGA
>JAMDBQ010000007.1:32225-86425 GCA_023487445.1 Candidatus Martarchaeota archaeon | reverse complement strand
CGGAAACAGTTGCAATTAGTTCTGGGGGACGTGTAGTCAAGGCCGACCGTGAAAAGGCTTCTCCATATGCCGCCATGTTGTCGGCTTCCCAAGCTGCACAACTCGCAACCTCAAAGGGGATAAACGCGTTGGTAGTGTATGTGCGTGCTCCGGGAGGTCATGGGCCAAAGACTCCAGGGCCAGGTGCGCAATCTGCGATCAGAACTCTTTCAAGAGCGGGCTTCATGATTGGTAAAATAACCGACGTAACGCCTCTACCTACAGACTCAACTAGGCGTCCAGGCGGAAGAAGAGGAAGAAGGGTCTGAGGTGGTTCCGTGTCCGAATTAAAGGTTCAGGTTATTAACGAATCACCTGATACGCTTACGCTAGAAATAACGGGTTTGGGTAAGGACTTGGTAAACGGCTTGAGGAGGGCGTGTATGGCAGAGGTGCCTACTGTTGCGGTTGATGAAGTGTTGTTTGTTGAAAACACTTCTCCTCTTTACAACGAGTACATAGCACACAGGCTGGGTTTGCTGCCGTTAAAAACTCCGGGCGAACCGGAGCAGCTCGCCCAACTTTCGATGGATATTGAAGAAGGGAGGCCTCCTACCACTCGTATAGACTACCAGCTAAGGCAGGAATGCCCGAACGAGGCGGAGGGGCCTCTAACTGTTTATTCGTCTGACCTGAAGACGATCGGCGAAGATTCTACTGTGGAGCCAGTGAACAAGAACGTCCAGCTCTTCAAACTAGGTAATGGACAGATAGTAGAGTTCCAAGCGTTCGCGAGGTACGGGATTGGCCTACAGCACGCCAAGTTCAGTCCAGTGAGCCCCGTAAGTTTCTTCTTTAAGCCAGTTCTCAAATTTGATAAGGAGAAGCAGTTTAACTGCGAGGAACACGTGTCCATCTGTCCAGTGGATTGCCTAAGGTATACCGACGGGGAACTGATGTTTACCGACGCTTGGAAATGCATACTGTGCAGGGCCTGTGAAAAGGACTGTAAGACGGGCGCTGTCCAAATCTTATGGGATGAAAATGCCGTCAGATTCACCGTTGAATCAACAGGTTCATTGCAGCCCAGAACGATAGTTAAGACTGCTGCGTTAATACTTGTTATGAAGATGCGTAGGGTACGAGATGCACTTAAAGCTCAGCGGGTAAAAGAGGAGGCTGTAAACTGATTTGAGAAGGACAGGTCCTACAAACAGGGTTACTAGGATAGAAATGTTAGCTTTGAAACGGGCTGGTAGGCGAGCCGACAGAAAAATGTGGCATGCACTAGCCAGTGAGCTTGATAAGTCTTCAAGGAGGACACCATGCGTTAACCTTTCATCAATAGACCGCAAAAGAGACGGTAAAACCACGGTTATCGTACCTGGAAAGGTGCTGGGAGGGGGGAGCCTAGGATCGGCGGTCACCGTGGCAGCGCTCGGCTTCTCTTCGACAGCAAAGAAAAAGATCGAGAAGGCGGGTGGCAGGGTGTTTACGCTAAGTGAGTTGTCAACAGAATTGAAGGACTTCAGTGATACGGTGATAATAAAGTGAGTGAGACCCAGACTGCGCAGTTAACTGTGATTGACGGCAGCAACCTTGTACTGGGTAGATTAGCCACCGAAGTAGCCAAAAGAATCAAGCGTGGAGAGAAAGTTGTTGTCCTGAACGCAGAGAAAATAGTTGTGTCTGGGACATGGGGCTCCATTCAGAGGGAATGGGAGCACAAACTCCAGCTGCGCTCAATAATAAACCCGTTCAGGTATTCACCCAAATGGTATGTCAGACCTGATAGGTACTTCAGGCAGGTGGTAAGCGGAATGCTGCCTGCTAGGAAACCTAGCGGACGAGAAGCGCTGTCAAGGCTTAAGGTGTGTATAGGGGCACCCTTGGAGTATGCAGCGGTGCAGCCAACTGTTTTGGCGGGGGCCGTGGTTAGGGCAAAAAGGTATTACCCGCTCGAAAGGGTAGCAAGAAGATTCGGATGGAGGGGTGTTTTGAGAAATGGTTGAAGTAATAGTTTCTGGGAAAAGGAAGTCGGCGGTAGCAAGGGCGCTGGTTAAACAGGGTGCGGGCCGCGTTTATTTCAACGAGTATCCACTGGAAGCGTATCCTAACGAGCAGGTGAAGCAGCGAATAATGGAACCGCTTAATATAATACCTGAAACACTGCGGAAACGTGTAGACATTTATCTTACAGCCAAAGGTGGCGGTGTTATGGGGCAGGCAGACGCCTCTAGGATAGCTCTTGGAAGAGGCCTTGTGAAATACACGGGCTCCGAGGAAGTCAAGTCCATCCTAAACGAATACGATAGAAGCATTTTGAGCGGCGACCCGAGGAGGACGGAACCGAAGAAGTTCGGTGGACCAGGTCCAAGGAGAAGGTTCCAGAAATCGTATAGGTGACAGATATGTTGTTCCCAGTGAGATGCTTTACATGTGGAAAGGTGGTTGCTGACAAGTGGGAAGCGTATTCAAAACGTGTTGCGGCAGGTGAGGCCCCTGGGCAGGTTCTTGACTCGCTCGGTGTTTACAGGTACTGCTGCAGGAGAATGTTCATCTCACACGTTGACGTTATAGACGATGTGATCCAATTTACGGTGTTAAAGCCAATCAATTCTCAGGGTGAACTCAATGAGTGAGCTATCCGACCAGCTGCTGGTGCCAGAGGAAGTCTACAAGACTAGTAACGTGAATATAGGCACTAACAGGAAGGCAAGGTTAATGTCAAGGTTCATACAGGGCACCCAGAGCGACGGCGTGTACATTCTTGACGTCAAACAACTCGATGAGAGAATCAAATTCGCAAGCCGGTTTCTCTCGCAGTTTCAACCCGACAAAATAGTGGCCGTGGGTTTAAGGCGGAACGCGTTTGCCCCTGTCTTCAAGTTTAGCGCCCATACCAAATGTGTTCCGTTAACAGGCGGGTTTACGGCTGGCACATTTACCAATCCCTCACTGAACGTTTATTCCGAACCCGATGCAGTTCTTATATCAGATCCCCTCAACGAGACTCAGCCAGTTTTGGAGGCAGCTGAAATGGGCATACCCATAGTAGCCGTATGCGATACAGATTCACCCGTGGAGTACATAGACTACGTGATACCAGCTAACAACAGGGGTCGCAAGTCTCTCGCGGTTATATATTGGCTTCTTGCACGGGAAATATTGAAGGTGAGGGGTGAGCTTCCGTCTGCAGCCGAGTGGACTGTTAAACCTGAGGACTTTGAGAGACTGAACTGAAATCGGCGAAAGGGGTTTGAACCGAAAACCAGCTGTGGCCGACGGATTTTACCCCGGGTCGAGGCAGGCTCTGTTAGAAGACCTGGACAGGTGTTTCACATATGGCTTTGGCCCATTAACCCAATCTTCAGATTCCGAGTTCTACATGGGCGCAGTCGTCCCCCACGCGGGGTATACATACTCGGGGACGGTTGCATCCTATTCATATGGCTACACTCGCACAAAAATTACGCCGAAGCTAGTAATAATTATTGGGCCTAACCACACCGGTTACGGTTCAGCTGTAAGCGTTTGGCCAGATGGAACATGGTACACACCCATAGGGGGGATTGAAGTCGACTCGGAGTCCGCGCGTGAAGTCATGCGGGTTTTCCCCGAGTTCGACCCGATGTCCCACATCTACGAGCACTCGATAGAAGTGCAGCTTCCCTTCATAAAATACGTGTTTGGACCAAATGTGAGGATTCTCCCAATATGTGTACTCGATCAATCCCTCCCAACCATGATCAAGCTGGGAGACGCGGTTGCAGGTGCAGCGGAGAAGATCGGGAAGACGCTGATACTAGCGTCATCAGACTTTTCACATTATGTGCCAGAAGACTACGCAGCCAAAGTAGACGGAGAGTTGATTAAGGCGGTAATATCTATGAACGAGGAGCTCGTGGAAAGGGAAGCTGACCGCCTATATTCTAACGCCTGCGGCATAGGACCAATCATGGCGACGATGAGGTCGTGCAGTCGCCTGGGTTGCGGTTCTTCGAGGATGCTGAAATATCTGACCAGCGCTTGGGCTACCGGAGACAGAGCCAGCGTCGTTGGCTACGCCTCCATTGTCTTCGAGTCTAATTCGGCGACTAATAAGTGATTACCGTGGAGAAGCGCTTGGAACGCACCGCTAGCACCGACCTCTGCGTGGTGAAGCTAGGAGGCAGCGTAATCACAAACAAAAGCGCTGAAAATGAAGTCAACCAAGCCAACCTCAAAAGGGTAATAGAAGAAATAGCTTCATCCAACAAGAGGGTCATCATAGTTCATGGGGGAGGAGGGTTTGGCCACACCATGGCGAAGCGTTACAAAGTATCGGAAGGCTATCCCTCTTCGACAGTCTACGGCGCCTCGGCAACCATGAATGCTATGTCGGAGTTAAACAGGATAGTTTGTGAAGTCATGGTGGAAAACGGTCTGCCACCGCTATCTCTGCCGCCGCACTCTATTATGACGCTGAAAAGGAGGATTTCTCCCCAGGCACTCCGGCTTGCCGAGTTTGGTCTTAAACACGGCTTCGTACCCGTGAGTTACGGTGACGTATACTTTGAACCCAAAAGGATCTTTTCAATAGTCTCCGGCGACTTGATTGCGGCTCAGTTCGCAGTTAAACTCCGCGCCCGCAGCCTAGTATACGCCACCGCCTCACCCGGAGTATATACTAGGTTCCCTCCGGCAGATTCGGACAAACCTTTGAAAGAAGTTGACCAAGCCACCGATTTTATTGCAACATCGTCCGACGTCACCGGTGGAATGGCATACAAGGTTCAGCAAGGATTGAACGCCGCCCGTAACGGGTGCAGGTGCATCATAATAGACGCCACAATTCCGGGAAGGCTTGCTGAGGTACTGCGAGGGGAACAGTTTACTGGCACTGAAGTGGTTTGGAGAAAAAGTCCAAATCCACATGGAAAGCTAAAATAGCTCCTGCAATCGCCTTCCAGCGTAGTCAAAGAAATTGGAAGACACATTGAGCAGAAGGCAGAGAACTGAATGGTTAATCACTAAGCTTAGGGAAGTAGCCCACACAGTCGACGAAGAAGTTTTCCACATACTCTCGGGTGAACCCAAGCAACTCTACGACGCGTCTTCCTATATGCCTTCTTTGGGTGGAAAACGGATGAGGCCGTTCATTACTGTAGAGTCTGCCCGTCTCTTCGGCGACGATGATAAGGCGACCCGCCTTGCGGGGGCCAGCGTTGAGCTGCTACACAACTTTACACTTGTTCACGACGACATCATGGATAAAGATGATTTCAGAAGAGGTAAGCCAACGGTCCATAAGATCTTCGGCGAATCGCTTGCAATACTAGCCGGTGACCTGCTTTTTTCGAAGGCGTTTTACGCGGCCTCGATGAGCGAGGAGTTGTCGGGGGTAAGAGGCGTAGTCAAGGCTCTGAGCGTAGCATCTGCGAGGGTCGACGAGGGACAATACATGGACATCAGCTTCGAGTCTAGACACACGGTGAGCGAGGAGGAATACCTGTCGATGATATACCTTAAGACCGCCGCCCTTTATGAATGCGCAGCCATAATGGGTGGAATAGTGGGTGGACCCGCTGGTACGGAGAGAAAACACGGGGAACCAGAGGACCTAGCTTCCCTCAGGGAATATGGTAAGAGTCTGGGCTTAGCCTTCCAGATAAGAGACGACTACCTTGGAACATTCGGTGAATCACGTTTGACCGGAAAACCAGTTGGGAACGATGTTAGAAGAGGTAAGAAGACACTTGTGATAGTGCTAGCAAAACAAAGGTGTTCATCAACACAGGAAAAGATCATAGATTCGGTGCTAGGTTCTAACATCGCTTCGGACAGCGAGGTTCACAGTGTCGTAGACCTGTTTGTTGACTTGGGCGTAGATAGAGAATGTGAAGACAGGGCTTGGAAGTACGCTTCTGAAGCAAAGGCAAGGCTACAGCGCCTCCCCGCGCAGGAATCGCGGCGTCTCCTCGAGGAATTGGCGGACTACTCCGTATACAGAACCAGCTAGGCGGGGGATGCTAACTTGCCCGTAACAGATCAAGAACTGACTAGGGAGGCCTATGCTCAGGCGCTGTTAAACGCTGTTCAGCACAAAGGCGAACCGTCTGTTCAGGCCGTAATCGGCAAGATCCTCGCGGCTCATCCCGATCTGAGGGCGCAGTTGAACAGGGTTTCAGAGGCGGCGGAGGAAGCGTGTTCTAGGGTTTCAGGTCTGAGCCATGAGGGACGCATCAGGGAACTTGAAGCCTATTCCGAATACCTACCTGATAAGCCGTCCAAGACAAGCCAGGCTCAGCTGGATTTACAAGACATACCAGGCAGACCTGAGAAGGTTGTAACAAGGTTTTCACCTAATCCAGACGGTCCACTTCACCTCGGTAACCTGAGAGCCGCTGTTTTAAGCTATAAATATGCCAAAAAATATGGTGGTATCTTCATTCTAAGATTCGAGGATACAGACCCCAAAGTTAAGCCGCCAATACTCGAGGCATATCAGTGGATTAGAGATGACCTCCAGTGGCTCGGGTTAAAGTGGGACCACGAATATGTTCAATCCGACCGGATAGAAATCTACTATGAGTATGCCCGCAAGCTTGTTCAGGCTGATGGGGCATACGTATGTGAATGCGACAGGGAGCTATTTAGCAGGCTCAAAGCTTCTGGCCAGAACTGTCCCCACAGGAATAGGGTTTCAGGAGACTCCTTGATTCTTCTAGAGTCTATGGTACGCGGTGAGTTTGATGAGGAAAAGGCAGTCCTAAGGTTGAAGACTTCGCAGGCTGACCCAAACCCGGCTTTGAGGGATCCTGCTTTAATGAGGATCATAGACACAAAACTTCACCCACACCCCCGACTTGGTTCAAAGTACAGCCTCTTTCCCCTTTACAACTTTTCCACAGCTATAGACGACTCACTCATGGGGGTAACACTCGTATTCAGAGGAAAGGAGCATCAGACGAACAGTTTGATCCAGAATAAGATACAGCAGAAGCTTGGTTTAAGCTCCCCACTAGCAGTACAGTATGGTAGGCTGCAGCTCGAGGGTTATGTCCTAAGCAAATCTCAAATCCGTTCAGCCATCACGACACACCAGCTTGACAGCGGCTTAACAACTAGCTACAATGGGTGGGACGACCCACGGTTGGCTACTGTTGTTGCTCTAAGACGCAGAGGAATAACAGCTGAGGCGCTCGTAAACCTGATGCTAGAGGTGGGTGCAAAGCCCATAGAGGCCAGAATAAGTTGGGACAACCTAGCCAGCGTTAACAGGAAGATAATCGAGCCTATCGCCAAAAGATATTTTGCAGTTACCGATCCGGTCATCATGGAAATAGAAGGCGTACCGGGTGATAGGCTTGTAGCCACAATCCCCAACCATCCCGGTAAACCAGATGAGGGAACAAGAAAAGTAGAAATCCCCGTCGTTCAGGGCACAGTGCGTGTCTTGGTTTCAGGACGAGACACACAGGCATTCACTCAGGGAAAGACAGTTAGGCTCATGGATCTCGTGAACGTCACGATTACATCTATGAAAACCGGATCCGCAAGGGCGAAGTTCATCTCCACCTCAGTAGGCGACATCAGGGAAACGAAACCAAGTATAATCCAATGGGTGAAGGAGGGAGAGGGTTTACCCATGAAACTCTACAAGGCGTTCGGCATGAATATGAACATGGATGCAGGGATAGTAGAAAGTTCGATTCTACGCGAACCCCTGGGATCCGAAGTTCAGTTGGTTAGAATTGGGTACGCGAGAATAGATACTTTGTCGGAGAATGGAGCTAATATAATATATACTCACGACTAGCGAGTCCTCTATTTTTCACGCTTGTATACCGGTTCTAAAGCGTCAAAGTGACAACTTCGCCTAGCCTCGCTTTCTAGCAGTCAAACAAAAAATGCAGCAGAGTTTCCAAGCCTCGTTTGTGTATTCGAGGGTTACAATCGCCGTTTGGGGCAGTGCCGACTGGAGTTGTTGGGTAGTCAGTTCAGTTACGATGCAGAACCCGTAGTCTTGGTTTGTGGCCTGCCTCAGTATCCAAAAAGCTTTAAGCTGGGCTTAGTACTAGCGGCATACCCTCCAATGAGGGCTCGTGAAACAAAAATGTCTACACCATTTTACGTGACATATCAACCCACGCCTGAGCTCGAGGAAAAGGCTTTGCAGGCTCTAAAAACAGCTCAAGAATCTGGTAAAATACGTAAGGGAACAAACGAAACGACTAAGGCGATTGAGAGAGGAATCGCAAAGCTAGTTTTGGTGGCTAAGGACGTTCAGCCGCCTGAGGTAGTAGCACACATCCCCCTCCTATGTGATGAAAAGAAGGTTCCCTACGTGTTCATAACTGAAAAGAAGAAGCTCGGTGAGGCCGCGGCTCTAGGAGTTGGTGCTGCGGCTGCTTGCGTAGTGGAACTGCAAAATAAAGACATCTTGGCGGAGATAGCGAACTCAGTTGCGGCTTTAAAGAAAAGCAAGTAAGGTGCTGAGCCGTGAGCGCACAGGGTCAAGAGGTAGTTTTTCCCGCTGAAGTGGTGACTGTAGTAGGTAGAACGGGCGTCGCGGGAGAGGTTATCCAAGTGCGCGTACGGGTCCTTAGCGGCACCATGAAGGGAAGGACCATAACCAGAAACGTACTCGGTCCAGTCAGAGTCGGGGACATACTCATGCTACGAGAGACGGAAAGGGAAGCGCGGAAGATATCAACTAAGCGGTGATGTGGATGGCCCGAACATTTACGTGCTCATTTTGTGGAAGAAAGATACCGCCTGGAACGGGGCTTCTTTATGTTCGTGCTGATAGCACCATACTCAGGTTCTGCGCTCAGAAGTGTAAAAAGAACATGCTTGTTCTTAAGAGGAACCCGCAAAGGCTAAAATGGACCAATAAGTACGTAAAGGTTCATGGTCAGTGAGATAAAAGTTGATCCAGCGAACACTTTTAATGATCAAGCCGGATGGCGTAAGGCTCCGGGTCACAGGAGACGTGATATCGCGGATCGAGAGAAAGGGGCTCCACATAGTAAGGATAAAGAAGACGGTGTTTACAGAGGACCTCGCTAAGAAGTTTTATCAAGAGCATTCATCGAAACCGTTCTTTTCGGACCTAGTCAAATTCATTACTTCAGGCGAGGTAGTCGCCATCGAGGTAGAGGGTGAAAATTCCGTTCGGATAGTCAGGCAACTCATCGGGCCAACAAACTCGGCCGAAGCCCCGCCTGGAACAATCAGAGGAGACTACTCTACTTCAGTGCAGGAGAACATCGTTCATGCATCAGATACCCCCGAAAACGCCACAAGAGAGCTTTCGCTTGTGTTTGAACACCAATAAATCACTTACCTTGGAAACACCTATAACTCAAGTTCAACCGTAGTCCCTTGATACGGGGGTGACAAAACTGGCTCTCAGACAACCTATTGTATCGGTTCTTGGGCACGTCGATGCCGGGAAAACTACGCTTCTGGACAAAATAAGGGGTACAGCGGTGCAACTCCGAGAAGCTGCGGGCATGATCCTCGGCTGAGGATGCCAAACGCAGCATATCGGAGCAAGCTTCATACCGCTTGAGTCCCTCCAGAAAATTAGTCAACCAATTATAAGGAAATACAACGTCAAACTAGAAGTACCGGGTCTTCTGTTCGTAGACACCCCCGGCCACGAGGCATTCGTTAACCTTAGGAGAAGAGGAGGGTCCATAGCGGACATAGCAATTTTGGTGGTGGACTCGGAACGCGGCCTCGAAAACCAAGCCAAAGAAAGCATAGAAATACTTCGTGAACGACGCACACCTTTCCTAGTGGCATTTAATAAGATAGATAAAATCAACGGATGGAAACCAGACCTCAGCCGAGACATCGTGTCGGACATCGATTCACAGCCACCACGAGTTAAAACCGCGTTCGAAACTGTGTTTTACAGACTCGTTGGTGAGTTGGCTGAAATGGGATTTCAGTCGGATAGGTTTGACAGGGTTCGAGACTTCCGTAGCACCCTTACAATCGTTCCGGTAAGTGCGGTTACAGGAGAAGGAATCCCTGAACTGATGCTAATGACTGCCGGACTGTGCCAAGTCTATATGCGTCAAAGACTTACCCTTAACCCCGATGAAACAAAGGGAATAGTCTTGGAGGTAAAGGAAGAAACCGGCTTAGGTACCACGCTCGACACAATAGTTTACGACGGGATTTTACGCAAAGGAGACGGATTCGTAGTCGGAGGATACGAGTCGCCAATTGTCTCCAAGGTCAAGAGCATACTCGTGCCCGGAAACACTTCAAAGGGGGCATCAACCGATGAACGCTTTACCGAAATTTCTGAGGCACCCGCAGCAATGGGTGTCAAAGTCGTTGCCAACGATGTGGAAAGCGCTGTGGCGGGTTCACCGCTAATTGCATTTAAAGACTCACCAGAGTCGGCGATAAGCCAAGTTAAGGCTGAAATGGAATCGGTGAGGATCAAGTCAGATAAGAAGGGGGTTGTGGTTAAAGCGGATGCGCTCGGTTCGCTTGAGGCATTAGCGGGTATGCTTCAAAAAAGGGGTGTCCCGGTTCGATACTCGGATATAGGCGGCATCTCACGCAGAGATCTGCTGGAGGCATCGATAACGAAGAAGGAAGATCCTCTTCTGGGAGCGGTTCTTGCGTTTAACGTCAAATTTGTTCCGGGAGCCGATGAGGACGCGGTTTCGCTGGGCATTCCCGTATTTAGGAGTCAGCTGATTTACGAAATCATAGAGGAATATACTAGGTGGCTTGAATCAGAACGTCAAAAGAGGACTTACGAACAGCTGGCTTCCTTGATCAAACCTGGTAAGGCCAAGATACTCCGAGGTCACGTGTTTAGGAGGAATAACCCCATAATAGTTGGCGTCGAAGTGGAAATGGGCGAGATAAAGCCTGACTACCCCTTAATTACTTCTGAAGGAAAACCGGTAGGCAGAGTAATGCAGATACAGTATAACGGCGAACCCGTGCAAGCTGCTACGAAGGGACAGAGTGTCGCGATATCGATAAAGAGTGACCTAACGGTTGGCAGACAAGTGCAGGAGGAAGACACACTCTATGTGGATGTTCCAGCCGAGCACTCATATATCTTACGAACTAAATTTGAGGATTACCTTGGTGAGGAAGGAATCAAGCTGTTAGAAGAGTGTAGGCAGGTGCGGAAGAGCGCTTCTTAACGGAAGAAAAACTAAGCTTTAAAGACACTGTATGAAATATACCTCCCTATGCCAGAGTTCAAAGTGGTCGCCTGCTACCCAGACGGTAAAGCGGAGACCATTTCGCTTAGCGGGCAGAATGCCACATCGCTTCTTGGTCTGAAGATTAACGATGAGTTCGACGGCTCTATCCTTGGGAAACCCGAATACGTTTTCACCATAACGGGTGGAAGCGATTCAGCAGGATTCCCGATGGTCAAACATATACAGGGTGGATCACTGATACGCGTGATGGGGAAGGATAAGCAAGGGCTTCCGAAGAGAGTGCTTAGACGGGGTTCACTCATAACCGAGTCTGTAGTTCAAGTGAATGTAGTGGCGAAGAAGAGGGACTGATTGTTAGTTGACCAAGGAAAAACCTCAGCCCATCGTTAACATAGGCGTCGTTGGTCATGTAGACCACGGAAAATCGACACTCGTCAAAGCCCTCACAGGCGTGTGGACCGCGAGGCACAGTGAGGAAATCAAGCGAGGGATGACAATAAAGCTGGGATTCGCGAACGCCTGGTTCTACAAATGCGAAAAGGACGGCACATACGCCAACCAAGATCGGTGTCCTGAGTGTGGCTCACGTATGGTGTTGGCTAGAAGCGTCTCTTTCGTAGACTCACCTGGTCATGAGGTTCTCATGGCGAGAATGCTGAGTGGGGCCGCAATAATGGATGGCGCCATGCTTGTGATAGCTGCGAATGAACCGTGTCCTCAGCCTCAGACGAGAGAACACTTTGCCGCCCTTGACGTGATAGGGGTAAGGAAACTCGTGATAGTTCAAAACAAAGTTGATGTGGTTTCAAAGGAGAGGGCTTTGCAAAACTATAATGAAATCAAGCAGATGATAGCTGGTACATGGGCAGAAAACGCCCCGATCATCCCTGTTTCAGCGCTGAGAGGAATTAACCTTTCGCCCCTGATCAAGTCGCTAATTGAGAACATCACACCCCCGCCTAGGGACACCTCGAAACCACTCCGTGTGTTTGTTGTTAGGTCATTTGACGTGAATAAGCCTGGTACACCGCCCGGCCAGTTCGCTGGAGGGGTAATAGGTGGCTCAATAGTTAGCGGAACACTCAACATCGGTGATCGAGTAGAAATACTACCGGGTTACAAACAGGATGGAAAGGCGGTTTATCAACCACTCACCGCAGTTGTAAGGGGCTTGAAGAGTGAGGACGCAGTCCTTGAATCAGCTCAGCCTGGGGGGTTAATAGGAATCCAGACTGACCTCGATCCAAGCATAATGAAAGCGGATTCTCTTACGGGTAGCGTGGCTGGTAAGCCCGGTGAACTGCCTAAGCCAGTCCTTGACTTAACACTTGAGGCTCACGTATTCCAGCGGGTAATAGGCACCCGTGATATGTCGACTCTCGAACCTCTCAAGACAGGCGAACAAATAGTCGTTGCGGTAGGTCCAGCGATAGTCAGCGCGGTGGTGAAGTCAGTTAAGAAGTCCATGCTTGACGTCAGGCTGAACAGGCCAGTTGTTGTGGATCCGGGGGCGAGAGTTGCGCTTGCGAGGAGGGTTCAGGATAAGTGGCGCCTAACGGGATACGCGACCCTCAACTGAAAGCTATGAACATCCTCGTTGACTCGAGCGCGCTTATTCACGCTGCCGGTCGAGGTTTAAACATACAGCTCCTTTTGGAGGAGGCGCTTCAGAGGCCGTTCAGGCTTTGCATAACGACCCAGATCGCAGAGGAATTGGCTCGTCTTGAGAATACGGCTAAAGGTAAACTGAAACTTAGGGCCATGCTTGCGCGAAAGTTGAGCGAAAAATACACCTTGCTCGAGGTATCATCGAAGGAAGCGGACGAATCCATTATGGAAGCATGCGTGTCCATTCCTTATACCTATCCACTCACAGACGATCTTCCGTTAAGAACCAGGCTAAGAAAGATCGGTGTCACCCCCCTTTACCTAACAAGAAGCGGTAGGATAGCTTCAAATAGAATTCAACCTATCCTTGATCAAACTTAAGTGGTGCGAAATAACCCATGAATCGCTTATATACACAGGTACGTTTGTTTGCACTGGTTGCTCAGAGAACTTAAATATCTTATAGGGTGGAGAAACAGGTTATGTTTTATCTTGTTAGAATAGAGGAGTCCGTGCGAATAGACCCTCTTAGACTCAAGTCTCCGCTCAAGGAAGCTGTATTGGAGACTCTAAGGGAAGAATACGGAGGCACCTACGACAAGGAGCTAGGTTACGTGGTTACGATAATTGATGCAGTACACATAGACAAAGAGGGTCTGCTGATACCTGGTGACGGTGGAATCAAGGTTGGCGCAGCCGTTGATGCACTTACCTTTATCCCGTATCAAGGGGATATCGTGGAAGGCGTTGTTGACGAAATCACGGAGTCTGGTGCAAGGGTTAAGGTGGGCCCTATGACTGGGGTGCTCCACATTTCGCAGGTGTTTGACGGTGACTACGCAGTATACGACCAAAAGAGAGGCGCGCTCGTGGGCAGGGGTTCCCAGAAGATTGTTCAGATCAACGACGTGCTACGCGTGAGAATAACAAGCATAAGCACCAAGGCAGAGGCAAAAGAAACACGGCTAATGCTTACGTGCAGGCAACCCGGTTTGGGTAAGCCCGAATGGATGAAGCAGAACCAGCAGAAAGCCGAGGCGGCGCCGTAAGCATCGGGGCTGATACAGATGTCCTCTAGAAGACACCCAAGCGGCTTAAAGGCGTGCAGGGAGTGTAAGTATCTTAATCCCTCGAGTGCGTCAACCTGCGAATCCTGTGGGTCATCGAAGTTCGCGGACCTTTGGGAGGGTCTCGTAGTAATATATGACGTAGACGGTTCGGCAGCGGCAGTTTCAGTAGGCGCAAAGAAGCCTGGGAAGTATGCCCTTAAGCTATACTAGGCTTGCATGGGTGCTACCGGACCATTTAAGGGGAGTTCTTGCCGAACCCTTGGGTGAACTGATTCCCTCTCACCTAGTAGATAGCGCGATGAATCAGATTTCGGGCGACGAACTCATAGTAGTGGGAGACGTAGTGTCAGCCACAGCCATGAAGCTTGGAATCTCCCCCTATCTTGCCCTTATTGATGGTAGGACAGAAAGGAGGCGGCTTCCAGAGCAGCCGCTACCTTCAGCTAGAACCTTGAAAGCCCACAATCCACCTGGGACCATCACACTTGAGGCGGTTTGCACGATTATGCAGGCATTGACACGTGTCGACCACTCGATCATAGCCATTGAGGGTGAAGAGGATCTTCTAACAATCCCTGTAGTCCTTTTGGCAAGAAACGGCGTAAATATTGTGTATGGACAACCCGGGAAAGGCGTGGTAAAATTGATGGTGGACTCTACTCTTCGCCAGTCAGTCTTAAATATATTCAAACAGTTCAACTTGGCGTTCTATGAGTAGCTCATCCATAGTGGTCGACGACAGAAGAAACCTTCTTGCGAAAAGAAGAGAATTGACCGCTAGGATACTTGTCTCTTCATCGGACCCTACACCGTCTCGAAAGTCGCTAATAAACCAGCTTGCAGGCAGCATTGGCTCATCTAAGGAACAAATAGTTATAAGAAACATCCGTCATGTGTTCGGCTCCAGCGAGGTAATAGTCAGGTTCAATGTGTACGATACCCCTCAACACGCCAAGGCTTACGAGAGGCCCTATATGTTTGAGAGAGACTTGGGGCAGTCAAAAAGCCGGAAGCCGGAGCAGGAGAAGCAGGCTGCTACTGACTCAAAGCCCCAAGCCCCAACCGGTTAAGGGGGTGAGGAACCGTTTCTGAAGTTCACAAACTATACGAATTCGACTACAAGTCAATGACAATAAAGTACACCAACAAGAAATGCCCACGGTGTGGATCGTATATGGCACATCACAAGACTAGTTTGAACAGGTGGGCGTGCGGTCAATGCGGTTATACAGAATACCTCAAGTCGGCTAAGTGATGTAATGGTTGACGCCGTAATAGGAATAGAGAGCACGGCGCACACGATCGGCGTTGGGATATGTTCGCTCGACGGAGACATATTGTACAATAAATGGCACACCTACACCACTTCCCAGGGCGGGATACATCCTAGGGAAGCTGCAAGACACCACGCCCGCCTAGCTCCATCTCTAGTGGCGGATGCCCTCGGATACTGCCGCGACGTCTCAGTTAGACCGGTTGCAGTGGCCTCGGCACTTGGCCCAGGCTTAGGACCATGCCTGAGAACGGGGGCTGTTGCAGCGCGCGCGCTCAGCCAGTCTCTTTCCCTCCCTTTCCTACCCGTTAACCACCTAGTAGCTCACGTTGAAGTAGCAAGGAAATTCTGCTCCACCTCCGACCCGGTAACCCTGTTTGTGTCCGGAGGTAACACGGCGGTTGTCCTGTTTAGGAACGGCAGATACAGAATGGTGGGCGAGACGCTTGACATAGCCTTGGGAAACATGCTCGACGTATTGGGTAGAGAAATGGGGTACGGTTTTCCGTCCGGGCCAAAGGTACTAGAACTGGCCGAAAAAGGGACTAAAATGGTCGACCTACCATATACTGTGAAGGGTCAAGACATGAGCTTTTCAGGGTTGCTAACCAAATGCAAGAAGCTACTTTCCTCAGGTTTCTCTAAAGAAGATGTGGCGAAAAGTGCCGTTGAGACCGCGTTCGCCATGGTTGTTGAGGTAGTGGAGCGCACCGTGGCATTAAGCGGAAGCAACGAGGTGTCTCTCACAGGGGGAGTTGCAAGGTCGAGAAGACTAGCTGATATGCTTTCGAAGATGTGTAGCTCAAGAGGAGCAAAGCTGAGCGTTGTTCCATCGGAGCTCTCGGGAGACAACGGGGGAATGATTTCATATGTAGGATCTCTTATGTATGGCTTGGTTGACGGAGTAAGAATAGATTCCAGCAAGGTTGTACCGAGATGGAGAATAGAGCAAGTACCAATTCCTTGGAGAAAGAGTTAGGGGTCAGCGTTATACGTAGGATAGCTGCTGGCGCTGAGGCCGATGTCTACATGGTCAGGTACCATGGGGTTAATGCCGTATTAAAAGTCAGGTGCCCGAAGCTCTACCGTAGCCTGGACTTGGATAACAGGCTGAGGAGGAACAGAACTATTTTAGAAGCCAAGCTGATTGTTAGGGCTACGGAGGCGGGCGTGAACACACCCGCGCTTCTCGCGGTGTCACCCACGCATTCGTCCTTGCTCATCGAATTGGTTAAAGGAGACAGTCTGCTAACAAAGGGTTCTAGTGGTCTAATCAGGTATTCAGAACAGGTGGGCAGGCTCCTTGGGCGTATGCACAAGAACATGATAACTCACGGCGATCTCACTCCATCAAATATTATAGTCTCAGGAGTACAACTGTTTATAATAGACTTCGGCCTAGGGGACTTCACTTCAACGCTGGAAGATAAGGCCGTGGATGTGAATCTCTTTTTGAAGATAGCGGAAACAATCGCCCCACAGGATTCCTCCCGCTTAAGAGCGCAATTCAGAGATGGATACATCGCTGAAACATCTAAGAGCCATGCGGATGCGGTCTTTGAGAGGCTAAAGGAGATAAGACTGAGAGGCAGATACATTGCCGAAAGGCAGCTGCAGTAACCCCAACGCAGACATAAAGGGTGGCATCCCCAAACGTGGCATTCTCCTAGTAACTGGTAACAACGGTAAATTCAGGGAGGCCAGAGAAATAGGGCTGAAATACGGTGTCAAAGTGGTTCAGGAGTCAACGATTGAGAAGTTTGAGATACAGGCGAGTGACGTGTCGAAGGTAGCAGAGTTGGCTGCACTCGCCGCCTACAACCGGTTAAAGGCTCCATTGATCGTGGATGATACAGCTCTACACATAGATGCGTTAAAGGGCTTCCCAGGTGTGTATTCATCATACGTCTATACCACAATCGGGCTATCAGGGATTTTGCGGCTTATGGAGGGTGTGGAGAACAGGGGAGCCACGTTTGAATGCGCTGTCTCATACTATGACGGTAACTTGATGAAGACCTTTGTGGGGCGCTTGGGTGGTGTTATCGTAACGGAGGTTAGGGGAACAGGCGGTTTTGGATATGACCCCATCTTTTCTCCGTTAGCGCGTCCTGGGAAGACCCTTGGTGAGGTTTCTCTCGAGGAGAAGAACACGTACTCCCACAGAGCCGTTGCTCTTACATCCTTCTTCAAATGGTTTACAGGTGATTCTGAATACACTTAAATACGTCATCAAAAGTTTAGGCTCAGTGTACCAGTTCCAATGAGGAAAGGCGCTCAGAAAGGTAAATCCCACTCAAAAAGACCAGTTGAAATTGAGAAGCCCTCATGGGTAAACATTACTCCTGAGGAGCTGGAAAAAAACATAGTTGAGTTAGCTAAAAAAGGTGTAAACAAAGCGGAGATAGGTCAGATATTAAGAGACGAATACGGCATCCCTCTTGTTAAAGCCCTTCTGGGTAGAAAGGTGTCGGCCGTGCTGGCTCAGGCAGGCGTGCAGCGTAGAATTCCAGAGGACTTGGAAGCATTGATAACCCACGCTGACAATACAGCAACTCATCTTATGCACCACCCGGCGGACAAAGCTTCGCTTAGAGGTTTAGAGATAACCGAGTCAAAGATTCACAGACTCGTCAAGTATTACAAGAGGCGTGGTCTTCTCTCACCTGAGTGGAAGTATCAACAGAGAGCCGCTACATTTTCATAGCGCAATCCTTTTCTCTAATCAATTCAAGCACTGTCGATGTCAGCCCAAACTAGGGACCTACTAAAGGCGATTTCACAAGCCTCAGCCGTCGCAAGCAGCTTTGAATCTTCAAGATCATATCTTACCCTACTTACGGAGCGAGCGACTGATCCTGTTGTGGCATCCGCGATGTTTGCTGCGTTTCTCATTTCCCAGAACAAACCATTCACGATCAGGCTAACCAGCCCCATCACATCAGGCCCGGAATCTCCATTGCCCATCGGCCCAAAAATAATTCTTGGATCAACAGATGAGGGGGGACCCGAATCAGATAGGTTAGTGGAAATATCGCATCACACATCTAATCCCTCGACTTCAAAGGTTACCCCCGTTCTTAATCCAACCGTCTATGGCTTGAATGGATCCCAGGTGGGCTCGACCGCCGTAATGACCTACATCATGCTCAAGGAGTTGGGGTTTGTCCAGCAACAGCTTTCTGTTGCTTCTATCGCAGCAGCTTTGACAGTTCAACCAGAGGCGGACATCCAGAGTCTGAAGGGCCTGAATAATGAGGTAGCCACTGAATTATTGGAGCGGGGAGCCATCGTCCAGATGGAGGGGCTCAAAGCACCCGTCGCCGAAAATCTACCTCTTCACCACTCTCTGCAAGCTATGCTAGAACCGTTTGTTCCAGGAATATCAGGAGATGAGCGCGGTTCGGCGTCTCTTGTTCAACAGCTAATAAGGAGAAGCCAGCTCGGAAAGTCCGCTGGAATAGTTACGGGGACCGATGCACGAATCCTGTTCGACGAATTCCAGAAAATTCGTACAAGGGCCGGATTCAAGGAGATTAAGGAGGATAGTCTTATCGGAACTATAGCCCTAGATTCTTCTAGACCAGTCGATAATATCCTCAGAAACGTCAAGGGTTTGGCCTTGGCCCTAGAAGCCTGCGCGAGTATGGGTGAATATTCAACTATTTACCGTTTACTTCTGGGCGATGCTTCTTCAACCTATCCACAAATCAAAAAGGTTGTGAACACATATTGTCAGCAGGTGTCAGCGGGTGTAAGACAAACCATTCAGGCTCAGGAATACTTCAGGGAAACCCAGAACGCGATCTACGTGCTCAAGCCTCCCGCGGTGACTCCTGAAACGGTGTTCAGGGTTGCAAAAAGTCTAACGGATCACTCGTCGACCCACGATAAACCCGTGTTCATAATGGTGCCGCTTGAGAGGAGCTCTTATGTAGTGGGTTACCTTAAGCCTGAACACAGGCCAAGCTTAGACCTTGGAAAAGTCATGTTCGAAGTCGCACAGCGATTCGACGCGAAGGGATCTGGTAACTCCTTCAGTGCCCACGCAGCTGTTTCACCAGAAAAGATAGAGGCGTTCCTGGATGACCTCGACGTACAGGTTGGATCTGCATGACATTTGCAGACCATGGTGCCCGATTAATCGGAGAGCCCCCACATATTTAGTCAGTATTGGCGAACACAACGTGTTCCATAAATCCTCGATTAAGATGTGTTATGGGGTGTTTTGAAGTGGGTTTGCGGGTTCCCGAGGACAGAGAGAATCGAGGCAGAAATTCACCGAACACCGCTAGCCCTCCGCTGTGTCTGGACAAAAGACGTGGTAACACTAAACGTGGGTACAAGAGCATGGCTTGGAGGTGTACTTTAAGGATAAAACTAGGGGGGAAACTCGCCGAGGCAGCCAATCTGGCCACGTGGCCTGACAGCCACGCGGATTCTTCGATGCAAGGGGTTATGTTCGAGCAAAAGCTGCTTAGTAGAGGGGTGATAGTCGCCTCTTGTGCCTCGCAAAAATCGGCAACGCTCAGCAACACCCTAGATGAGTTTCTCGAACAAATCGACTTGGCAGTAAAAGTGGCTGAAGGAACCCTCCGCCAAGTAAAACGCTTATAATTGGGGTTCCTGTTAACCCGGCTAAGCGTGACGAAGACTAGATGTCGAGTGCAGCTAAAACGCAAAAAACTTGGGTGGCTGTGAAAGCTCCTGCAGCATTTAACGGGGTTGAACTTCCACGTATTCTTGCCTCGTCTACGGAAGAAGCCCTGAATCGTAAGGTAACGGTGTCGCTTTCGGATATGACTGGAGACTTGAGGCAGGTTCAAATATTCATACGCTTCAAGATAACCGAGATTTTAGGGGGGGTTGCGAGGACACGATTTGATCAGCTCGAGCTCGCACGAGAATTTGTGAGAGGAATGAGTAGAAGGGGTACTACGAAAACTGAGATAATGGCAGACGTATCGACCTCTGACGGTGGTATCTTAAGAATCTTTATAGTCGCTGTAAGTAGAGGCAAGATACACAGATCCAAGCGCACAGCAATGAGGCACATAGGATACGACATCATGCAGAAACACGCGTCCGAGAATACATTCAACAAGTTCATACAGGACATAGTTCTCGGCAAGGTAGCTGCTGAGGTGTATTCGGCAGCCAGAAAGATCGCAAACATAAACACTTTGGAGATAAGAAAAGTCAAGGTTTTGTCTCCACCCCTAGGCGCGGATACGGAACAGATTCCTGAGCAAGCGCCTGAAGAAAAGGCGTCTGCAAGCGTAGGGCAAGAAAGCGTTGACAATCAAAAATGAAGGGAGTGGTGCTCGCAGCAGGTAGGGGAACTAGACTCGAGCCTATAACATCTACCACGCCGAAACCTCTTCTACGGTTCCTCGGTAAACCCTATGCCCAACTAGTTCTTGAACGTCTACATGAGGCCGGGATATATGAAACCTTTGTACTAGTGCCGAGCGGTCATCGCGAACTGTTTAGGGATTCGCTGACACCCTCCCACCTTGTTGAGCAGTCTGAACCAAAGGGCACCGCTCACGCGGTTTCGCTGGCACTATCACATGCTCGTGGAGCGACGCTTGTCCAGTACGGAGACAACATGTTTAAGACCAAATCATTAAGGGATATTCTTGCAGTTCACGCGGAAGCTAAGAATATAGCCACTATTGCTGTGGCAAAAGTAGATAACCCCTCCAAATACGGCGCCGTAAAGGTGGACGGCCGAGGAAGAGTCCTCCACATAGAGGAGAAAAGCGAGCAGCCTACGTCCAACCTTGCATTTGTTGGGCTAATGGTTCTAGAACCCGATTTTTTGAAGTATTCGGAGTCGGTGGATAAGTCTCCACGTGGAGAACTTGAGCTCACCGACGCCCTGAACAGAGCAGCCACGTCTTCTGAAGTGGGAGTGGTTGATATAACTGGAGCAGTTTGGCACGACCTGACGTATCCATGGGATATACTGTCTATACATGAGGAAATGATTAACGAGATGCCCCTGGACGTAGAGGGGGAGGTGGAGCAAGGCGTGGTGATTAAGGGCTCAGTCTACATAGGAGAAGGATCACGAGTAAAGTCTGGAACATATATTGAAGGACCGGTGTGGATTGGTAAACACGTCACCGTGGGACCAAATTCCTACCTTAGGCCGTTTACAGCAGTCGACGACGGCTGCAGGATAGGCAGCGCGTGTGAGGTGAAGGCATCTGTAGTCTACCAGAACACTCACATATCACATCTCTCATACGTTGGTGACTCGGTGATAGCTGAAAGCGTGAACCTAGGAGCGGGCACCATAACTGCCAATCTTAGATTCGATGAGAGGGCGATCAAGGTGAATGTCAACGGTGTGAGGGTGAATTCTGGAAGAAGCAAGCTGGGTTGCTTCATTGGCGCAGGGGTGAAGACAGGAATTAACGTCAGTCTTAATCCCGGCGTCAAGGTTGGGCAGGGGGCCTACATTTTACCCGGAACGGTCGTGCGGACGGACGTCGCACCCTATTCGATTTATCCGCCTAAGGCGGCTTAATCAGCAATTATCTTTACGACATCCCTGTCCTTCAAAATGTGGTCTGAGGCAAGCCTCTGCTTTGTGCGCGCGTCTATTGCGTAGTCATACTTTTCAGCCAACTCGGTGTGGACGATCCTAGCAAGGTCTTTCGGCGTCGAGCACTGCTTAACTATATGTGCGTCGGGCAGAACGACGCCGGATTTATCGGATAACTTATTCAGGTCTTCAACCGGGTAGACAACTATGCCCCCGTAAGCTTGGTAGACGGCAGCATCAAGCGCCTGCTGAACCCCTGTGCCCCCAATACGCCCCATCAATTTCTCTATCTTCCTCAAAGCCTCAGCCCTCTCGTATGAGAGGTCTTGGGTGACGATCTGAAACCCAAGATCACCCGGTATGTATTTTATTATACCAAGGCTCTGCGCCTTCCTTAAAGCGAGTTCCGCCTCGGCTACCACCGGTATTACAGCCTCTTCGATCGCACCCCTCATTCTGTCTATGTTCTCCATGGAGTGAGGTAAGTCAGCCTTATTGGCTGCTACAACCGATGGTTTACCTACTTCTCTAAGGCGCTTCGCCAAACGCAGCATACGTTCCTCGTTCCAAGCATCTAGATTCTTGCTTTCCAAACCTACATCGATCAAAGCCTTTTCAACTGCGTCTCTCTGAAACCCCAGGCCAGATAGCCTACCATGAACTACTGAGGTGGCATCCAAGGACTTTAACGTAGCCAACTTAGCGGTCTTCTCCCAGTCTCTGCCCAGGATGTCTAGCAACCAAAAATCTAGTTCATTCCGGAGGAACTGGACTTCGTCGACGGGGTCGTAGGACCCTGGCCCCACAAACCTTCCCTGCGGGTCCGTAGAACCGCTAGCGTCGACTACGTGGATGAATACGTCAGCCTGTCTGAGATCGTCGAGGAACTTGTTCCCGAGGCCTCTGCCAAGATGGGCTCCTGGAACAAGGCCGGCCACGTCAAGTAGTTCGACGGGTACGAATCTTGTGCCATTAACACATTTGGCGTCTTTGACGGAGAAATCAGAGCAAACGCACTGGGACCGGATATATGCTACACCATGGTTCGGCTTAATCGTCGTGAAAGGTCTGTTCGCCACCTCCACATCCAACATTGTAGACGCCGCAAAGAAAGTTGATTTCCCTACGTTTGTCTTTCCGACCAGACCCAGCAGCAACAGGTTCCGCCTCGATTGTGAGGTTAGACTTTTATATTAAGCGGATCCGTGTAACAGATGGACGAATGATGTACTCGCGACGAGTTGAGGTAGCCCCTGTGATGCCGCCGTCCCAGACTGACGTCCGGATATGCGATGTTAAACGCGGAAGATAAAGCAACATGGCTATGAACTGAGATCTAACAAACTACGGCTCCCTCATAACTACCTCAAACCACTTTTGCTGGCCGTCTTCTCCTGCTAGATAACTACCCATTAGTCTAAGATTTCTATAACGTTTGAGGGCGCGATTTTCAGCAATTAACCTGTCACTAATAGCGTAAGTGATTTTGCGGATACCCATTCTCTTGGGCCTTCTGCCTGCACGTGGTCTAACCTTAAAGGGATGACCCTTTCTAACGCGAACCCTAACAACCACGAATCCAGGTTTCTTTTTGTATCCAAGCGCTCTAGCCCGTTCTATTCTTGTAGGCTGCACTCTGACTACGGTGCCCTGTTTACGCCATTCGGTAAGCCTCTTTCGGTAAGCCTCACGGTAGGAGGTAATCTTTCCGTTGATGAAGGCTTTCCAAGTGAGCGATCTAGCGCTTGGAACCGAATTCAATGGATTTCAGTAGCGGGTAGCAGGTATAACCTATAATCCTTACGCAGAATGCTCGGCGCTTTACGAGTTAGCGTTAGCATCTCGACTCCTCCACACGGCTCCATAAATATTTTTGTGTACAGAGCGGAAGCCACGCTACTTTAGATATGAAGGTAGGCGGAATCACCTCAAGCAATCAGAGATAGCGTCTGATACACCTCTTTCCCTTCTAGGGCTGATCTGCTGCCGGCTAGCGATGCACTTTCAGCATCTTTGCACAGCCTCATACGCTGCACCCATTTTTGGGTGCACAGGCATCCCGTGTACAGATCAGTTGAACATCGCATCTAAGCGTGGTAATCACAAATCTCCGCACAAACGGAAACGTCTGCACCTCTCGTTCGGCTAATTTATTTTGAGGTGTACGAAATCTAACATGTGCCAAAGGTAGAGAGCTTTTCGGTTGAGGCGATATGCCACTCCACCGAAAGCCGAGAAAGGGTTTCGCAGTGCATTTTGGCTTTGACACCTGCTGCTCTGAGACAATCCGTGAAAATGAACGCAAAGAACGCAATTGGTCACTATGGGAACGAGATAACGCTTCTATCCTTAACGCTGCATGGAAGAGAAGCTTTTGAGGCAGCGGACTCGTTTATCAAGCGCCTTCCAAACTCAGATCTTCTCGAACTGCTGCGAACATCCGATTTGAGGCAAAACGGTTCTAAGGTGCACATCCGTGTGTCCAAGCAACTAGCGTATAAAGACTTAATTCATATCGCCGGAGGAGACAACACCATTAAAGTCACGCTAGCTTTTAAGGGATACATAAAATCGATGCGTCTGGACCAAATACTCAAGGAGGCGGGGTTACTCAGTTCGTCTGAAAGGTAGGTCTGGCGCGCCGGGCATCCGCCAAGCACAAGAAGCCTTTGTACCCTTCATCGAAGGAGTCTCGTGGTATATGTGCGCCGTCTTTACCTTGTCAAATATGCGAGGGAAATACTGGATTTAGCGCTTGGCATGTACGACGCTGACTAGTGGTAGAAGATTCACCGTTGTCCCAGCTGCGGCCAAGCGGTTTCGGCGTTTTTCTGAGCACTATGGGGGAGTGGTACTCCCAATTGCATGGGGATCATCTCCTATGCGAAGAGGTCGTCGCCGCCTGACGGGGCATCAATCCTCAAAGCAGAAAACCCACGGCTGGCCGCTGAGTGCATTGCTCCCCCACGTTCCAGAATGCCAAGGATTATCAGCCAGAGCCCTGCAGATGGACATCGGCCATGAAATACGTTAAGAGGAGGTACATTCTGCTAAAGAAGAATTCGGACGAGCAGGGGTATCCCCATCTTTGCGGTCTCTTGGAACAACGCGGCGCCAAGTCGTATATGTCACGAATGAGGTTGATAGCCGAAACCCCCGACTTCATGGTCGTGAGGGTTGGTCACACTGACCTCACATTTCTTAAGGATAGAATAGCATCCGATAGCTCGGCCTCTTTTCAGACTATTCTTGTGTCGGGTACGATTGCTTCAATGAAGAGGAAATTGTTGGTTCGACGTGAGCTGTCACGTGTATACGAGGAGCTCCTGCCTAGGCTAAAGCGTAGAAGGACTAAATAGTTTCCTTGGTCACTTATGCTAGGTCGAAGGCAATCGAGAATCTGTGGGCCCCATGGAGAATGGTTTACATAGAATCGTTTAACAAAAAGAGAGGCGGTAAGTGCTTCATATGTGAAGCATGTATGTCTAGGAATCCGCAAAAGACGCTCACGCTAGAGCTGACACATGACACGGTTGTGGTAATGAATTTATATCCTTACAATCCCGGGCATCTGCTTGTCGCTCCCAGGTCCCATGTAGAAGACTTCGATATGTTGAATGACTCGCAAATGCTTGATATGTTAATCACGTTAAGAAAATGGATCAAACTGCTGAAAAAAGCTCTTAGACCCGACGGATTCAACTTGGGTGCAAACCTAGGCGAAGACGCAGGCGCCGGCCTACCTGAACATCTTCATGTACACGTAGTTCCTAGATGGAAGGGTGATACCAACTTTATGCCAACCACGGCATCCACGAAGGTAGTACCTGAGTTACTGGAAGACACCTATAACAAGTTAAGTAGCATGAGGCGTAAACTAGCCTAGTCCCAGCTTATATATACGATGGTGATGTGATAGCCCCCGAGTGACAGCTGTGTCCGGCATGTATTTTTCGGGTTACGATCGCGCGATAACAGTGTTTTCCCCCGATGGCCGACTATACCAGGTCGAATATGCCATGGAGCCAGTCAAGAAGGGATGGGCGGCCATAGGTGTAAGAGTGGATGAGGGTGTAGTCATGGTTGCTGAGAAGAGACCCAGTTCACCGCTTGTTGACGTCACATCAACAAACAAGATCCTGCTTATAGACAAACATATAGGAGCGGCGTATGCAGGCCTCTCTCCAGACGCCAGAATCCTGATAGGTCAAGCACGAACATTCTCTCAGATACACCGCTTAACCTACGACGAGGATGTTGACGTCGAGCTGGTCACTAGACACGTGGGAGACATTCTACAGGCATATACCCAGCACGGGGGAACAAGGCCATTCGGCGTTGCATTGATGATCGGAGGTTTGAGCAGGGGGGTGCCAAAACTCTTTATGACTGACACTAGCGGCGCCTACACGGGATACAAGGCGGTAGCGATAGGCCAATTCGATCAACAAATAAACGATCAACTCAAAGACAAATACACCCACTCAATGACTATAGAGGAGGCAGCAGTTACTGCGTTGAAGGCCATGCGGAAGGCCCAGGCAGATGCTCAGCAGTCGCAGGGTAGAATTGAAGCATCAAATATAGAGGTAGGAGTTATCCGGACATCTACTGGGGTGTTTGCAAAGTTAAGCGTACCTGAACTTGAAACCCTGCTTAAGGAAGTTGAATAGCGTAATGTTTGGTGAGACCGCAAAATGAGTTCCAAGTATATTGTCGCCCGCTACGAAGTGAGGGGTCACAGATTCGAAGTGCTGGTTAAGCCGGATGAAGCCTGGGAGTACAGGAACGGCAAAAGGAAGTCTATGACTGACGTACTTGTAAGCGAAGAGATATTCAAGGACGCGGGTAAGGGTCTAAGGGCTCCCGAGAATCTCTTGAAGGAGGTGTTTGGAACCCAAGACCCGTACACTATCGCCCACAAAATACTCACTCAGGGAGAACTTCAGCTAACTGCCCAACAGCGTCAGGCTATGACAGAGAATACTAGAAGGCAAATAATAACATACATAGCTCGCAACTGTGTAGATCCCAAGACAGGCCTTCCTCATCCACCCACGAGAATAGAACTGGCTCTTGAGCAGGTACGATTCGCTGTCAACCCCTATAAGTCGGTTGAGGAACAGGCGCTTGAAGCAATGAAATTACTCAGAACGATTCTCCCCCTGAAAGTATCCATATCTGTTTTGGAGATTAAGGTTCCGGCCAATTTCAGGAAGACGTATGGGCAGGTCGCTCAGCTGGGGTCTGTCAAATCCACATCTTGGGGGACAGACGGGTCATATACGGTCACAGTCGAGATACCTGGTGGGATGAAGCCGGAAGTAATCGAAAAAGTCAATTCTCTGACACATGGTCAGGCTGAAATAAAGGAGGCTTCTGTTAGATAGGGCGATGGTATAGAATGAGTATATTTGTGGAGCACAGGCAACTTGTATCACCGGGTGACCTCCTCGCCAAGGGAAAGTTTAGGGCCGAGCATAATGTAGGGGTTTACGGCGACGAGTATAGGTCACTCGTGCTTGGTTCATTCGAACTGAGGGAGGGAAACGTGTTATCGGTCAAGGCTTTGAGGGGACCCTACATCCCACGCAGAGGAGACAAGGTGATCGGTGAAGTTACAGACATATCCATGGGTAGCTGGACCATGGATATTCGTGCCCCCTATGAGGCTACACTTCCGGCAGGAAGGTTCCCTGCGAGGATAAACCCTGTTCTGGATGACATCCGAAGGTACCTAAGCGTTGGCGACTACGTGTTTGCAGAAGTGGCCGAATTTGACAGATCCCGTCCCCCCATACTAGACGCCACACTAAGCAGGGAGTACGGCCCCATCCGAGATGGAGTAGTAATAGCAGTTGAACCCACGCGGGTCCCCCGCATCATAGGAAAGAAGGGTTCAATGGTTCAGTTACTTAACAGAGAGCTAGGTGTAAACATAAACGTGGGCCAAAACGGCTTTGTGTGGATCAGATCCCAGGATAAGGAGAAGAGAGCGGTTGCTGTTCAACTCATCAGAAAGATAGAGGCAGAAGCACATACTTCAGGACTTACCAGTAGAATTGAGGAATTTCTGAGAGCTTTTAAGAATGGTTCGCAACCTGAATCAACGCAGAATGTGCAGGAAACATCTAAGCCGGAAGGAGAGGGTTAGGGAATAGAGAAATGAGTAGTCAGATACTTTTGAGTCCAGACGGAATACGTACCGACGGCAGAAGAATAGACGAGATGCGGAAAGTGAAGATGGAGGTCGGCCTCCTGAAGAATTGCTCGGGCTCTGCGTACATCGAGCAGGGTAAGACAAAGATCATAGTGGCTGTGCACGGTCCAAGAGAAGCGCATCCAAAATACCTTGCGTTACCGCATAGGGCTGTTCTCAGGACAAGGTACCACATGGCTCCGTTCTCCACTTCCGAGAGGAAATCACCGGCTCCCAGCAGAAGGGAAATAGAACTGACTAAGGTTATCAGGGAGGCACTGGAGCCAGCCGTTCTACTTGAAGAATTCCCTAAGACGGTGATTGATGTGTTCATTGAAGTGCTGCAAGCTGACGCTGGAACAAGAAGCGCAGGGGTAACCGCTGCTTCTCTCGCGTTGGCGGAAGCCGGGATACCTATGAGGGACCTTGTCACTGCTGTAGCCGTAGGCAAACTCGAGGGTAAAGTGGTGCTCGACCTCAATGAGGAAGAGGATGAACACGGTCAGGCCGACATGCCTGTGGCTATGATGCCTAACATTAACAAAATAACTTTACTTCAGCTAAACGGCAGGCTAACCGGTGAGGAATTGAAGGAGGGATTGGAAGTCGCTAGGAAGGGTATTTCTCAGCTTTATCAAATGCAAAAACAGGCACTGACGATGAGGTACAGCGCCACCGTCCAGCAGGAGGAAGAATAAAATTGGAGAATCTGAGTTCCATAGACGCTACGATACCATTCAGACAGAGGGAGTTGCTTAGCCTATTATCAACGGGTCAAAGAATGGATGGAAGGAAACTCGATGAGTACAGACAGGTAGAAGTAGTGCACAGCATATATGAAAAACCAGAAGGATCAGCAGTTGCAAAGATAGGTAATACTCAGGCCATCGCTGGTGTAAAGGTTGAACTGGGTGAACCTTTTCCAGACACTCCGAACGACGGAGTTCTAACGGTCAACCTCGAGCTTCTCCCGCATGCGTCACCTTCTTTCGAACCGGGTCCACCGGATGAGAGTGCGATCGAGATGTCGAGGATAATAGACCGCGGGCTTAGAGAGTCAAAGTCGATTTCATACGATAAACTGTGTGTTATACCCGGGCAAAAGGTATGGATTGTATACGTTGACATAAACGCCATGGACCACGATGGCAACATAGTGGATACCGCCGGTCTCGCAGCTCTGGCTGCTGTAAGCCATTCGACACTACCCGAGACACGTGTTGAGGATTCCAAGGTGATTACACTCGAAGAAAGGAAACCCGTTCCACTCACTCAGCTACCCGTACCCGTCACGGTTGCAAAGATAGGTGAATATTTGCTGGTTGATCCCAGCCTCTACGAGGAAACGCTTTCAGATGTAAAGGTTACCATGACTACGATTGAGTCGGGTGTAGTGGCGTCCATTCAAAAGAGCGGAAGCGGAACCCTCGACGTGGATGAGGTAATGAAGATATATGATCTCTGCTACCAAAAAGGAAACGAACTAAGGGAACACGTGAAGAGTTCTAGGAATGGCGGAGGTAAACACTGATGGGTCACACCAAGCGTGTTAAAGAAGCCGGTAGATACGGTTCGAGATATGGGTCCACCGTACGTAAGAGGGTTCTGAAGATCCTTAGCGAAAGGCATTCAAGAACGGTGTGTGCAGGGTGCGGAAAGAGCGTACTTATGCGCAGGATTTCAGTAGGTGTTTGGGAGTGTCCCTCATGTGGCTACACATATGCAGGGCCGGCTCATACACCCAAGTCGTGAGCGTAGGTTGCGGTACAACAGGGTGATCTATACTACCTCAAGGTCTCCATCACCAAGATCTAGGTCGCTAGCTGCGGTCATGTCGGGTCTCACACCTAATGGCGTGAAGGTTTCCCGTGGGAAAACCTCTCTTGCTGCGCTAAGACAAATCGGTGTCTCTCAAGGAGCTGCTATAATCTTAGTATATGAGAGGCATGGAAACCCAGCCGGATTTTCTGTCTGGGATTCAGTAGTCGGCGAGAAGAGAATTGGATTCGACGGTGTCACACTTGAAAAGACTACGAGGCGATTGGTGGACTCGTCGGACATCGGCAAAATCAACGTACCCTCCAAAAGAGCATCCACCAACATGGCTGAGCAAATGAGGCTTTTCCTTGAGGGTCTTCCTGCTTCTGCTGGCCGTGGGCAGGCGCAGGTTCTAATTGAGGAAAAGGATAACAGGGAAACAGTGTCGGTTGAGCTGAAAGGAGTAAAGTGTGTCAGCTTCCACTTCAGGCGCTGATTAAATGCACATAAAAGCCGAGCTCACCTACACGGCTGGTGACAAACAGGAGGCAAGGGTGGTACTTCGCAGCATCAGTCCCGAGATACAATCATGGCCCAGACGGACTACCAGCGTGACAGCCGACATCGACGGCAGAACTGTATGTGTTTATATAGACGCCCCAACTATTTCCGAGGCACGGGCGGCGGTTAACACTTTGTGTTCGTGGCTAGGTGTAGCCTCGTCCGTGTATGGTGAGTTAGTTGAGTTCAGATAAAGCTACACAGATCGCCCGGCTGCAAGAACAGCTCAAAGTGGTTGTTGCGGAAAGGCAGCGGATAGAACTTGAAATAAAGGAAACTGAAAGGGTTGTAAACGAGGTCAAGTCACTTGCAGAGGGAACCGAAATATATAGGTCAACTGGCCCAGTGCTATACAAGACAACAGGACAAGATGTTGTCTCAAGCCTTGAAAAGTATAAGGCTGATATATCCGAACGTCTGGCACTGTATCAATCGCAGGAGTCAGCACTACGAGCCGAACTTGAACGCGTCAGAAAGGCAAGTTTTGTTCAGCCGAAACTTGAATCCGACGAGGAAAGTTAGGCGAAGCAGCGCCTCCCACACACCCAAACTAGCGTAGTGGCTCAGCTTAAGCTATTCTCTAAGGTGTGTCTGCGGGGGGTGGGCACGTACTTTCAACCACAACGCCACGCACTGGACCCATCTATTCGTTTAAGACGCCAAATGGTTTGAGTGGCCATTGGCTTTACTTAGCTTTGGTTGCTACCACTAAATGGCTGGCAACACCTTAAACCGAGTATATTATCAGTGAAAACATATGGTTGGCGTCGTGAGCTTCGAGCATGTGTCCTTCAGATACGCGGGCTCCAGCGGACCGAGCCTGAACGATGTGAGCCTAAGAATCGATAAGGGAGAATTTGTTTTGGTGACAGGTCCCAGCGGCTGCGGGAAATCCACACTCCTAAGGTGTATGAATGGGCTTATTCCACACTTCTATGACGGCGTTTTAGAAGGAAGGGTTGAGGTGATGGGTCTCGACACGCAGTCGTCAAGTGTGCCACAACTCTCCCAACGCATCGGCCTCGTGTTCCCGGATCCTGAATCAATGCTTGTCTCATCTAGCGTAGAACAGGAAATAGCCTTCGGGCCATCAAATCTGGGTCTGCCACTGCCCGAAATTAAATCACGGGTGGAATGGAGTTTACAGCAAGTCGGCATCCCTCACCTGAGGGACCGTTCACCAGACGAACTAAGTGGTGGAGAACAGCAGAAGGTTGCAGTCGCTTCGGTGCTCGCTCTCAAACCATCGGTATTGGCTTTGGATGAACCATCTGCAAACCTTGACCCCCAATCCTCGTATGACCTAATAAAGCTACTAACTATGCTCAACGACGCCGGGATAACCATAATCGTAGTGGAGCATAGACTGGAGCAGATAGCTCCCCTTATAGACAGGGCGATTGTAATGAATGAAGGAAGGGTTATCCGCGACGGAGCCGTTGAGAACGCGCTGATCGACCCCGTGGTTGAAAAAATAGGTGTTGAGCAACCAATTTACAACGTGTTCACAAAGGGACTGCGCGAATCTGGGCTCATCCTCACTAAGCGAAATAGCTTGTCCGCAGCATTGATGGCTCTAGAGGAGGGCGATTACACCTGTGATCACGTTTAGAAATGTATACTATAGGTATCCTGGTGCTAAATCAGATGCACTTGTCGACGTGTCGCTGACCATTGAGCCTCGACGGGCGACCGCTATAGTGGGTTCTAACGGAGCCGGAAAATCCACCTTGGTCAAACTGTGTAATGGTCTGCTGAAGCCAGTCTCCGGTTCGGTGATGGTGGACGGTGTAGATACAATCGCTGCGTCAGTGGCGAAGCTAGCTAGAAATGTAGGTATAGTCTTTCAGAATCCATCACATCAAATATTCGCTGAAACCGTCGAAGACGAGGTGGCTTTCGCGCTTAAGAACTTCGGGTACCCACATGAGAGGTGGAAGGAGATGGTTGACTACGCGCTCTCGAGAACCGGTTTGGAGAAACAAAATCTCCGCTCACCCTTCACGCTTAGCTCAGGAGAAAGGAAGAGGCTAAGTATAGCGTCAATCCTCGTGTATGCGCCCAGCGTTCTGGTGCTTGATGAACCGACTGTGGCGCAGGACCTTGGAAACAGAAAGGCGATAGGTTCCATTATCAGAGAATACTGCGGTGCAGGAAACACTGTGATCGCAGTTACGCACGACATGGAATTTGCATCGAAATACTTCGATAAGCTGGTCGTGTTAAACAGGGGCGGCGTAGTTGCTTCAGGTAAACCTCAGGAAATTCTTGCAAATGAGCAGATCGTCAGCAAGTCGAATCTGATCACACCTGACAGCTACATATTGAGTAACTATCTCGCTAAACATGGCCTAGGTCTGGAGAACGGGTGTGATGAATCTGTTAGGCTTCTTGTGAGGAGGCTATGTCCTTGAGCTATCTTAGATCATTAGGGTACAGACGCGGAGATACACCGCTTCACAAACTAGATCCCAGAACGAAGCTTGTAATCGGTGTATGTTTGGCCATCATATTCACTTTTTTGGTTGAGGGCGTGGTTACGTATGCCGCTGTGGCGGCGGTCTTCTTTGCTGTTGCTACCTATGTAGGTCTGAGAGGAGCCGTTATACGGCTCATGCGTTCATCCCTTCTATTCGCGGTACTGCTTTTCGCAATCAACTACTATTTCCTGAGATCGCTGGATGAGTCGCTGTATATAGTTGAAAGGTTCCTGATCTTTATAGAGCTGTTTTCCATTCTTGCACAGACTACAAGTCCAGATGACGTATCCGCCGCTCTGAAGAGAATAGGAGCTCCAGACACCTTTGCTCTCGCCTTCAACATGGCGCTTAGGTTTCTCCCCACAATGGCGGCGGAGATAGACTCCATCACGGCAAGTCAGAGGTCCAGAGGCCTAGAGCTTGATAAAGGGGGATTCTTTAAGAGGGTAAGGAATTACCTACCCATTATGGTGCCTCTTCTAATAAACGCAATTATGAGGATAGATCAGGTTGCAGAGGCACTTGAATCGAGGTGCTTCGGGGCTAGTAAAGAACCTACTGCCTACCACTCCATAAGCATGAAGTATTTTGACTGGCTCGTTGCTATGTCGACGCTAAGTTTAACCCTTGCGCTATCTATCGCGGCACTACTACATCATTCACCGCTTACCCTACCATAAATCCCTATTGGCTCAGAACCACACGTCAGTAACCTCAGCTGTGATCAACTAAGCCGTTTGGCGTTTAGTGTCAATCGGCTTAACATGGTGCAGGTCGCTGAGAATCCCGCCGCCTGCGACGTCCAAGATAACCGGAACCCCCCAATCATGGGTGCGCGAGAAGTATTCGTAAGGCTTAAGCATGAAGCCCTCGGTGACAAACCAAGTAGAAGAAGGTGTTTTTGTGCCAAAGTACAAGCAAACGGAAGACCTGATTTCGCTGATGCGTAACACCAACAACATCAGAAACATGGGTGTTATTGCACACGTAGACCACGGCAAGACAACCCTTTCTGACAACTTGCTCTTGGCGGCGGGTATAATTTCACCGAAGGTTGCGGGCACCGCCTTGGCCATGGATTATCTGGAAATCGAGCAGAAGAGGCAGATGACGGTTAAGGCTGCAAACGTCAGCCTCCTACACGAATTTAACAATCAGCAATACGTGATAAACATGATAGACACACCGGGTCACGTCGACTTCACAGGGAAGGTAACGCGTTCACTACGTGTCATGGACGGAGCCGTAGTTGTGGTTGACAGTGTTGAGGGAGTTATGACGCAGACTGAAACTGTTACAAGGCAGGCGCTTGAAGAAAGGGTGCGGCCACTTTTCTACATAAACAAGATAGATAGGCTGGTTAAGGAACTGCGGCTTTCACCACAGGAGGTGCAGGAGAAACTTGTGAGCACCGTGCGTGACTTTAACACACTTATCGAAAATAACGCCGACCCCGAATTCAGGGAGAAATGGAAGGTAAATATGAAGAAGGGGCAGGTTGCTTTTGGTGCAGCTAAAGACAAGTGGGGCTTCAACATACCTATAGCAGATGCCAAGGGGCTGAAGTTCACCGACATAGTTAGCGCCTATACATCCGGAGACATAACAAAGCTCGTAGAAAACTTTCCGTTACACGAGACTATTCTCAACATGGCTGTAGAACATTTCCCGAGCCCATTAGAGGCGCAGAAGTACAGGATACCGAGGATATGGAAGGGTGATGTGAGCTCACCTCTCGCGAAAGCCATGCTCGACTGCGATCCATCCGGACCGCTTCTGATCGCGATGAACAACGTAGTAGTCGACCCACACGCCGGACTAGTGGCCACCGGCAGAATATTCAGTGGCAAGGTTAAGACGGGTCAGGAAGTGTATCTGGCGTCCGCCAAAACCACCGCCCGCGTATTACAGGTGGGTCTATTTATGGGCCAGAGTAGAGAGGTTGCGGACGAGATACCGGCGGGCAACATTGTCGCGTTACTCGGCCTAGAACAGGCTAGGGCCGGCGAAACAGTTGTTGACCCCTCGCTCAAGGATCAGACGGTCGGTTTTGAGAGGCTGAGATACGTTTCTGAACCTGTTGTTACGATAGCGATAGAGCCGAAGAACAGCCGTGATCTACCGCGTTTCATAGACGCGTTGAGAAAGATGAGTATAGAGGACCCGAACCTGCAGCTCAGAATAAACGAAGAAACCGGTGAATACCTAATCTCGGGAATGGGTCAGCTTCACCTAGAGATCGTGCTCTACGAGTTGCAGGAAAAGGGGTTTGAGGTGATAACGAGTCCTCCGATTGTTGTATATCGTGAAACCATAAGGGAAAAGGCGGGGCCCGTAGAAGGCAAGTCGCCGAACAAGCACAACAGGTTCAAGATGATTGTCGAACCGCTGGATTCATCCACTATCGGGCTCATACAGTCAGGCGAGGTAAACGAGAACCAAGATTTCAGAGAGAGGGCCAAACTCCTCCGTGAAAAGGCAGGTTGGGAAACAGATCAGGCAAGGAACATCTGGGCAATAGACGAAAGGCTCAACATACTCGTGGACGCTACCAAGGGTATCCAGCACCTTCAGGAGATTCAGGACACAATAATTCAGGGATTCAGGTGGGCCACTGAGGCAGGCCCACTAGCTCAGGAACCCGTTAGAGGCTTGAAGATCACCCTTGACGACGCGACTATACACGAGGACCCTGCGCATAGGGGCCCCGCACAGGTTATGCCTGCCACCAAAAACGCGATCCAAGCAGGAATACTCTACGCCAAGCCAACCCTCCTTGAACCGCTCCTGAAGCTAGATGTGCGTGTGCCCGCGGAGTACGTGAGCAACATCAACCGGATAGCTGCCCAGAAAAGGGGAAGAATAATAGAGGTCAACCAAGTGGGCTCAAACATGAGGATGGTGATGGAGATACCTGTAAGCGAGACCTTCAACCTATCAACGGAGTTGAGGAGCGCCACCGCCGGCAAAGCGTTCTGGGGGCTCGAGTTCGCGAGGTGGGCGCCGCTTCCCGATTCACTTCTACTAGCAACGGTTCAGAAGATAAGGGAAAGGAAAGGCTTACCCAAGGATATACCCAAGCCAGATGACCTTCTGGAGTGAAGGGTGTTGAAACTATTTGAACATGAGGCAAAGGCAATATTCAGATCAGTTGGCATTCCCACTCCTAACGGGATTCTGATACACTCTCCCGAAGAAGCAGCAGGAGCTTATTCAAAGGTGGACTCAAACCAAGTGGTGCTTAAGACTCAGGTTCTGGTAGGGGGTAGAGGTAAGGCCGGAGGAGTTGTTTTTGCGTCTTCAGGCGACGAGGCCATGAGACTATCACAAAAACTCTTTTCAATGAAGATCAAGGGTGAAGCCGTTCATTCGGTGCTTATGGAGCCAAAACTCGACATACGTAGAGAGCTATACCTCGGGGTTACATATGACAAGTCTAAACGGTCACCTGTGGTAGTGGCTAGCTCAAGCGGAGGCGTTGAAATTGAGGAAGTCGCAAAAACTTCTCCGTCTTCAATTGTCAAGCAGTGGGTTGACTCATACACTGGATTCCCCGCTTTCATGGGCCGCAAATTGGCCGCTCAGCTCGGGCTAGGCGGCACCCTTCTCCAAGACTTCGGGCAAATTTCATCCCGTTTATACACACTGTTTGAAGCATTTGACGCCGACCTCATAGAAACCAACCCTTTGGCAATCACAGGTGACGGCAGGCTGGTTGCCGCAGATGCCAGGCTAAACGTAGCCGACGACGCTCTTTACCGGCACTCCGACTTGGCCAAATCTGAAAGAGACAGGCTTGCCTCAGCGTCGACCTTGGAGGCGCGGGCCCATGAGATGGGCGTTCAGTACGTGGAACTGGAAGGCGACATAGGAATCATAGGAAATGGGGCTGGATTAACAATGGCCACACTCGATCTAGTCAATCACTTCGGGGGCCGACCCGCAAACTTCCTAGACGCAGGCGGGGGGAGCTCGACCGAATCCTTTCTCAAAGCACTCACCATACTAAACGACAATCCAAAGGTAAAGGTGATATTCGTAAACATACTTGCCGGGATAACAAGATGCGACGATGTGGCTAACGCGATTGTGACCGCTCAACGAACACTTAACACAAGCAAGAAATTCGTTATCAGACTCGCAGGAACAAACGAGGAGGAAGGGAAGATGATTCTAAAGCAGCATTCGTTCAATGCCTACAGCGACATGGAAGAAGCTGCACGGAGGGCGGTGGTTCTCGCCGGAGGCGCCGAGTAATGGCGATACTAGTAGACTCAAACACTAAGGTAATCGTGCAAGGCATCACCGGGAAGCAAGGGGAATTCCACGCTCAACAAATGATCGCTTACGGCACTAAGGTAGTAGGTGGAGTCACCCCCGGCAAAGGAGGCTCGACCGCCGCAACATCTGTTCCCGTCTTCGACACAGTAGACCAGGCTGTAAAGGCTACAGGAGCCAACACATCAATAGTGTTCGTTCCACCCCCTAACGCAAAAGACGCAATCATGGAGTCCGCGGACGCGGGAGTGCAACTCACCGTTGTTATAACCGAACACATACCCCCACTAGACGCGTGGAAAGCCATAGCATTAGCGTCCAAGTTAGGAACCAGAGTCATTGGCCCCAATTGTCCCGGAGTGGTATCGCCTGGTAAATCGAAGGTGGGTATAATGCCCAACCCCATCTTCAGTCCGGGAGGCGTAGGAGTAGTGAGTAGAAGCGGTACACTAACCTACGAGGTTGCGTATCAGCTAACTAGGGCGGGTTTGGGTCAGAGCTCAGTTGTGGGCATCGGCGGAGACCCGGTTGTAGGAACCAGTTTCACCGAGGTGTTAGCCATGTTTGAAGACGACCCAGAAACCAGGGCCGTGGTGCTTCTTGGCGAAATAGGAGGGGACGCTGAAGAAAAGGCCGCAGAATACATATCTGCACGTATGACAAAACCCGTGGTTGCCTACGTCGCTGGGAGAACGGCTCCAGCCGGCAAGAGGATGGGTCACGCTGGAGCGATCGTCAGCGGAACAGAAGGTACAGCCGAAACAAAGATTAAGACACTTGAACTCGCCGGTGTAAGGGTAGCTGAAACACCGTCCGAGATACCTCGACTCCTTGCCCCTTCTCTTCGCTAGCAAAACCGACGTTAAATATAGGTCCCTGCAAAAACAAAAACTCTAAATTCTCTCGAACCAAGTGCGTCACAGCGGTCGTCGTCCAGCCTGGTCTAGGACGTTGGCCCCCCGCGCCAAGAACCCGGGTTCAAATCCCGGCGACCGCAGTTTTCGGAGCTGACTGGGAAGCCCGTTTCCAGAGGGCTACAAGGCCACTCAGTTCTCGCGGTGGCTGTAAACGTGTTGATAAGCATATAGAAGCCACGTCCCACGTCACGTAGTAACGCCATTCACATCATTCCGCTAACCATGAGCCAAGACCATGAAGGGGACAGAACCACATTTACCTCATGCTACCCTTGGAGAATGGCATTGGCGACCGTGAAAACCTGGTGTAAATGTAAGGTTTATGCCATTGTCAAAGGGAAACATACCTGATGACCGAGTATCTATATTCAACGGACTCGTACATGCGTGAATTCGATGCCGTGATTACAGACTTGGTTCCTCCGAATGGAGTTGTCTTGGATAAAACCGCGTTCTATCCGGGTGGAGGCGGCCAACCCAACGATCAGGGATGGCTGAGCCTCTCAGGAGGGAAAAGATTTACAGTCACCGCTGTACGAAAGGCTGATGACGGACGTATAGTCCACTTGATAGATGGGGAAAATCCTGCACTAGGAGAAAGAGTCCACGGGATCATAGACTGGAACCTCAGGTATAGCTACATGCGTCACCACTCCGCCCTGCACGTTGTGTCTGGTGTCGCATATAACCTGTACAACGCAAAAATCACGGGCAGCAACATATACAGCGATCGGGCCAGAATGGATTTGAGCTCTGAACAGTTTGACAGAAGCAAAGTGTCCCATCTTCAGGACGAAGCCAACAAGATAGTCATGGAAGATCACAGGATTACCGTCAGGTTCATTCGAAGAGAAGAAGCCGCGAATAACCCCTCCCTTGCACGCGTCGATCCTTCGCTTTACCCGCAGGGTGATATGCTAAGAGTGGTTGAAATAGAGGGATTCGATGCCCAGTTCGACGGTGGGACGCATGTATCCTCTACAACTGAAATAGGTAGGATAACCATTTCAAGGTTTGAAAACAAGGGGAGAACCAATAAGCGAATAGAGGTCGTGCTATCCTAGGCGGCGTGGAGTATGCGGGTTACCTACTCTAAGCTGGTAAAATATGCGGAGGAGAATAGATACTACCAGCTGCTTCGTAAGGGGAGTAAAGTCCAGATCCTTTTCACACCCACATTCCCCGAGGCAGAGAGCCACGGCGAAGGAGAAAATATACGCGTGTGTATGTACGGAAACCTGCAGGGCGATCAGCTAATTATCGACAGAGTAGAAGTGGACGTCGACGGCAGAGTCTCACCCAAGAGCTCCGAAGACGCGGAGTACATCTATTCCCCTTGGCTAAGATTTATCGAAGAGAACTACTAAGCCTAGCAGTCGCTTTCAGAAGCGACACATAATCCCTTATATTGCTGGGTTTCGAATAAAGCTTAATCGCCAACCTGCAGTACGCGACTATCTTCGAGTATCCGTGTGTATTTTTGCCGATAGCCGATTGGAGAAGCCCTGCGTCTGAAACAACGCTGCCAACTGGAACGAGGCGAGCTCTAACAAGCTGTGAGTGCAGCAGAGATAAACAAGCCTGACGCGTCATCTTCCTCAGGACAGCTTGGGTTGTTCCCTGGCTTACCCCCCGTGAGTCTGATAGCTGAAGCGCAACGTAAGCCAAGGATTTTGCTTTGTCGAGAAGTAGTCCGGACGCCTTCTCGGCTCCAAGCCTTATGACAATCGGGACAGCTGGCAGATTTCCAACCACGGTTTTGCAGAGTTCTTCCACTAACTTGACGTCTACGCTAAACTCGTCCCCGTACGAATTAACTGAAAGACGCTTAACGGCCTGGAACACGCTGTCCGCGAGGTCCTTTACCTGCTGGGAGGTGGGGTTGAGCTTCAGCCGCGTCAGTTCGTTCGTCACTGTTTTTCGAATCATAGATCTTTCCAGCAACCGACCTTTCAACACAAGGAACCCTGTCCTGTTATATCTCAGAAACTTCAATGCATCCTTACTTGGCCAACCATTTTCCGCAAGCCATTCCCCTATGAACCACGTTATCTCTTCAGCCTTGAAGAAGACTTTGTCTGAGGATTGGAGGGCCTTGCCCAAAGCATGGGCGGCATTCCACGCAAGCCTAGGGGAAACACCCGCGTCTATCATGGAGTGAAGCGCAAGCGGGAGATCCGCGGCGGTCACGGAACCATCTTTTTCGATTACGTACTTTCCTGGCACTTTGGTGCACTCTACCTCCGATTGATGGTGTATATCGAGAGAAATTCCTAGAGTACCTCGGCTACGGGTGATTGCCGAGGGTGGGACGTAATCATCCAAGCCCGAGTTAAAGTAGTTCTCCAATGTAGGGAAATAAACCGACTCGATATAATCATGTGTGTCATTCGGCCTCAACGTACCCGCTGCTTGGGTGCCCCTTGCCAACGCCGAAAGCAGCGTGTTTCTCCCTCTGACTATATCCTTAACCTGGGTACATCCTAGCAGCTTGAAGCTACGCGCCGCTCCCCTCTCCACCAGAGTTTCACCCAGTTTTAGAGCGGCCTTCCGGACTCCAACCTTGGTTCCAGTTGCTATCACCCAGACGTGACCCAGTAGTGGCTCTGCGACATATCCTAGAAACCGATCGCTTGAAGCAACCTCCCTCATGACTGCGTCGCCCGCTACTGGATTAAGTCTGTCTGTGAAACTCACTTCCAAGAACGAAGCGTATATACCGCGTTCAGATGTAGAATAGAAGCTGCTGTTCCGCATAGTATCTTTCCCCTATATACTCCTTACCGTCAACAGCAAGCAGACTTCTCGGTCTCAAATACGCCTCAACGGCCTCGGGGATCATTTCTTGGGACGGCCCACGTGTCCTTCCACCCCTCAATCCGCCGCCCAGTAGTTTGATGGGTACTAGGCACGACATGACCCGTGTGGGAAATACGTGCCGCGTGGTCTTGGCAGGGAAAAGTGCCCCGGTAGAAGCGGTTTTGACAACGAGATCCTTTGTAATCCTAGGCGGCTGAATGCTCACATACCCGTTCCTGTTTGAAGCCGGAGACGACGTTATCGCCGGCTCGCCAAATACATCGCTGAGCTTGTCTACAAGTGAATTGAACTCCAAATGGGCTTCTAGGTCACGCGTTGACAAGGTCATCTCCACCGTGTTAGACCCCCAAGACGCTTTGAATTCGTCACCGCCTGCTTGTCCGCTACCCACTAGTCGCCTTATCTCATCAATGAACTTGGCGGGGGAGACCCGAAAGACTCTCCACCAAGTCTCGAGCTCAATTTTGTCTGAATAATAATCTACGAGCATAGCGACGAGGTAATCGATGTTCAGCATGCGCGCTGCGGAAACCCTGTGCATGCCATCCAAAACCGTCAAAGTCTTTCGGTCGACGACAACAGGATCCCTCTGGACTCTGTTAACCTGCATGTCGCGTACGAGCTGGCTCACCGCCTCGCTGATTACTTGTTCATGTGGTTTGAGTTCACCGACCCTAACAGCCTTTATTTCGAAGCTAAACCGCTTTGACTCAGGACCAACCTCGTAAATCAGTGACATGTCAAGACTCCTCCGCTAACAGGTTACTTAAAGCGTCGACAAGCTCCAGTGCAGCCCTTAACTGTGCCTCTGAAGTGTTTCCGGCCACGTGAGGCGTAAGAATTACATTCTCTAGCTCCGTGAGCCTTCCCTGATAAGGTTCCTTAGAAAAAACATCCAGCGCTGCAAATCCAAGTCTACCCGCCTTAAGTGATTCATATAATGCGTCCTCATCAACTATCTCACCCCTAGACGTATTTACCAAAACAGAATTGGTGCGCATAAGTGAAATTCTTTGGGTGTTTATCAGACCCGCGGTTGTTTTATCTAGGTTCAAATGAATCGTGACCACATCACAAGAAGCAAGTAGCTGCTCAAGCTCGGCGTAAACACAGTCTTTGGGTACCGCCTCAGGCCCCCTTCTGCTCCAGCAGACCACCTCGGCGCCGAAGGCAGTCAAAAGTCTTGAAACCTCTAATCCGATGGAGCCGCACCCCAGCACCCCCACTCTTTTACCTTTCAATTCACGTCCAATCAACTGGTTTTTAATCCATTTTCCGCTGCGCATAGATTGGTTTGCAGTGCAAATTCTCCTTAGGGAGCCTATTATCAGGCCGACCGTGTACTCAGCCACCGAGGTGGTAGTCGCCGTTGGAGTGTTTACAACCCGTATGCCCCGTTTCAAAGCTGACTCTAAATCTACGTTATCGAGACCGCTACCAGGTCGACCCACAAGTCTGAGCATGGGTGCAGCATCCATAAACTCCTTGTCTACCCGCGTCCTACTCCTTACTATCACGCACTTGGTGTCGCCAAGCAACCGTAGTACTTCATCGCGAGTTCTGCCGCTCAAGTCCTGTACACTGTACTTGGCACTTAATTTGGAAACTGCCTCATCTGGAAGCCTATCGCAAATCGCGATGGTTGGCAACGGCCTACACCTATCTCTTCATATTAAAGGGATGCGAAAATTGAGGTTCGCCCGATTTAACTTTTTCCGGTGGAGCCCCCGAATACACTTGCAGTGCAGAGGAAACACCCTCTCCCAAACCATCAGCCCTTATCCCTAGTTCCTTTAGGCTCAATTCAAGAGCCGAAAGCGTTGCAACTATATCCTTTACATCAACGGAACCCATGTGCCCAATTCTAAGTACATCCTCCCTGTACTTCCCGAGACCAGCTGAAACTGCCACACCATACCTTTCGAGCATCGTTTTTACCACAGCACGGGCCTTTCCAGGCAGCTTCAACGCTGTGACCGTGTTCGAGGCTAATTCAGGGTCACCGAAGAGCTCCAATCCGCATCTTAGAGCACCAGCCCTCAGGGCGCTAGCCGAGACTCTGTGCCTTTCCTCGAAGTTGTCGACTCCTTCTTCCATTATGTTTTGTAGTGACGCGTCGAGTGCACACATTACACTGATAGCGGGAGTGGCTGGCGTCGAATCCTCCTGAGCATACTTCTCGAAGAGGTCGAAGTTGAAGTAGTATGACCTCTTCGGAATCTTCTTGGCCTTTTCACGAGCCCTGTCTGATAGAACGACAATAGCCATCCCCGGAGGAGCGCCTAACCCCTTCTGGGAGGCTGTCACCGTGGCGTCTACGCCCCATCCATCCATGTCATATCTGTTACCCACGCCGGATACGTTATCGACTATTGTTAGTAGACCGTGTTGGGAGGCGATCTTAGCCATATCTCTTATCTGGTTCACAATTCCGGTGCTGGTCTCATTAAACACGGCTGCAGCCAAGGAAACTTCCCCGGCAACTGCCTCAAACCTTTCGATGTCAAGTCCTGCCCCCCACTGTGAGGCTATTTCAATAACCTCCGCCCCATACGCTCTAAAAGTATCCCGTAGTCTGTCCGAGAAGAAACCGTTCGTGAAAACCGCCACCTTTTCCTTGGGCGCCACCAGGTTTGACACGGCGAATTCGTTTCCGGCGGTACCTGAGCCTGTGACAAAATACACTTCCCCGGAGGAGCGCAACACCTTCCGCACCTTCTGCTTGACGCTCCTGTACACTACGGAGAACTTCTCTCCTCTGTGATTAAACATGGGAGTCGACATAGCTGAAAGAACGTCGTGTGTAACGTTAACGGGGCCCGGGAGCATCACTAGATCTTGACCTCTCATACCCTCTCACACCCCGAGTATCTGGGTTCTCAATAAAGGTTTTCAGTACACGCTAAGCGCTGGGTTTATCCTTGTAGAACCATACTGGTCCACGCTGAGTGTCCTCGATTAAAATATTCATCTCCGCAAGTCTAAGCCTTATCCTGTCGGATAACTCGTAGTCTCCACGTAAACGCGCGGTTTCCCTTATTTCTAGCAGCAACATCATAATCTTATCCACCAGATTGTCTTTAGCAGGCTGCGCGTCACCAAGGGTTAAGCCAAGGAGTGAACAAGCCGACCCTATTAGCCGAACCATGGTTTCAGCCTCATCCGCATAGTTTCCCTCCAAGTCAAGCATCCTGTTGGCTGCTCTAACCATTTCAGCAAGCTTTGACAGTGCAAGTGGGGTGTCTAGGTCGTTTTCCAGCGCCGTTACAAACTCCCTGTATAGTCGCCCTACAACCCTGGCCTGGGAGCTCCCTATCCTTACGTTTGATGCTCGGCTTTTACCCCCATCCTCCTTCTCATAGTCGGAGTCTTCACTTGTTGCAACAGTGCTTGGGTAGCCCTTGGACGAACTGAGCGACTGAAGCTTCGCGTAGGTCTTTCTGAGCCTTTCAACGAAAGCATCCGCCTGAGATATTGCCGAATCATCAGCCTCTAGCGGACTTCTATAATGGGTTTGAAGTAAAGCTACCTTCAGGGTGTCTGGGTTAACCTTCCTGAGTAAATCGGCTACCAAGATCACGTTCCCAGTGCTCTTAGACATCTTCGCCCCGGACATGGTTACCCAGCCAACGTGCATCCACTGTCTTGAGAACTTCTTGCCTGTCAGCGCCTCACTTTGAGCTATCTCGTTCTCATGGTGGGGAAAGATAAGGTCCTGCCCCCCACCATGAAGATCGATGGTTTCTCCCAGATATTTAATTGACATGACGGAGCACTCTATGTGCCAGCCCGGCCTTCCCTTACCCCAAGGGCTCGACCAGCTTGGTTCACCCTGTTTAGCACCCTTCCAAAGCGCAAAATCTTCAGGATGCCTCTTCTTTTCTGAGGGTTCAACCCGTGCCCCCGCCTGAAGCTGTTCCAATGTTTGATGGCTTAGTTTGCCGTAGTCTGGAAATGATCTAACGTCAAAGTATACATCACCGTCTACAGCATAGGCGTAGCCTTTTTCAACGAGTTTGGCAACGGCTTCAACTATTTCCTGAATGTGATCGGTGACACGTGGGTAGTGGTGTGCTCTGAGGAGGTGGATTTTATCCACTAATTCATAATACTCCTGAATGTTCTTCTCAGCCAGTTCACTGGGGTTAATACCCATTTGAGAGGCTTTGGCTATTATCTTGTCGTCAATGTCGGTGAAGTTTTGAACATGGATGGTTTTGAATCCCTCACTTTCAAGCAGCCGTCTTACCACGTCGAACACAACAAATGTTCGTATGTGGCCGACGTGGACCGCTGACTGCGGAGTGAGGCCACACACATACATTCTTACAACACGGTCCTCACTGTCGACCTCTTTCATCGTCCTTGTCAACGTGTCATACAGTCTGAGAACCATGGCTGACCCTACCCAAAACGCTATTTATCAGTTATGCATACGATCGCCACTCAGATTGGTCTATTAGTCGAATGAGGCACGCCAAACCACTTCGACACACCTAATATCACCTTAATCTGGAGACAACATGCGATGCACCTAAGTCGTCAGCTGACAGTGGACGGAGTACAGGAGGAAGTATACGAGAAAACCAAGAGGTACGTGATAAAGCTCGGTTACACTGTGGTAGACGACAGGGAATACTACCTTTTGCTTTCAAAGAAGAACGTCGAAGGAATGAACGGCGAGGTATATGAGCTATGGCTGTCTGTGGCTATAACGGGTATGTCCATGGTAACGGTGTTCATGGATTACCAGTTAAGAAAGCCTGGTTCAAGCAGCGAGGACGGCGTTCCAACTCAAAACCTCATCCGAGACATAGACAAGGAATACCATATGCTCTGGCGCTTTCTATCTAGACACCTATGAATCTGCGTGATCGGCCCGACGTTACAGCAACCCAAGAGTCATGAAAGGCTTCTAACCTTTTTAGAGATTTCAAGACCCATTTCGGAGCACTTGGCGGTTCCTCCCAAGTCATATGTCAGAACCTTTCCTTCTGAAAGCACAGATTCAACCGCTTTTTGGAGCAGACCGCCAGCATCAGTCCTCCCCATCCAGTCAAGCATCATTTTGACGGAAAGTATCGTTGCCGTGGGGTTGACCTTGTCTAAACCCGCGTACTTGGGTGCAGAGCCATGGATAGGTTCGAACATGGCGTAGTTCGAACCCACGTTAGCGCCGGGTGCAACGCCGAGGCCGCCCACAACCATCGCCGCTTCATCCGATATTATGTCTCCAAACATGTTTTCGGCAACCAGCACGTCGTATGTCTCTGGTTGCTTGATGAACCACTGGGTTATCGCATCCACGTGAGCATCGTCCACAGTCACATTCGGATGGTTCTGTGCTGCTCTGAGAACCTCCTCTCTGAATAAGCCGTCTGAAATCTTCAGAATGTTTGCCTTGTGAACAATCGTCAGGTGCTTTTTCCTCGTTTCGGCAAGGTTGAGTGCGTACTCTCCGATTCTTCTGGAGGCTTTTCGAGTTATTATTCTCATCCCCACAGCGGCATCGTTGCCCACTGCGAATTCCAGTCCTGCGTACATTCCCTCTGTGTTCTCCCTTATTACGATCATATCAATATTCGGCTTGAGAGAGGGCACGCGGGGGAGTGTCTTTGCCGGCCTGACATTAGCGTAGAGGTCAAGGGAGAACGTGGTTCTGATCTGAACGGCTACACTCCTAGGGCTCCCAGGTTCCTCGGGGGTAGTCATAGGGCCTTTAATCACGCAGTCACACTCCTTCAGTACCTGCACGGTTTCCGGTGGAAGATTTGTGCCTCTGTCCTTTATGCAATGGTAGCCAGCGTCGGCGTAGACCAGGTTTATACTGAGGCCTTTCACCGAATCCTGTACCGCCTCTATCACTGGAACCGTGGCCTTAACGATGTCTGGACCGGTTCCGTCCCCCGGGAGAACCGCAACTTTCCAAGCCTTCGATTGCCGGTTCAAGCTGATTCGTTTAACGCAGTATCTGGGTCATAATTAACAGTAGCGAACATACTATCTCGAAAGCTGGTTAAGCATTAGGTTTGATTTGAATAGGCGTCTGTAGACCACGCTCACTAGTCATAGCTGGTCGTAGATGCTCATGAGTTCGTCGACGACGCGCCTCCAATCAAATTTGGAGGCGTACCCCACGCATTCATGGCTCATCCTCTCACGTCTATCAGGATCTCGGATCAGTGCCTCAAGTTTGAACGCCATCGATTGAGGCGTGGCGTCTTCGGAGATGATACCGGTTACGTTGTTAATCACAACCTCGGGAAGCGAGCCAACGGGGTAAACTATGCTTGGCGTCCCACATGCAGCCGCTTCTACGGGAACTAAACCGAAGCCTTCGCTTTTGCTTGGGCAGAGCACTACCGCAGCATCACTGATTAGCTTCGCAAGCAAATCGTCTGGTTGAGGGGGCAGCCTGTAAACCCTTCCGAGCACACCAGCCGACCTTGCTTCTCGTATTATCTCCCGTAACGCGGGCTTTTGGCCACTTGTAAAAGACGTATTTGAAGGTCCAACATACACTAGGACTGCTTCCCCAGAAAGAAGCAGCCTTAGTGAAGCATATAGCGCGTCAAGCGCACCTTTCCCTAAAGCGAGTCTGCCGAGAAACATTATAATTGGTGTGGGCCCGGAAAGACCCAGCATGTTCCTAAGCACCCCCCGGGGATAAGGATGAAACACGCTCGTGTCCACTCCGTTGGGCAAGAGCCATATCTTGGATGAGTTGTGCAGTGACTGGCGCAGCTTCCTCATTGTAGAGAGGCTGGGAACAAGGTAATCTTTGAAACCACCTAGCAGAACCCTTTCAAACGGAGGCACGGCGGCGGCAAGCCGGCCTCCGAAGTATGCCTTTGCAGAGACCCCCAGCACGTCGTGGACATGCCTGAGGACGCGGTGACGGGTGCGAGTGAATAACTTTGAAGCAAGGTAGCTGTTAACGTGTACAACTTCAGGGTCGAACACTTCGGCGTAGTCAGCCGACGCAAAAGGGAAAAGGGGTGTGGGAAACCGCAAATACTTTACCGAATCTATTCTCTCCGACTTCTGTTCAAAACTCAACAACGAGTTTGTTCTGGTAACCACCGAAACACAGTGCCCCATCGCGACCTGTCTTTTCGCAACCTCGTGTACTACTCTTTCAACGCCCCCTATGGTTGGGTAGGAGTTATCCGTTATATGCAGAATCCTCAATTTGCACACTGTCTATAAATCTCATTTCCACGGAGTCCGGACGATGAATGGGCTTCAGACGGGGATAACAACTTCACACACTTCAGCACCCAGTTCTTCATCATTAGCCGAATCGGCTTTGTTTCTGCGGGATTAAGTTTTTCGTTTCAGATCCCTGGCCAGGTGGAGTGGCCCTTGCACTTTGCAGCATATTTTGTGGAAATCAAAACTTTAATATCACCACCAATTAGACTCAACCTGTGAAACGAAGGAGAGGCGGGCAGAGTCTAGGTTTTGTCGCAATCCCCTACAGCAAGTCGTATAACCGCGCGTTGGCTCGTCCGAAGAAAGGTTCGAAGTACATTGTAAGAATAGTGGAGAAGGATACGCTAGAGGCGAAGCTATACTTTAAGCGTGGCCATCGGCTACCAAGCAGCTCCGTTGAAAACTAGCAGAGAACCGTTTCTCTAAACGTGTATTTTCGTGTACACGTCCAGATTCGGGGCGCTGGCAGCATCGGTCCCACCTGCTCCGACGGCACCAGGCGTGCCGCTGGTGTACAGGTATTCATCCCTCATCTGCTGCCAGGAGGCGTCCGCACTCACGGCAAACGGCTGGCCGCACAGGCGCAGGCCGCGACAGAGTATCGCGAGGGAAGCGAGCCTGTCTCTGCCGTAGTCCACGCCGCATTTGACGCACCTGCTCACAGCCCACGCCGGGTGCTCTAGCCTTCCACCGCAGACGGGACACTCCGACGAGGTCCCACGCGGGCTCACGTATATGGTGCGCTTCGGTGATTTGTACTCCACCATCCACTGGTAGAGCCGGTAAGGCCACCTGTTGAGATATGTCCTGAGCTTCCTGCTTTTCCCAGACTTTTTGTTCGCCTTTGCCTTGGTCCCTCTCAGGTCCTCGAACACGAAGGAGGCGTCGGAGTTGCGTCTCACCTGTGCAGTCGAGAGCTTATGGAGGGCGTCCTTGATCCTGTTCCTCTGCCTACCCCTCGTCTCCCTCAACTTCTTCTCCCTCTTCCGAGGGTTCCTGACGTGCCTCTGAAGCATCATCCTCCTCCTCGAGAAATCGTTCTGTATTCACACTATCTCCTTCAATGACCGTGTCTCTATACCTTCCAGAGCAGGATGGCTCCCTATACTTGCCGAGGTCGAGTCGACGCTCCCGAAGTTCAGGTCCTGTGCCACGAGCTTTCTACCGAGTGGTTTCTCCTTATCTCCCACGGCGAACGTCAGGCAAACCTTCGTGTCCGTGATGAGGAGCTCAGAAGGCCTCCCCTCCACCGAATATTCACGGTAATGCTTGTTGAAGGCGTTGACGGGGGAGCCAAACATAGTTGTGGGGTTGTAGTGTAACCCTGACTGTGCCACCCACCAACTTGAACAGCTCCCCGTCAATCCTCATCGCCAGCTTCTTCACCTCGGGAATCCTCAGCTCACCACGATGGTTCTTCCTGTACGAGCGAAGCATCGCCACAGCCGCCCTGCACACGGGGTTGACGTGGTGCCTCGCGTAGCCGTAGCGGGAGTAGAACCACCCCCTGACCTCTCTTCTCAGTTGTATCGGGGACGGTATCCTTCGCTCCTTATCCCTCACAGTCATCCTATAAGCAACCTGGAGCGCATACCTGACCGCATCCTGCATGTCCCTGAGATACAGCAGCACTTGTTCTGGCTGCCCCCATCCCCACACAGCGGTCCTCTTTTCACCGCTGGACTTCCAGGGATGGGTCACTGCGACGATGTGGCCTCCCTCCAAGTTGCTTTGACATCTAAATATATTAATATATGTTATTCGTTAGCTGCTGTTACCCTCGGAAATCGGGTTCAACGCCGGATAGAGTTTTACAGGGATTGGGAAAGTGTGCTGTATAACCAGTTAGTGGAAATACCCCACAGAAGTTATAGCGCCAGAAGTTATAGAGTGGGTAAACACTATTTGATCCACCGGCGGCGATAATCATGTGTCTTGACACACACCCCCAAGACGACTGGTTTAGAAACCAACCAAACAGGAACCGTAGATGGGGTCCGCTGCGACGGCGAAAGATCGTCGATCTCTGCGCGCCGTTCATAAATGTACACGCGCTGCCACGTCAATTCAACACCGAGTACGCGGGGGACTTCCGATCTCCGGAACTCGTTAGAAAACACTTTATAGATATGGCAGTAACTTGTGTGGTTTAGATGGGGAGAAAGCTAGAGCTAAGCGACGAACTGGCGTCACGCATAGACCAGGCTGCTAAGAGGATAGAGTCAGCACTAGGTAAGAAGCCAAGCGACGAAGAAGTCCTTGCGGCTCTACTCGAAGTTTACTTTAGAAACGAGGCGGCGGATGATGCCAAGACCGACATGTTCATTCAGCTATGGGACAAGGTTAGTGCACTGGAGAAGAGGGTGGGGCGCATCGAAGACGCAGCCACAAGAAGCATGCAGTCCTTCAAGACGGTTAACACCCCGCAGCCTACGTCGAAGACGAGTGAAGGAGGGGTGGGGGCTAGCACCCCGCAGTCACCGACACCTGTAACCCCATCTAAAGCTGCGGCGCCGCATGACTCCGACAAGAAACGCGAACCCGGCGTCCAGTCGGTCAAACCATCCGCTACGGCGTCTCCCGCGTCAGCGGCTTCAGCTTCGCCCGGCCCGGTGGCTGGATCAGCGGTAACACCCCGAGTGGTTCAGAACAGACCCGTGTCGGCCTCGCCCCCTCCTGCAATCAAGAGCGACATAGAACAAAACCAGGACAGATTCATGGCATTTATGGAGTCAGTTGTAGTCTACCCTATAGAGAAGCTGAGGAAACCGAGGGCACAGATCGATAAGATGGTTGAGGAAGGCAAATTCGAAGTAATGACAGTGGGTGGTCAAGAGGTGCTCATACACAAAGAGATTTTAAATGAATTCGTGAATAAATTACCGATTCCGTTGAATGAGAAGGACGGGCTCAGTGCCAAGGAGTTGAAGGTACTTGAAACTCTTAGGTCAGCCGGTCTTGTGGTAGAAGACAAAATCTCGGGAAAGATAAAAGAAGTGTAAAATAGGATGGCTGTTTGAGGAAGCTACTTGGACAGAACTATCTCGACCGTAGAGACATTCTTGGTTTGGCCCTCAATCGTGATTGCTTCCGACCCTATCTGTACACCCTTGACTTTAACATCCTTAAGAAACCTGTTACGTAGTATTTCAGCTGTGTCAACTGCCCTAGTTATTGCTTTGCCCCTAGCCTTCAATATAACTTCAGGAGAGCCACCGTTAAACTGTACTAATGTGGCGGTCACGTAGTTCATCACGGGCTTCTGACCTATCAAGATGACGTTCTCCTGGGTTTTGCTTGATTTCTTTACTTCACCAGACATGTTTGTTCATGAACCAACCTTCGTAACCGTTAATAAGCGTTGTGAGCGCCTCAGGCATTGATCCGGCTTCTACGGCGTATAGACACCACACTATAAAGGAACATTGCAAGAGCAAGGGCCGTTATAATTTCCGCTAAAAAGATTAGCGCTGGACCGGCTCTACCCGAGCCAAGAATTATTGGAAACGGACCCACGAGGATCACTCCTCCAAAGCTGAAGTTGCCTAGAGTGGCGCCCTGATCAATCACGCTCGTCGTCACCCCCGCCAATATCAGGATTAAACCCAAAATCAGAAAGATGGGCCATGGCCTCAACTGCACTCACACCCCATTAGCGGCAATCGTCTGCAAAAGCAGCAAAGCAGCCACCACCACGGCTAGAACAATCATCCACTTAGCCACACGCTTGTTCGAGCCGAATACTATGGGTATGGGGCCTATGAATATAACTGCGCCACCCTCAACTTTGGATTCGGAGGTATCCCTGTGATTTCTTTCACCGCCCGCTAGCGCAGCGCCGAGTAAACCGACGACCAAGAGGGCAAGCCCAGCCAGCACCAGTGATACGCCGATCTGAGCCAATTTCTCTCACCCAACGGGCATGCATTTTGCTTTCAGGCCCAATTTTTTGTTTACGTAGGACGCAAGAATGGCCGCGTACCCGCTTCTCGACGAATCAGTAACCACGAGTTTAGGGGAACACTCTCTGATATAGTCTATCAGCTGATCGAAGTCGGCGTGGTCGCTGAACCTAATCATGTATCCCCCCTCAATCGGCGAAACAGTGGTTGGAGCCCAGCCGGTCAAAACCACCTTCGATCCGGACGAATGGTTGGCCGAACCCCTCATTGATTTGAAGAAGACCGCTTGGCTCGACTTTTCGGGGGAGCAATTCGAAAGACTGTGAAAACGGGGTAACTTGTAGCCATGCCTAGCATATATTTTCGCCACACTGTAGCAGGCATCATCTAAAAAGAACTCTGTATTAACAAACCCATCCAAAAGAGACATAGCCTCTTGGACCTTTGCAGCGTAGGCGTATACAGTCACGGGCCCGGTTTTCAGGAGTTTCACGACAGTCTCTACTAGTGCCACCTCTGCCTCACCCGGCGTCCTCCTATAGATTGGTGCGCCGTAAGTGGATTCTATAACAAGCACGTCGGCTCCGATCACGGGTGTACCCGGTTGCTTGAAGTCTCCGGTGTACACAACGGATCCCTGGGGTGACTCCAGAAGTATCTGCGCAGCCCCAAGTATATGGTTGGCTCGGAAGAATGTTATGTTTGACTCGTCAATCTGGAAAGGCTTTTGATATTCTATCTCAACGAACCCTCTTTTCCTGTCGACCCCGAGTAAATGTGATGCTAGGTCACACGTTTCCTTGGTGGCGAGCACGAGTCCATCCGACTTCACCTGTTTTCTAACCCCGCCTAGGTGGTCTGAGTGTGCGTGGCTCACAAACAAATGCTTCTTCGAGGTCGGGCCATCACACGCAATCGTTTCCTCAAGCTCAATCGTGCCCGACCTGGATATCTTGACAGAGGGTAGGCCTGTGAACACTCGTCGACCGGTTTAGCACCCACGAAGCTTCTTATAGATGTTTCCGAAGTTGTCCACATCATCACTTGTTTAGACTAACGCGCAATATTCATATGTGACCAGTATGACTTCGTTCAAAGGATGTTGAGTGTAGAGGTTAGGCCAGCCGATCCGTCAGAGGTGGACGACGTGATAAGGCTTAACAGGCTAACCCTCCCCGAAAACTATCCGCCTCAGTTCTTCTACGAGATCTTCAATCAGTATCCTCAGGCGTTTGTTGTAGCAAAAAGCGGGACTCTGACAGTAGGCTACATAATGATGCGTGTTGAAAAGTCTCTCTCGGTGCTGAAATGGGTAAATCGTGCTCACGTGATATCCGTGGCTGTTCATCCATCATATAGGCGAATGGGTATCGGGAGGGCGTTGATGATGGCGTCATGCGCCGCCTCATATTCTGCCTATCAGGCCACGGAGGTGTATCTTGAGGTGCGAATCACCAACGATGCTGCCATATCACTGTATAAAAAGCTTGGTTTCAACGTTCATTCTACGAATCGCGGGTACTATTCCGATGGTGAAGATGCATACGTAATGCGGGCCGAGCTCCCGCTTGGTCAGACGTTACAAAGTCAGCGTTAGGATCAAAAATTGCATTTCGCTTCATCAGGTAGGACTTAAATATCCGTTTTCGGGAAAAAGCTAAAGGGTGAATTTTACATGACATTGGCTACTACAAGTCAGGGTATACCAGTCCTTATCCTAAAAGAGGGTTCCAAGCGTACCACTGGGCGTGAGGCGTTGAGAACCAACATACTCGCTGCCTACGCGGTATCTGAGGTGTTGAAGAGCTCGCTGGGTCCTCGCGGGCTGGACAAGATGCTCATAGACAGCTTCGGCGACGTCACCATCACTAATGATGGCGCCACCATCGTAAAGGACATGGAGGTTGAGCATCCGGCCGCTAAAATGCTGGTAGAGGTAGCAAAAGCCCAGGATGCGGAAGTGGGCGACGGAACCACCTCAGCTGTGGTGTTGGCCGGGGAACTCCTCAACAAAGCCAACGTACTTCTTGAGGACAACGTTCACCCGTCCATAATAATTGACGGCTACCGGAAAGCCGCCGCCAAGTCGGCTGAGCTCCTCAATCAGCTTGCCAAGAAACTAGATGTAGCTAACCAATCAGGACTTAGAGAGATAGCCAAAACCTCGCTGGCAAGCAAAATCGTTTCCTCGGGAACTGCGCTGGACACGCTTGCGAAGATGTCGGTGGACGCCGTCCTGCAGGTTCAAGAAAAGGAAGACGGCGAAGTTAAGATAGATCTCGATAACGTAAAAATAGAAAAGAGGAAGGGTGAAAGCCTACTCGATACTCAGCTGATTATGGGTGTGGTGATCGATAAGGAGGTTGTTCATCCTGGTATGCCCAAGCGT
>JAMDBQ010000007.1:0-32215 GCA_023487445.1 Candidatus Martarchaeota archaeon | reverse complement strand
AAATAACTTCGCCCGAGCAGATGAAGGCGTTCATTGACCAGGAGTCCTCTATTCTTAAGGAGATGGTTGAGAAGCTTCAGAAGGTTGGGGCGAACGTGGTGATCTGCCAGAAGGGCATCGACGATGTCGCCCAGCACTTCCTCGCCAAGAACGGCATACTTGCAGCAAGGCGTGCTAAGCGAAGTGACATGGAGAAGCTTAGCAGAGCCACGGGTGCTAGAATTGTAACCAGCATCGAAGACCTTACCGCATCAGATCTGGGAGATGCCCAGCTGGTTGAGGAGAGACGTGTTGCCAACGAGAAGATGCTCTTCGTCGAGGGATGCAAGAACCCCCGGGCCGTCACAATTTTGGTTCGTGGTTCAAGCGAAATGGTGCTTGATGAAGTGGAAAGAAGCCTTAACGACAGCCTCAACGTAGTGAGGAACGTTGTACTTGACCCGCGCATTCTTCCGGGCGGAGGGGCACCCGAAACATATCTGAGTGTGAAGCTGCGGGAATACGCCAACACAGTCGGCGGAAAGGAGCAGCTTGCTGTGCAGGAATACGCAGAGGCCTTGCAGGTTGTGCCTTCTGTTCTAGCGGAAACCGCTGGCTTGGACACGATCGAGGCCTTGGCCGAGCTCAAATCCAAACACGAGCAGGGTAAGTATGAATACGGGGTGGACGCGTTATCGGGCAAGCTCGCGGATATGTACAAGGCGGGTATAACAGAGCCACTCAGGGTCAAGCTTCAGGTGCTCAAGTCTGCGACAGAGGCTGCCCTACTGATTCTGAAGATTGACGATGTAATAGCGGCCTCGCCTCCCAAGCCATCCGGTAAAGAGGGTGCAGGAGGCGAAGGCGGCATGGGTGGCATGGGCGGCATGGGTGGCATGGGCGGCCTTGACTAAGCCGGTGGCCGTGGGCCCCAGATGGCTGACGAGGTTCGAGAAAGCTAGGATAATAGGGGGAAGGGCGCTACAGCTTTCTTTGGGGGCGCCACCCCTCATTCAGCTGGACTCCAAGAAGGCTGTTGATAACCTCACCATAGCCGAGCAGGAGCTTAAACAGGGTCTTCTGCCTCTGACAGTGGTTAGGAGAACCCCTAGAGGAGAGGAGTTCCGTATTCCGGTTAAAGACCTGTTGGAAGCTACTTACCATCCTTGAGTTTCAGCACACCCAGATCAGCTAGTTTCGAGAAAATGGAGTCTACTGCAGACCTAACGTCCTCTTCCTTCTTTGCCCCTGTGCAAACCATTTTTCCACTGCTGAATATCAGAAGCACCACCTTAGGCTCACTCATCCTATAGATCAGACCCGGGAACTGTTCGGGTTCGTATAGTACGTTGTCCAAGAGGAGTGCTAGGCTTTCAAGGTTTATGTCGGCGTAAAGGTTTGCGGACGCCACAACGTTTTGAATCTGATATTCTGGTTTACCGTCCTTGATTATGCCCTTGTTTTGAAGCGCACTTACAATCTGCTTGACGGTTTTCTTAACGTCTTCCTCGCTTTTTGCCCCTGTGCAAACCATTTTTCCACTGCTGAATATCAGCGTGGCAGTCTTCGGCTTGGACAGTCTATATACGAGTCCGGGGAACTGTTCAGGCTCATATTCAACGGTTGAAATCAACTCCGCGGTCTTTGACAGGTTTATGGGCTGACCCAGGGCAACCGAGGCTACAACATTCTCAATCCTTACGCTTGGCTTGACCAAGTGGTACACCAACAAAGCGAATAAATTTATAGTACCTATATAAGCTCGTTGCTCAGTGCTACGGATGGCCGACTTACTTACGCGAGCTCGCTCTCAAGGCATCAACTACAAAGTACAAGATAAGTAGCGATATCACCAGCGCTAAGCCTTCAGGTGTCTTCACTAGGATAACCACCCACCCCAGAAGCGGAAGGACAAAAACCACCTTACCTATGACTCTGCTAGGGGGTATTCCTGTAACTGGCTCAAAGCCCGCAAGCGCGTCGTTCTCCAAGTTGTTGTCTCCTTTAGTGATGAAGCCCACCACCTCACCGTTCTGGCGGACCACCTCGACGATTCGGTGAACTATTTTGCAATCAGAAAGATACGGGTCCGTTGAACAATAGACTATGATGTCGCCAACTCCTAGCCTTGAAGTGTTGACACCTTGAACTACGATGAGGTCTCCCTGCTTTATTTGTGGCGTCATGCTCCCGCTTGTTACCGCTGCAAGGGGAAGACTCGTATGAAGACCCTGAGCAACCGCGACGAATCCTCCACCCACTACCAGCACTACTAACGTGAAGTAGATCACCGTTCTTTTAAGCTCGGGCACATCCACGTTATCCCCATTCGGAATCCCAGATAAAAGCCAAACCCCAGACTGGGAGTCACCTACGCAGGAGTATGCAGGAGTAGTTTGACCATTCGTCTCCGTGGAGTAACCACATCCGAATTGCTGGGCGGCCGCGGATTCATCGGGATATGTTTTAAATTCAAGGCAACGTGCCCTGCGTGACATCTGTATGGATAAGGTGCGTGTGGCGGTAGTGGGTGTGGGATTCTGGGGCAGAAACCATGCTAGAGTGTATTCCTCCTTGGATTCCGCGGAGCTTGTTGGCGTGGTGGATCAGAATCGCGAATTGGCCTCGGTGGTTGCGCAGAAATACCATTGCCGTAGCTACCTTAAACCCGAGGAGCTACTGGTCGAGTGCCATCCTGACGCCGTAAGCGTGTGTACTCCAAGTGCAACACACGCAAAGGTGGCTTCACTTCTAGTGCAGAAGGGTGTAAACGTTCTTGTAGAAAAGCCATTTACAGCCACGATAGATGAGGGAAGGGACCTGCTGAATCTGATACACGAAAAGAAAGTTATTGCAACTGTGGGATTCATAGAACGGTTTAACTCTGCCGTTGTAACTGTAAAAAAGTGGGTTGAAGAAGGCAGGCTGGGCATGGTTTCGCTTTTTTATAGTAGAAGGGTAAGCAGCTGGCCCGAAAGGATTGGGGATGTTGGAGTGGTTAAGGACACCGCCATCCACGACATAGATTTAACGAGGTTCATTTTGGGTAAGGACCCTGAGTCCATTTATGCTGTGATAGGAAGAAGTAGAAATTCGAGCCAGGAGGATTACGCTAACATTCTGATGAAGACGGACGGCTCCTCCGCGTTCATCGAGTCCAACTGGCTTACTCCCTACAAGGAGAGGCAGCTTGTGGTAACGGGCTCAGAGGCAACCGTGACCGCTAACTACATAACCCAAGGCGTGACGATCCACAGCTCCGATGGAAGCTTCACACCGCAGACAGCCCCCAAGGAACCGCTTGTGCTCGAACTCGAGAACTTTGTAAGATGTGTTAGATCGCACGATGATCCGCACCCCAGCGCTGAAGACGGTTTGAAGGCTCTCATAATAGCAGAGCTTTCCCTCCGGAGCTCAGCTTCGGGGCAAGTGGTCAAGGTGGAGCTCTGATTTAGGTCATTAGCCGATCAAACCTCATAGCCATTCACTATCCCATTCGACCGGGAAATAGTCCTGCGTCCCAGCCGCGGAAGGCGTTACGGCTACAGCAGGCTCCTCGGCGACCATTCGTTGCAGTACTCTGGCAGAATGAGGAATCTGGATTCGTGTGGACGCGGCGAGGTCAACGAAACCGATTAATATAACTGTGGACTCGACCTTGCATGCCCATAGGCGCACTCGGCAGGGTGGCTGTTTACGGCCTCAGAGAAGGCTCCGACTTGATCGAGGGCGCGGTCACCTTATCCAGGCAAGCAAATTTCGACTATGCTCTCATCACATGTATAGGCTCACTCAAAGAGACTGTCTTGGGATTCTATGATGGTGACACAAGGAGCTACAAGCAACTCGAAATCAAAAAGCACGTAGAGCTGGTTTCATTATCAGGGTTACTGTCAAAAGATGAGTCGGGGATGCCCAACTTGCATATACACGCGGTGGTTTCCGACTCCGAATTCCGTTGCTATGCAGGCCACCTGATACGGGGAAAAGTTGGTTACCTAGTAGAACTGTATTTGACGGAAATATCTGGAACAGAAGTGGTAAAGGTGAAGGATCCTTCCACCGGCCTCACCCACATCAGGAACGAGTAGAGAAATCCAACCGCTTTCCAGGCCAAACCTAGGAACCCGCGTGACGAGACGCTGTTAGCGTCCGTGGTATAGCCTTTCACCCAGAAACCGTGGAAGGCCAGCGTCTACAACGGCTCTTGCAACAGAATCCACATCGTATTTAACTCTCAAATGATCGGCTGTACGCGTTGCAAGATCAACTATGCATGCGGAAGCCCTCGGGTCACCATCCCTAGGTTGACCCACGCTCCCCGGGTTAACAATGAGCCTACCGCCCAAAGTCCGCTTAAACGGAAGGTGCGTATGCCCTATCATTACGAAGTCGGCGTCAGGCCATTGGAGAGATTCAACCATGTCGGGGTAAACGTATTCGTATAAGTTGTCGCGCGGAGACCCGTGGTACATGGCTATCTTTGCCCCGTACAGATCCGTTTGAACCGAGGTGGGAAGACCGGCAAGATACGCCTTAGATTCAAGAGAAATCGAGTTCACGGTGTATTCGAGACCCGCCCTAGCAACCTCGTTAAACCACGACGAGTCGCCGTTAAGAACCGCCTCGTCATGGTTACCCCTTACCGAAATTGCACTCATTTCTCTGAGAACGTCAATGACTTCATTGGGCCAGAGATAGTATCCCACTATGTCACCGCACACGAGGAGTCCATCAAACGAGACACTGCTTAAGACCGCTTTCAACGCGTAGATGTTTGAATGAATATCAGAGATTACACAAACCTTCAAACGCCCGTCGCCGCCCGAACAATTCCAGGAAACACCTGAACCCTATAGGTCGAGGCGTGTTCTAAAGCCTTATTGACGGGGTGTCCATGGATCTCACCGAACAACAGCTTGCCTCAAAGATGGTATCGGCCCAGAACGGTTACCGAACGCCACGTCTCCAACGCACCCACAAGTTACGACGCCTTATCTGAGGCTGCGTCAGTGCTTGAGGAATTCATTCCATGCAACGGCGGCTCGGTGCTGCTGCTGGATCTATCACGCCACGGATGCAACACTATTGAAAGATTTTTGAGTGCCCACCTCACGGAGGGTACACCCGTCAAGGTCATTCATTATTCACCCACTCAGAAGCGGAGGCGGGACACTGGCAAGTATGGTAACTCAGAAACGATCGTGTGCAGCATTCGCATGCTTCCTATTCGTGCCGAAATCGTCAAGAGAATTGTTGTATGTTCGACTGCGGCGCCCTACATGATTCAGAACGTTCTCGATGAGTTGACCAGTTTGGCGCCGCACGAATTATACTTGGTGACCCTAGGAAAGATAGGAAAGACGGGTTATGTGGAAAAGATCAACTTCAAAGGATACTTCAGGGCTGAGTCAATCGTGGGGCGAGACTGGTTGCTCCTAAGGTTCAAACGTCTAGCGGGGCACGGATCCGCGGAGGGTGACATCGTTTGAAGGTAGACGGTGTAATACTGCTTTCAGGGGGACTGGATTCGGCGATATGCGCACACTATCTTCTGGACAAAAGAAAATCTCTCCACGCGCTAACACTCAACTATTTCGGAAGGAGGATTAAGGAAAAGAAAGCGACCACTAAGCTGGCTCACGAAATGGGTATTCCGCTGACCAAGGTTGATGTGGGATTCCTCAAAGAGGCTTCAGACGTAGCCGCGTTAGCCCAGAAGATTGAACGGCGGGCGGGAGCGTATATTCCCGCCCGTAACCTGATATTCTACGGTATAGCTGCCCATTACGCCGAGCGTTTGGGAGCATCTAAAATCTACGGCGGACATCTTAGGGAGGATTCACTCACCTTCCCGGACGCGTCCATAAAGTTCTTCGAAAGACTCAACGAATCCCTCTCCGAGGCTCAGCTTACAACGAAGCTAAGCGTGGAGCTTCCACTTATACACATGAGTAAGGCGGAGGTGATTCGTCTTGGAGCCCAACTAAAGGTTCCATTCGAGTACACTTGGAGCTGTTACACCGATGGGAGACTCCCCTGCGGCAGGTGTCCAGCCTGCATATCCCGGAGCAACGCGTTTCGAGAAGCAGGCGTCACCGACCCGTTGGCGTCACATAGCAAGAGTCACCGAGTTTAAGCAGGGTAGTGTCGAGTACCCTAGCTTAGACGCATGCCTTACTCAACCCCTACCTAAGCATGTTCTGCCCGTAGCCGTCAACCTGAAGGATAGTAGCTTGCGGATTCAGCTCTATCGTTAAGCGTCTACTGCGGTTGCAAGCGGGATTCAGCTGCCTCGGGAACAAGCTGCTGGTGACGCTGCGTGCAGGGATCGACGGTGAACCGTCTTAGCCTCAAGCTGCGTTTTAGGCGGGCCCGGAGGGATTTGAACCCTCGACCTACGGCTCCGCAGGCCGCCGCCCTATCCATGCTAGGCCACGGGCCCATTCGAAGACATTGGGTCTCGGTTCTTTTGAGCTTTTGGTCTCCAAGCCGTGTAGGAAAAGGCATTCTACGAAAGAACGTTATAGACGTTGCATTCCCGCCTAGGCGACGTATACGCCTCGTGCGTAAGTAAGTATTCCTGTTAAATCGGGGTGGCGGTCCATGATTTCTCTACATGTCTTGCGACGGGCTTTGGAAAGGGTTTTAATTGACAATGCGTCTAATCTTTGGTTTAGTTGAGCGTGGAGCCGGATCTCGATCTTAACGATGAACATGAAGAATCGGAGACAGCGGGAGAGGAGCCCTCTTCAGAAGAAGAAGCTATTATATCAGCCAAACTTGAAACTCCCGCGAATCTTGATGAGTCCGTCCTCATGACCGTGCTCTACGACGGAAAGGCCGAAAGGGCAGTTGCCCTATTGTACGAGAAGAAGTCCGAACGCATCTATGCATGGTACGATAACACGGGCCACAGACCATACCTGCTTACCGACATTCCAACAGACAAACTAAGGGAGCTCCCCGAGATCGCCAAACTCAACACCATCGAAAAAATAGAATACGTCAAGAAATACCATGCCTTAGATGATAAACTCGTCAACTTCACGAAGGTTGTTGCACGTGACCCCCTAACTATAGGGGGTCGACCCGACAGCCTGAGACAGAAGCTCCCAGCTGCCTGGGAGGCTAGGATACGGTATGCGAACTGCTTTATGTACGACCGAGGCCTCATCCCCGGCGCGACCTATAAGATAAGTAACTACAACCTAGTTCCGGTGGTGGGGGAACCACCCGCCGACGCCGCAACGCTGGCTTCAACCATATCGGGAGACGGGGCTGACAAGGATCAAGTGCTTGCGTGGTTCCGCGTATTATCCGATCCAGCACCCAATTTCAAACGCCTTGCACTCGACATAGAGGTTGAGACCAGCGACGGAAAGGTTCCCAACGCTGACAAGTCAACTGAAAGAGTAATCGCCGTGTCATTTTACGGGAGCGACGGCTTGAAGAGGGCGCTGGTGCTGATGCGTGACGAAACAGAGCCCGCACCCGTCGAAGACATGCCCAAGGACTTGGAAATAGAGTTCTACGACGACGAGGCTGCTCTACTAAAGCAGTGTTTCAAACTTATCGCCGCCTACCCAGTCGTGATAACTTTCAACGGTGATAACTTTGACCTCAAGTACCTCTACCACCGGGCCGAAAGACTGGGCATTCCACTCGCCAACGTGCCAATAACACTCGGTCAAAGAGAGGCTCGGCTGGCAACCGGTATACACCTTGACTTATATCAGTTCTTTAAGAACCGAGCCATCCAGATATACGCATTCGACGGCAAATACAAGGAGTACGGTTTGGAGGCGATTGCGGCAGCGCTGCTGGGGAAACACAAGATTGACCTAGGAGGAAAACTCGCCCACGAACTAAGCGTGTACGAGCTTGCACTATACTGTTTCAGAGACTCGCAAATAACTTTTGAGTTGACGAACTTCAATGATTCCCTCGTTATGAAGCTCATCATAATGCTCATGAGGATTTCTAGAACGGGGATGGACGACTTGACCCGCATTGGCGTCTCGTCGTGGATCAAGAACCTCATGTATGCTATGCACAGAGAAAGAAATTACCTGATAGTAAATCCTGAGGACATAGCCCAGCGTAAAAACATATCATCAACGCACGCCATGATTAAGGGGAAAAAATACAAAGGGGCCATAGTCATCAGCCCCAGCGCCGGAGTTTATTTCGGCGTAACGGTTTTAGACTTCGCATCACTGTATCCGTCAATCCTCAAGGAATACAACCTGAGCTACGAGACCGTTAGATGCCCACACCCTGAATGTAGAACCAACCTTGTTCCAGAAACGGAGCACTGGAGATGTACGAAGTTAAAGGGGATAGCTTCTCAGCTCGTAGGTCTGCTACGCGATCTACGGGTGCTCTGGTTCAAACCAAAAGCCAACGATAGTCAGCTTTCCGCCTTGTACCGCTCGTGGTATGATGTGGCGCAGCGGGCATTGAAGGTGTACGTGAACGCGTCATACGGTGTTTTCGGCGCCGAGACGTTTCCGTTCTACTGTCTGCCGGTTGCAGAGAGCACAGCCGCAATAGCCAGATTCGTGATCACCTCCACAGTAAAGAGGGCTCAGGAAATGGGCATGAAAGTTCTGTACGGCGACACGGATTCACTGTTCGTTCTGAATCCTCCACGTGAAAAGATAAATGATCTCGTGCACTGGGCTAGGGCAAACCTAAAAGTTGACTTGGATATAGACAAGCAGTTTAGGTATGTGGCTTTCAGCGAGCGCAAAAAGAACTACTTTGGAATAAAGAACGATGGCAGCGTGGACATAAAGGGGCTTCTTGGTAAAAAGCGTAATACACCTCCTCTGATCAAGCAGGCCTTTCAGAAGTCGCTCACGGCGCTTAGCGCAGTGAAGTCTCCTTCGGACTTCGAGCAGGCAAAGTCTGAAGTGCGTGACATCCTTAAGCAAACCGTGTCCACACTCAAGTCGAGGAATTTTGATGTCAACGACCTTGCGATAACCGTTATGCTCAACAAGAACCCTACGGACTACAAGAAGAATACCCCGCAGCACATAAAGGCGGCGAGACTCTCCGAGGATAAAACCGGGAGAAAGCTTTCTTCAGGCGACATCATTAGGTTTGTAAAGACTTACGACGGTGTCCAACCCGTTGACCTCGTAAGCACTTCAGAAGTGGATACGTCGAAATACATAGACGCTCTACGTACCACGTTTGATCAGGTACTCGACGCGATAGGGCTTGAAATGGATGAAGTCATGGGTGAACGGAAACTGGAGTCCTTCTTCATGGGAGGATCGGCTTAGGTTCCCTCTTCTGTGCCTTCCTCCTCCTCTTCCTCGGATTCTCCGCTTTGGGCTTCAAGCCTTTCAGCGGTAAGCTCCTTGGTCCAGGCTTCCAACTGCTCCTTAATTTCTTGGTTTATGAGCGGAGAAATTACTATCACCGACCTGTCCCTGTACTTGTTAGCCTCTTCCTGCTGGATGCGGTATGAGACAACGAATACGGGTAGGCTGAAAACGATCATGTCACCCCTCCTCTGAGGTGAAAAGGGCTTGACCTTGTCGAGCATATCCTTTGTCAAGGGAGCCTTCAGCTGCGACTCATTCTGTGTGGAGAAAACCATCAGATCGGATTCCATTGGCTTCCAAAGCGAAACCGCCTTGATCACTTGGTTCTTAACGCATTCAGCGAGGTCTCCTTCCTCAACCGAACTCAGAACCACAGACCCGTCATCGCACTGAATGACTATGTTGCTACCCAATAGAGACGTCTAGGCTTCGGCTAAAGCTTTTTTAAGCATTTCTGTCGCGTTTGCGATGTCGGGCTTACCGTCTTGGGTAAGTGGGATCCTCGTGAAGACGTGCTTTATCGAACCCTCGTTTTCAACAAATACTTGGGGTATCTCTACGCCCCCGAACTCATCTCTTTCACCGTGGTCAACAAGATATGCGTAGTCCTCTTCCTTGACAACCAGTTCAACCCCGCTCTGAGATGATACCACTTTACATATCGGCTCTACATACTTTCTGACGGCATCCCACGACGCAGTGACCAAAACCACTTTCTTCGCCAAATCTACCCTCTTAGCATTCGAAGCAAGCCATTTAAAAGTCATGCGGACGCCAACTGCTCATACAGTCACGTTTGGCATCCAACCCCAATAAGATTCTTCGTCTCCAGAGTCTAAGGCCGGTGCCGACGTGTTAGCTCCGTCAGGCGGACTGAATCCACGGCGCCGAAACCAGGTTACATGGGTGGATACGTGTGGAAACTATGCGTGAGCCTCTTACAGCAGGTACACATGGCGGTTACATTCGATAACCGCTCTCGCCTCCGTTGACTTTGACAGGTGAGCTCAGATGGTCTAGTTTCTTCACGAGTTCGGCACCCGAATTCCACATCACAGCTCAGCGGTTCTCTGATCTATAATGCCTATAAACCATTCCGAATTTTGTTGGTGGTTTATGGATCTACGTACACTCGTTCAGCTGGTCGATACAGCCACGATAATCTTGATGCTGGGAGTCGGAGGATGGCAGGATTTTGTCCGACGTGAGGTAGACGACTGGGTTTGGCTCATGGCTGTCCCGGCGGTCATGCTAAACGTAGTGGCGCTTTACTTCGGATCGTTCCCCATAGACCCCGCGACATGGTTGATTGGTGAGGGCATTATGGCTATGATAGGTTTTATACTGGTCTACTTTCAGTTGTTCGGAGGCGCCGACGCCCTTGCACTCGTAGCATGTGCCGCCGCAATGCCTGCGCCGACTTTTCTGCTTCACTCCCAGATACCATTTTACGGTTTCACAGTTTTTGACAACGGCGTGGTTTTGGCTGCGCTGTACGCTGCCGCCATGGTGGTATACAACGTGGTTCTGCTCATCGTGAGGGGCGGGGCATATCTTGAGCCATACAAGGGTGCAAAGCTCAGCGACAAGCTCATCCTTTTACTCGCGGGTCACAGGGTCAAAGTGAGTAACTACCTTGACAAGGCATACAAAACCTTTCCACTCGAGGAGTTCTCGATTGAGGGTAGTTCGCTTACCCGTAAGCCCCTGTTTACAGGGATAGATCAAGCCGAATCGAGGGAGGAGGAAATAAGGCGTCTAGTAGACGAAGGCAGGATAGCCAAAGACGAAATGATCTGGACCAGCCCCGGCCTTCCAATAGTTACACTCATGCTCTTAGGTGTCCTCGCCTCACACTTTTTCGGTGACCTTGTGTTTACATTGGAGACATTCATTCTGAAAATCATCTGAGCCTAACCATACACCCGCACCTCTTAGGAATCCTGTCTAGGCGCCAGAGTATCTTATATATTCCGTGCAGATGGTTTTGTCCACCGGTGTGGGGTTTAGAGTGGATGCTAGGTTTTTTGCCTACAAGATAAGAGAAGGCCAGGAAGTCAATGTGGCCCTTTTCATAGATGAGGTTGTTCAATCGCAGAGGTCGAAGCCAGCCGAGCCGGACAGCCCCCACCCCGAAGTCAAATCTTTACTAGTGCTGCCGAACATGCCGGGAATAATCCTTGCTGAAACCTCGAAACCCCGTGAAATTGAGGTTATACTCTCCGGCCAAAGACACTACCGCGGAAGAATATTCGGCACTGTTGCACTGCAGGAGATCGAACCTATGATAAAGCCGAAGACGGTGATGGAGGTTCTTAACATCGGAGACGTGATAGAGGTTGTCAGTGGTGCGCTGAGGGGAAGCAGAGGCAAGGTCCTCAGAATAGATAAACCTAAAAACGAAGTCACATTCCAGCCGGCTGAGGTTGCAGTATCCATGCCTATGACTATCGCAATGGATTCCGTTAAGATAATAGAGGCGGCGAAGAAAGCGGTGGGAACGCAGAATGGGTAAAGTTAAGGTTTTAAAGTTTATGGTGCCCGCGGGAAAGGCGAACCCCGGCCCACCTATAGGACCCGCCCTTGGCCCGACAGGAGTGAAGACGCCTCAGGTTGTGCAGAAAATTAACGAGGCTACTAAGAAGTACTCTGGAATGAACGTCAATGTAAATGTTAAGATAGATGTTGAGACCAAGGACTTTGAGGTAGAAGTCCTCCAGCCTTCTGTTAGCTCTCTTATCATGAATAACGTGGGAGCAGAGAAGGGTCCTGGAACACCACATACTACCAAGATAGGTAACATATCTATTGCGGACGTGGTAGCAATCGCCAAGGAAAGGATGCCAACTATGAACACCCCCTCCCTGAAATCTGCGGTTAAAACCATTCTGAGTGTTTGCAGGACCATCGGGGTAACCGTAGATAACGAGGATCCGAAGCTTGTTATCTCGAAGGTAGCTTCGGGTGAATTGGACGCGCAGATAGTTTAGGAGGAAGCAATGAAATGGTAACCAAGAACCAAATTCTTGAAGCTGTAAAAGAGGCACTGCAAGAAAGGAGCACTAGAAGGTTCCGGCAGTCCGTTGATGTGGAGATTACCCTTAAAGGGATTGACGCGAGTAAACAAGACACATCCTTCTCCGAGGTATACGCCATGCCCCGGGGGCTTGGCTCCAAGAGACGAAGTGTGTGTGTAATAGCTGATAGCGCCACCATAACCAAGGCAAGATCATCGGGTGCGGACCGTGTTCTTAGCAGAGGCGACTTGGAGTCGCTTCTCTCCGATAAAAAATCTGTGAAGAAGCTTGCTCGCAGCTACGACTTTTTTGTCGCTGAAACTGGGTTGATGTCGCTTGTGGGTAGAGGCATGGGTCAAATACTTGGGCCGCGTAACAAGATACCTGTTCCACTACCTCCGTCCGCTGAGCCTAAACCTGTTGTTGAAAGACTGAGAAACTCTGTGCGTATAAGGCTGAAGGGTCAGCCTGTGATAAGATGCGTAGCGGGCTCAGAGGACATGGAGCCGGAAGCCATAGCTGAGAATATTCTGGGACTAACTGAGGCTGTTGCTCAAAAGGTGAAGGGTGGCGCATCTTCTATTGGGGCGGTTACGGTAAAGCTCTCCATGGGTAAACCGGTCAGTACAAAGGAGGCGAGCTGAAGTGTCTGTGTATGAGAAGAGGCGGCTAAGAAAATCTCGTTCCCTAGAGGAGTTGAAGACCGTTTTTGGAGAAGCCAAAAAAATCATGGTGGTTGGCATAGAAGGTGTTGAGACGCCTGCGACTCAGCGGGTACGCGTAAAACTGAAAGGGAAAGCTCGACTCTTGGTGGTCAAAAACACCATCGCCTCAAAAGCCATAGAAGGAACCACGATTGCTCCAAAGTACAGAGAAAACCTCAAACAGATGCTAAGCGGACCCAACGGGATAGTCTTCACGGAGGAAAACCTTTTCCAAATAGCGTCGGTTCTGAACGCTGAGCGCACTAAGGCCTATCTAAAGCCGGGGAGAGTCACCCCCACAGACGTAACTATACCCGCCGGCGTAACTACGATTCAGCCTGGACCTCTTTCCGAGTCGCTTACTGCGTTCGGAGTCCCCTTTGAAATAAAGAAAAACCTGGTTTATATAACGAAGGACACACTCGTGGCTAAGGCGGGTGAAAAAGTAAACTCCAGGCTCTGCACCCTGCTTCGAGCCCTCTCCGTGACACCCGTCGAAAGCGGATTCAGACTAAAGCTCGGCTACGACGACGGGTTGCTTATACCGGGCACCCTCTTGGAACAGGACCTCTCGGCTTACAGGCTCCAAGCAGCACACGCGGCGGCCGACGCGCTTTCGCTTGCGTACAACGCTGCGATACCCACGCCTGAAACTGCTCCCATGCTAATAACTAAAGCATACCAAGAAGCGCTAGCGCTTTCCGTAGAGGCAGGGTATGTTACCGGAGAAACAGCCCAACCGGTTCTTGCGAAGGCGTTCGCCATAGCCCAATACCTCTCAAACCTATGAATATCCTCCATCGAAGCATAAAGGTGGTCAACCCGGCCGCTAGATATGCCAAAACACCTGAGAGGAGTAATCTAAGAAATGTAAGTTCGGGCGGATCCCTAAACTCTGTCCCAAGTGACTAGCCCACCAACAACAAGTTCCGGATCAGTCTTTCATGGATTTTGAGCTTTCGCTGCAACTGACACGCTACATGGATCGGACCCCCTCGCTAGGAGGCTTGACCTAGGGAGTCGCTCAAAGCCCCCTTCAAAGCCCCCTTCAAAGCCCCCTTCATCTTCTTCGCCAACCACGTGGTAGCGGGTGCAGGCTAGCTGAGCCTATTACCTAAACCTTTTCCTCCGAGGTAGGGCTTTGAGATATGCGTTGTCAAACACATATCCGAAACCTCGTCACACACCCTTTTGACTTTACGCTCGCTTTTAGCCACAAAATATACCGTGGGTCCGAAGGAACTCATCCCCGCACCAGAAGCGCCTGCGCGAGTGCCCGCCGCCATCAGCTCGAAAACCGTCTTCCCTTGGTATTCTACTTCCTTCTTTTTGAAGCCAAGACCCTGAATCATTTGTACAGCATCACCGAACGAGTCGCAGTCCCTCTCGATGACTGAGGGTATGAGCTTGAACAACACCACCCTGCTCAGCCTTTCTACGTCAGAGGCGGGAACAGGGCAATTGGACTTGAAAAACCTTGCCTCTTGCGCACCATACACTTTCCTTGAGTGCTTGGGAATGCACACTAGGAACCTCCACTGAGGTGGTAGATTTGCCGCGAAGACAAGAGGAGGCACGGGCGCATCTGACCTGTCACTTGGCAGAAACCCCCGCTTTTGGGAACCCAGCTTGTGCCCAGCGTCAACTATAAACGAGCCTGCTCCGGCGAACGCGTAAACACCGATGCCTGACGCCCCCCCTCTCCCCATGGCTTCCGCAAGTTGAAACACGTCCGCTCTGACGCCCTTTACCTGTGCGAGCACGGTTGCTACAGCAAGGGAGGCCTGCGTTGTCCACCCCATACCCACATGTGCAGGGTAGGTATCCGGTAATCTTAGGTCTGCGTACACCCTTCCGTAGGTCTCCATGAACTTGGAGGCAAAACGGGATAACCTCTTGTCGGATGACAGCCTCTCAGCGGGTGACGCGGTTACTTTTACCACGGGTTCATCGAGCACAACACCCACCGAGCCATCTACTCTCCCCAGCGAGCCGTTCATATCGATGAGCGCTACATGCAGCCTAGCGTGTCCGGTTGCTACGTATTGTGAAGCCATTTTACTGGTTCTCTTGGTTCTCTTGGTTCTCTTGGTTCTCTTGGTTCTCCGCCTTAGTCTTCTCCTGGTTAAAAGACCTGTTGACGATGACCCGGGTATACCCAAGTACAGCTATCACCGCGCCGAAAGCCAGTAGGCTAGCGTAAGATATGTTCGCAGAGTACAGCTCAATCATTAGCTCCCTAGTCGTGAAGAATAGGCCGGCGTCCAGTATGTAAACCGGGGATATTCTGTTGACACCGTGGTACTGCATGAACCCGAGGAGGAGTTCAAGCACCACGAATATCGTGAGAGTGTCTATCACGAAGTCTTTGGCTCCGCTGTCGAATGTCCCAGCGTTGAGAATCGGGCCGAGGTCGAGCAGAACCTTGTAGATACCGATAACCAACGCAACCAGCATCACGACACCGAGGAATGTTATCAGGTAATCCAGTATTCTGCCCATTAAGCCGATGATTTCAGAGCTCGAAGCCATTCGTATCCTGAGGCTCGGTACATGCACCGTCAAACTTAACCGTTCTGTAAACCCTGCCCCCCTATGTGACACCGAACCTCTGCTGAGTCCCCTGTATAGAGCGCATAAGTTCTATCTGCTTATTCTGTGTTGGCTTGATCGCTTTGAAGGCGGCCATCAGGTCATCATTGGTGATCTTGACGTCGGCTCCGTCTAGACCTTTAGAGGTATCGATATGCTGCCTTATAGCCAGTAGGACTGCTCTGTCCACCAGGCCCTTGAGGTCGGCTCCACTATAGTTTTCAGTGAGGTCGGCGAGCTTTGCGACGTCGATTTCAGTCGACGGATGCCTCGTAACGTACATCCTGAGCATCTCCTCCCTGGCCTTCCTGTCCGGCAGCGGAACATACAGCAACTTGTCGAATCGACCTGGCCTGAGGAGTGCGGGCTCAATCATGTCGGGACGGTTTGTCGCGGCCATAACAACAACCCCGTTCAACTTTACTAGACCGTCCAACTCGGTTAGGAGCTGGCTAACCAGCCTCTCCGTAACTTGGGCGTCGTCTCTATTACGGACGGGGGCAAGCGCATCGATTTCATCGAAGAATATGATGCAAGGGGAGGCCTGCTTAGCACGTCTGAAAAGCTCCCTTAAAGCCTTCTCGCTCTCACCTACCCACTTCGAAAGAAGATCTGAGCTTGAAACCGAGATGAAGTTCGCTCTACTCTCCGATGCAGCTGCTCTAGCAAGCATGGTTTTACCCGTGCCTGGGGGACCGTAGAGGAGCACCCCCTTTGGCAAATCCGCATTCATTTTCGAGTATATCTGGGGATACTTGAGAGGCCATTCCACAGCCTCCATTAGCTCGTTCTTAACGTCTTCAAGCCCGATTATTTCACTCCATCTTGTCTGTGGTATCTCGATTCTAAATTCACGGAGCGCCGAGGGTTCTATCTCCCCCATCGCATCGATAAAGTCCTGCCTAGTCACTGAAACCCCTAGGTCAGAAACGTCCACGCCCTGAAGCAGATCCTTCGCCTCTCTACGCATTGCGCTTATGGTTGCCTCCCTAACAAGCGCGGCTATATCGGCGCCAACATATCCGCTTGTGCTTTCAGCAAGCTCGTTAAAGTCAACGTCAGGCGCAAGCGGAACCCTCCTCGTGTGAACTTGAAGAATCTCCATTCTTGCACCGGCGTCGGGTGCGGGAATCTCGATTTCCCTGTCGAATCTCCCAGGCCTTCTCAGCGCGGGGTCTACCGCATTGGGTCTGTTAGTTGCTGCAAGCACAACCACTTTATCGCTGGGGGAGAGGCCGTCCATTAGCGTTAGTAGCTGAGAAACGATCCTCCTTTCAACCTCTGTTGACGTGTTGTCCCTGCTGGGGGCAAGCGAATCTATTTCGTCGACAAATATTACGGACGGCGACGTCTTCTCCGCCTCTTTGAATATATCTCTCAGCCTCTTCTCGCTTTCCCCGTAGTACTTGCTTCCTATCTCCGGGCCGCTGATCAGATAGAAATTCGCCCTGATAGTGTTGGCTACAGCTCTCGCTATGAGGGTTTTACCCGTTCCCGGAGGCCCATACAACAGAATACCCTTCGGAGGCCTGATTGAGAACGCCCTGAAAATCTCGGGTCTTAGAAGTGGGAGCTCAATGAGTTCCTTTAACCTTTGAACCTGCTTGCCTAGGCCACCAACGTCGTCGAAAGTCACGAGCGGGATACCTTTGGGCTGAACCTTCGCAGGCTCCCTCACGAGCTCAATTCTGGACAGAGGAGTCACTAACACAGCCTCTTCCGCGGGTGTAAACCCCTCCACGACTGCATTCACGTTTTTGCCGCCAACCCGCACCGACACAAGCGAACCCCTGCACATCGGGCGACCACGAAGAGACAACATAACCTCCCTTACGTCGGGCTCAGCCTTCAAGTCGTCCGAGAACCCCAGCACCAACTTCTCAGCAGGCTTGGGATCATACCTCTTAACCAGGATCTTGTCTCCGAAGGAGACCTCCATGTTGCCAATAGTTTCCTCGTCTACACGCACAACCCTTCTTCCGAAGTCATGCCTCTCTCCCTGCTGGGCTATGAGAGCAACCCGCTTGTACCCTACCGCGACTACGCACTCACCCTGATGGATACCGAGCTCCTCCATTATTCTTGGATCTATCTGAGCCAAACCTTTTCCCCAGAGCTTTCTTTCTAAAGGCTCAACCTTAATCAGGCTCTGGGTTGCCACGTCGACCATGGGGATTACCACGCACCAAGTTAAATGAGTTTTGTAATACCCTATCGCGCATCGCCGCATCCACCAGTAAACTTAATCGGGCAGATGGACTGTGGTGGCTCAGTGATCATGTTGCAAAGCCCTAGCAAATCGGGGGGAGACCATGAGATACGAGTAGCGGTCATTGGAGTGGGTTCGGCCGCAAGCGGAATGTTGCAGGCGGCATCTGCCTACAGACAGGGAATAGGCTTGGGTATACTTCACCCTGTTATGTCCACTTATTCGCCCAGCGACATTGAGGTGGTGGCTGCATACGACGTAGACAGCCTGAAAGTGGGTAAAACGCTGTCCGACGCCATTCACGCTCGGCCTCATAGCCTGCGGATACACCACAGTGTCAGATCGGAGGTGAAAGTCGAGCCCGGAGTCTTCTACGGGGAATTTGAGGACCCCGAGCTTAAGATCGAAGCATCCAACCCTGAATCCGTGAAGAAATCCATCGTAGGCAGTGGATGCGACGTAGTACTAAACACCATAAACGGCGGTCAGCCTCTGGCCGCCAAGTTCTACGCTGAAGCAGCCGTGGCAGCAGGAGCTGCATATGTAAACGCCACACCGGACCCTGTGGCTACAAGCGTCGAGCTAGAACACACTTTCGCTAAGAGCGGCCTACCCATCCTCGGAGACGATCTGCTGAGCCAGGTAGGCGGCACGGTTCTGCACTCGTACATGCTGTGGTTCCTGAATTCGAGGGGGGTAAAGGTGAGACAGACCTATCAGATAGATGTAGGAGGAGGGATTGAGAACCGTATTACGCTTAGCCGTGACGAGCTTAGAGCTCGTAAGAGAGCCATAAAGACAATGACCGTGGGTAGCGTCGTTCCCTACCCAGTGAACGTTGTAAGCGGCACAACTGAGTACGTTGACTTCATGGGTAATGAAAGGGAAACCCATTTTGAAATGGTGGGGGAATCAACCCTGGGTGCGCCGCTTGAGCTTGAGGTAACACTGAAATCTGTTGATGGTTCAAACGCAGCAGGACCGCTACTCGATGCTGTAAGGGCTGCGAAGATAGCGCTTGACAGGGGGCTGGGCGGCGCTATAGAGGATGTTAATCCCTACCTATTCAAGCTGATAAGGTCGAACATTGACCCCTTTACCGCAGAGAAGAAGTTCATCGAGTTCATATCGGGTAGAACAGGTCAGAAGTAGTGAATGGCTTTGGAGCCCGTGATCATAGTTCATGGGGGAGCTGGGTTACTCAGAGGTAACGAAAACCTGGTGGCGTACTCCGAAGGGTTGAAGCAAGCCGCGACCAAGGGATTCGACGCACTGAGCCGAGGTGCAAGCTCTCTGGATGCAGTTGTGGCTGCGGTGAGTTATATGGAGGAATGTGGCGCATTCAACGCGGGTGCGGGATGCTGCCTCACATACGATGGACGCGCCGAGGTCGACGCAGGCGTCATGAATGGGGACGACCTGAGCGTTGGCGCTGTTGCATCACTCACAAGTATTCGACACCCTGTTCTAGCGGCTAGGATGATAATGGATCTCACAGACCACGTGCTCCTAGTAGGCGAAGGGGCTATGGATCTTCTCGGCAAACTCGGAGTTAAGCAGGATCCAAGCCTCGTTACCCAAGACAAACTAGCGCGCTTGGCGGCCATAAAGGAGCGCAGCCGCGAAAGTGGAGGCAGACTACTCAAGAACGCCAACTTGATGCGCAGCCTCGGACACGACACAGTGGGTGCTCTTGCGATTGACACCCGCGGAGGAATCAGCGCAGGTGTTTCCACCGGAGGGTACTGGCTAAAGCTCAGCGGACGAGTCGGAGACTCCCCGCTTGCTGGGGCAGGGTTTTACGCTGACAGCAGATTTGGCGGATGCGTGGCAACCGGTACAGGTGAACTCGCAATCAGGACATGCCTCTCAAAGACAGTTGTGGACGCCATGGCCCAGGGAGCCTCTGCACAGGAAGCCTGTGAACTCGGCGTTAAACTGGTAACTGAGAGATTTGGAACAGGTAACATGGGGCTGATAGCTTTAGATTCAAAAGGCGGCGTCGGCTTCGACTACAACACTGAAGGGATGGGTGTGGCTAGCATGAGTCAGGCGGCGTCCACGCCGTTCCTGCACGTCTTCAGGGAAAACCCTCGGTGACGGTGACACCACCTTCTTCTAACGGATAATACACCGTGAGCTTTGTGTCGTCCTCCAACCTGAATTCCACGTAGCTGAATCCATCCTGAAAATCGTATTTGGCTCCGACTATCTTCTTGTCCTTGACGAGTGCGAGGAGCGCGTTAATGTCGTCGGAGGAAAGCTTGCCGTTGTATCTTGTGATCATGGCCGATGCTCCGCAAACGAATTTATAAAGCCGATGTGCCCTTCCCGTATCACATGACGGAGGACGGAAACTCTCGGGTTCACGTCTCCAACGTTTTACTTGACGCCATTAACCGGGAAATAGTTGACTGTACGCTTTGCCCGAGGCTTAACGAGTACAGGAACAGTGTCGCACGGATCAAAACCAGACGATTCAGAGACGAAGCATACTGGGGAAAACCTCTCACAGGCTTCGGCGACCCTTCAGCGAGGATACTTGTGGTGGGACTTGCGCCGGCTGCACACGGCGGGAACAGGACTGGCAGAATGTTTACGGGCGACTCCTCAGGAGAGTTTTTGGCATCCTCTCTTTACAGGGTGGGTCACGCATCCCAGCCCACCTCGCTCAGCGCCCACGACGGCCTGACTTTAAAGGACGTGTACATAACTGCGGTAGTCAGGTGTGCGCCTCCCGCGAACAAACCCCTTCCCTCCGAACTTGAAAACTGCTCGAGATACCTTCAGCGTGAACTCGATGCTTTAAGGAACATTCGGGTCATAGTGTGTCTTGGTGCAGTCGCATTCTACCAGATCACTAAGCTAACGGGGTGCGGACGCAAAAAATTCTCTCATCTAGCGATCACCGAATGCGGAAAATACATGGTTATAGCCTCGTATCATCCGAGCCGAAGAAACACTCAGACGCGGCTACTAACAGCGGAGATGCTTGACGAAGTCTTCCTCACAGCTGACCAGCTCGTTCACAGGCGCTCAGAGGTAGCGGAACCCAGCTAATCCAGCTCATTTAATTATGGGCAGAACCAATATCCCAAAGAGCATCAATGTCAGCACCATAGCAGACAACACAACGTAAAGCCTGTCCTTTTCCCATGCATAGTTAAGTACGAGTTCGAGCACGCGTATCGTGGGGGTGGCTACGAGTACGATCACACCTAAGAAAACTATGCTTGCGGGGTTGTCTGAGATCAGACCCACCAAGACTTGGTGGATGCCGTAGCTTGATGAATTGATGTGTGACGGGCTCCTGTCAGCGTAAAGTAGTGTCAGTCCCAAAACCACCAGGGTGGCCGACAGAACAACCCCCACCCTCAGTGTAGTTCCAATTATTTTCTCTAGACTCATGCAAGGGCACCTATGCCATGCAATATGAGCTGGATTCCGAGTAAAATCAGCACCACAGTGAACAGCTGCCTTAGTCTTCTACTCACGATCTTGTTAAGGAACTTCGCACCTACAAGTGCGCCTATAAGCACGCCTGGGATGGTTGCAGCGACAAGGTAGGGGTCGATGAACCCGGCGCTCCAGTAGACACCGCTACTCGTAGCAGCTGTCACGCCAATCATAAAGTTGCTTGTGGCTGTGCTTATTTTGAAGGGTAGCTCCATGAACATGTCCATAGCCAGAACCTTGAACGCCCCAGACCCTATTCCCAGTAAACCAGACATAAAACCCGCTATAAACATCCCCAGGACCCCCAAGGGGTATCGTCGCCCCTTGTAAGGGACTTCCTTGCCAAGCGCTTCATCGTAATATGTGCCGTGGAGACCAAGTTTACGTGAAATCGAATCCTGTTTGACGTCTTTGGGCGTCTCTTGCTTCATTTTGATGAAGTTGGGAAAAGTTGAGAAGATAAGCACCCCACCAAATATAACGGCGATAATTCCGAGTAAATGTAACTCCTCAATTAAGAGGAGGGTAAGAGACCCCGTTATGGCGCCACTGGTTGTACCTATTTCAAGAGATATTCCCACTCGCATATTGGAAAGTTCGTCCCTGACATAGGCTGAGGCGGCGCCGCTCGAAGTCGCGATTGTTGATATCAAAGACGTCCCCAGCGCGTATTTGATGTTTACCCCCAAAAACAGGACCAAGAGGGGCGTAAGGACAACCCCTCCTCCAAGCCCTGTTAACGAACCAAGCAACCCCGCCAACAGGGCTGCGAGGAATATGATTATTGAGTGGATCGGAGCCAATTGGATTACCTAATGACTGGAGGCTCTACGCTAAGTGGGCTACTCCTATGTCAAGCACACGCCCGATTGACCTAATAAAAAGCCTACGACAGACCGGGCATGTTTCCCCGAACACCGGAACCCCTGGATCAGAGGGAGCCACACAAACGGTGCTCGAAGACAGAGTACACGCGTCAATCAGTTCTATAGGGTAATCAACGAACGCGGAACGAGCAGACGCCAAAGAATCCGTGGTCCCTTTGTTGTATGGGGTTCAACGCCTGATGGGTTGGCGGTCGGGTAACCTTAGTCGACCCCCGTTGCAAGGCGAACATCTGATTGGATAAGCGAACAGGGTCCAGCGTACATCCCTAAATAGCAAGCGGGTGCGCTAGGCAGCCGCCACTAACCATGGTTCAAAGCCTGCACCATGTAGTGGTATGGTCCCACCCTCCGCTTCCACGACACTTTGAATCCGGCCGCCTCTAGAAGTTCAGCTGACTTTTCCAACGAGAAACGTATGTCTAAGGGTGGTCCCACTGGCGTCTGCTTCTTTACCCAGTCGACGACACCCAGCCTGCCAGCCGGCTTAAGCGAGTGGCGTATTCTCCGAAGGGACAACACTGGGTCTTCCAAGTCATGGAGTGAATTAGCTAGGAGTGCAACGTCGAGGGTAGACGGCGGAAGACTAAGCTCTTCCAGCCTGGTGTTGATAACCCTATAGTTGGATACACCCGCTAGCCGCAAGCGCTCAGCGCATATCTTAAGCGCCTCAGAGTCACGGTCCACACAGTATAGGAAGCCGCCTCCACCCACCTTCAGAGCCGCCGGAACAGAAAAGAATCCCGGTCCACACGCCAGGTCAGCCACGGCTTCCCTCGGCTTAAGTTCGAGCAGCCCGAGTATGTGCTCAGGGTCCTGCCACTGCCTTCTTTCCTCTGAAAGCAGCATCTTGTAGAACTCGGTGGAATCATGAACATGGTTTCCGTGGGACACGACTTGGGAACGCCCACCAAATATTAAACGGTGCTATTCCCGAGTCGACCCAGCTTTGCGCGTGAAGACCCAATCAAAAAATTTATACGCTCTACACATTCGGTGAAGGCGCCCCGAGGTGGAGGAGATACACGTGCAGGAGATCAACCAAAGTGTACGGCGGGACACGCTTGGAAGAATAGGCTCGTTCGCCGTGGGAACCTCCATGATCACCGCTAGCTACTATTCTTGGCTTGCAAGCGGATACCTGAATCTTTTCTACATTGTTCTGAGCTGGGTAATGCTTCTGGGTGGAATATACGTGATCATCCGTTCACTGGTTTGTGAGCCAGTTACCGTGAACCGCTTATTTGAAGGCCGAACCGGCCTTATCCTCAGCGCGGCAGCTTCTTCTGTTGCGGCCTACGCCTATTTGACATACGGCTTCGTTAGGGCGGGCGGACAAGCGGTCATCATATACCTCGTGGCCTTTTCCATCCTTGTTGCCTTGAATAGCTCAGGCTCAACACCCCGGTTTATGAATTTAACAAAGATCAAACTCTATTCCAGGACGGGTTCTATTGCGGCCATCCTCGGGCTGCTGCTAATGGCATTCCTACTTACAGAACCCGTTTTGGCGCTCGCGGTGATAGGTGCCTCGCTTGCGCTCTGTCTACTGATCCCCAACAGGGAAAAAACGAATATTTGGATCACTTTATCACTCTTTGCGTCGCTGAGTGCTTTTAGCGTGGGCGCCTTAGCCAACCTTCCCCGCTATGGGACAGACGAGCTCGCCATCGAAATGTACGCGGCAAAACTTGTCCTAGCGGGTAGGAACCCCTACTCCTTCGCCTACTTCACCGGCGTCTTCCACGTCTTCCCCGTCCCCCTGTCCAGCCTGACGCCTGTTGTAGGAGGCGGGTTTGTCTCCTCTCTGATGTACCCCGCCCTATCCTTTGAAGTCTTTTTGCCGTCACTGCTCCTGCACGTTGACCCCAGGCTAACCATAGTCGCATTCAGCAGTGCGGTTATGCTTATTCTAGTGTACCACTATCACAGAAATTCGTTTGACGAGTTCGCACCCATAGCCCTGATTGTTGTGACTTTGGATTCTTTGATACTGGAGTTTCCAGCTGCCTCCGTGACGGATTCAATATGGGTCGCATTGCTCGCTGCCTCATATGTGCTAAAAACAAGGAAAACCGTATCCGCTGTGCTCTTCGGCCTATCCCTCTCATTTAAACAACTTGCGTTCACTGCGGCGCCGTTCTATGTCTACTACATCTACAAGGAGAGGGGGATACTAGGTGCCGCAGGATTCACGCTAATATCAGCCATAACTTTTCTTGCAGTTAATTTACCCTATATTGTGCTCTCGCCGACTCAGTGGTTATCCTCGTTAACGGGTCCAGTTACCTCACGCCTCGTGGGTATAGGCCAGGGGGCTTCAATGATAAGCTTCACGGGGCTGTATACCTTGCCGAGGATTTACTTTGCGGGCGCCGCGGCCGCTGTTTCGGCATTACTTATTGCAACATACGTCTTCAAGCATTCTAATCTTAGATACTCGCTCTTTATCCTCCCACTTCTAGCGCTTTTCTTCAACTACAGGTTTCTGTTTAACTATGCTGCCTACTGGCCCATTCTGAGCTTACTCACGCTTCCCGAGGTGTCCCGTTACGTGGGGAGCCATCCAACAACCTCCTCGCCAGGTTCTTCACGACTGTTCCCCGAGACACCTGCGTCAGGCTCTAAGCCTAGTCACCATATGGCACAGCCTTCCAAGCACAGTTTGACTTGGATTGTGGTGTGCCTTGTGATCATAGGGCTGGTTGGGGCGGCCCCTGCGGTTCACGCCAGCACAAACCCGGTTTATGTAGATGGGGTGACCAGTCTGACGAAGGTTGTGGGCGGCCCCGACATCATCACCACGATAGTAGTAAACATCAGCCACGGGGTTGATCAAACATCACGCCCAGAGGTCAGAATATTTGATGGGCAAAACATATTTTACGCGAATGGCCTGCTCTGGAATGCATCAGTACTGAGAACCGCAAACAACTGGAGCCTCTACAGGCTCGTTCCCATGGCTCCAAATCAGAGTCTACCCGCGAATACGTCTTTTGTTGTTGAATTTTACCTCAGCGGGTATAAGGCGTACTTCTTCTACGATGGCAGCGCACGCATATACGACCAGCCATTCTTTCAGGTTGGCCTCCATATTGAAGCAGCCAGCCAGAGAAGCTATGTTTCGAGTTGTTACCAGGGAGTCCAATCTTCGTATGTAAAGGTTGCACCGCTTAACTTCATCGTAAGATACTACTATCAGCAGCTGGGCGTGTGTTGAAAAGCGCAGCAGTGGACCTCTGCCAACATTCCCTGTGGTTCGTCGCTCAGAACTTATTGAACCGATCAAAAACGTGTGTAGAACCGTTAACCGGCGACGGGATGGTTTGATGGGTAACGGCCGAATTAGCGGTGTGTGGCCAGGTTGACATGGGGAACGGATGCGGACGCACTGCGGCTCATCCGAGACGCAGGAGCATCCATGGAAACCACCAAATGAAATACTCTTATATGTCACTTGGGCAGAAAATCCACTAAGGGGTTAGCACATTTGAAGTATGTATATGCCAGCCTACTGCTCCACTCTTCAGGTAAGGAGATAAATGAAGAGAATCTGAAGAAGGTAGTCGAAGCAACAGGATCAGACGTAGACTTGGCGCAGATCAAGGCAATAGTTGCAGCTCTAAAGGATGTAAATATAGACGAAGCGATAAAGAAGGGAGTCGCAGTTTCAGCCCCTGCCGCGCCAGCGGCGGCGCCGGAAGCAGCCCCTCAACAGAAACCGAAGGAAGAGAAGAAGGAAGAAGCTGAGGAAGAGGTGTCTGCCGAAGGGCTTGGGGCCTTGTTCGGTTGACCCCACCAATTCAACACAGTTTTTAACGGGTTCCACGCATGGTTAAACTGTAAATGGAACCAGATCCCTCCTGGTACTCGGTAAAGCACTTTAAAGAGGAGGGATTTGAGCGCAAAAGGTGTGTGGTTGGTGGAGAGTGGTTTTGGACGCTTGACCACTCCAGAACCACATGTGGTGAGGCGCCATGCGTCCCCTACACCTTCTTGGATAAATCCTACACCAAGAGTTCCCTTACGCTAACCCAGTCTAGGAAGTTATTCATAGACTACTTCGCTAAAAGGGGCCACACGCCGATTGAGCCGAGAAGCGTGGCGGCAAGATGGCGTGATGACCTGTACCTAACAATAGCAAGCATAGTTCTGTTTCAACCATACGTGACAAGCGGGGAAACACCCCCGCCGGCTAACCCACTCGTGGTTAGCCAGCCGTGCATAAGACTCTCAGACATAGACAACGTTGGCCTCACCGCTGGAAGACACACTACGATCTTTGAAATGGGTGGTCACCATGCGTTCAACAACCCTGGAAAAACCATTTACTGGAAAGATGAGACAGTAAGATACTGCCTCGACTTCTACGGTTCGGAACTCGGTATAAAGCCAGAGGACATCACCCTCAAGGAGTCTGTCTGGATCGGTGGTGGAAACGCTGGCCCCTGCTTCGAAGTTGCAGTGGGCGGCCTAGAAATAGCCACCCTAGTATTCATGGAGTACTCGGTTGACGCTTCTGGAACATGGCATCCGCTTCCACTCAAGATAGTGGATACTGGCTACGGAATGGAACGCATGACCTGGCTTGCTGCACGCACACCTACTGCGTTCCACGCGATCTACGGCGACTTGGTCAAGTCCTTCGCCGACAAGCTTGGAGTAGAAATTCCTTCAGCAGACGTACTTCACGACGTCGCCAAATATTCAGCCATTATGAATTTGGAGGGTGACCAAAGCATCGCCAATCTCCGCGAAAAGGTTTCGAGCTCAGTGGGAATACCCGCCGCGCAGCTAACCAAGATTCTGTCTCCCGCGGAAGCGGTCTTCGGTATACTTGATCATACCAAGACGCTTTCGTTCATGCTTTCCGATGGAATAGTCCCTTCAAACTCTGGGGAAGGCTATCTTGCAAGGCTTGTTCTGAGAAGAGCGCTCAGACTCAAAAAGAGGCTTCCAAACCCGGTGCCACTGGAGGAGCTCGTGTCAGAGCAGCTGAAGCTGTGGGGGAAAGACTTTCCCAGACTGGGAAGAATGGTGGGCACAGTACTAGAGGAGGTGGTGCTCGAAGAGCAACGGTTTGAGGAAAGTCAAGTCAAGGCTCGTTCTGTACTTGGATCCATGCTCACCAAATGGTCAGGTTCCAAACCACCTTCAACCGAAGACCTCATAGAGCTTTACGACTCTAAGGGGATTGACCCGTACACCGTGGCCGAATTCGCTGAAACCAGAGGCTTTAACATACGCATACCAGACAACTTCTTTACACTTGTATCAGAAAGACACGCGTATGCAAGGAAGCCTGAACCTAAAGGGAAATCCCTTGATCAAGTTTTACTCGAGCAGCCCCCCACGAAGAAGCTCTACTACGAGGAACCTGGTCGCCTAGAATTCAATGCTAAAGTGCTTGCCGCAAGCGGAGACAAAGTTGTGCTGGACGAGACATGCTTCTACCCCGAAGGAGGAGGCCAGCCAGCCGACCAGGGCACGCTCAAAATGGGAGACAAATCATTCAGCGTGGTGGACGCGCAGCTACTTCGGGGGGTAGTGGTTCACTTCCTCGACAGACCCGTCGACGACCTCGTCAAACCCGGCGTCGCAGTCACAGGCTACGTGGACCCGGAACGCAGGCTGAGACACACACAACACCACGATGCAACACATATACTTTTGGCATCCATTAGAACCATTCTCGGCCCTCACATCTGGCAGGCAGGGGCTCAGAAGGGGTTCAGCCATTCAAGGCTGGATGTGACACACTTCAAAAAGCTGAGTCAGGAAGAGTTCGTTGCGATAGAAGACCTCGCAAACAGGGTGGTTCAGGAGAACAGGAAGATAAGTGTATCATACGTTCCGCGGACACAAGCGGAGACAAAGTTCGGGGACACAATATACCAGGGTGGCGCCGTACCCGGAGCCACGCTGAGACTGGTCACAATCGAGGGATTCGACGTGGAGGCATGCGGTGGAACCCATTCCGAGCTAACCGGGAGCGTAGGCATCATAAAGATACTCAAAGTCGACCAAATACAGGACGGCGTGACGCGTTTCGTGTTCGCCGCAGGGAAAGCCGCCCTCGACCATGCCAGAAGCGACGAGGCGATTCTATCAGGTATCTCAAAGACGCTTAACTCCGACCGCGAAGGCGTTGTGACTAGGCTTCAGGAACTAGTTGAACGGGAAAAGCGGCGGGAACAAGTGCTGGAACGCCTCCAATCGGACTTGACCACTCTCTTGCTTGAGAAAGCCGAGGTTGTACGCTCCAGTCGGGGGTCGATCAGGATTCTTGACCTCGGAGACTACCCCTACCTTAACCCCTCTACTGTTGTTGCAAGATGCGCCGACTCGGTAGACGGGATAGTCATAGCGTTCTCGAACAACAGGATAGCCCTCGCTTCCCCTAAGCACGGACCGGATATAAGCGGCTTCATAACCAAGCTGAAACAGAGGCTGGGCGGACGGGGTGGCGGAGGAAAAGTGTTCGGAGAGGTTGTGTTGCCAGCTGAATTCCGCCAAAGCTTCGACGACTCTGTAAAACTCCTCAAGGAGGTGTTTGATGGTGACTGAAACCACGAATTCTCGAAATGTCGGTGACGGAGTGAGCAAGTATTCCTTGAAGCTAAAAGAAGTGGAAGAGTACACAAGACGCGTCTGGGATGCTGAGAAACCCTATTTCGCCAAACCCCGTCCAGGCCAGCCCAAGAGATTCGTCACCATGCCCTACCCCTACATGAACGCCTCACTGCATGTGGGACACGCGTTTACCGCGTCCCGGGTTGACGCATACGCAAGATACTCCAGACAGAAGGGCTTCAATGTACTCTTCCCCTTCGCGTGGCATTGGACCGGTGAGCCAATAGTAGGAATCTCTAAGAGGGTGACGGAGGGCGATCCTTCGCTTATAAAGACTCTTACGGAGCTCGACGGCGTTCCTCCGTCGGAGCTCCACAACTTCAAGGACCCATACTACATAGCATCATATTTCACATCTACGGGCAGAGCCGCCTTGAAGAGGTTGGGGGCATCAGTTGACTGGAGCAGGGAGTTTGCAACCGCACACAACCCAGCATACTCTGCATTCATCGAGTGGCAGTACTTCTCACTACGTGAGAAAGGGTACGTGGTGCAGGGGACCCATCCGGTTGTATGGTGCCCCCGGGACAAAAGCCCCACAGGCGACCACGACAGATCCCAAGGAGAAGGCGTTTCCCCGGATCAGATGTACCTCGTCAAATTCGTCCTCGATCCATCTAAAGAGGGAAAGCGGGACGCTGACCTCTCAGGCGTCTTCCTCGTGGCGGCGACGTACAGGCCGGAGACAATCTTTGGCGCGACAAACCTCTGGGTTAACGCCGATAAGCAGTACGTTTTGGCTGAAGTGGACTCGGAAAGATGGATCGTGAGCGAGTACTGTGCGAACGTGCTTGCAGAGCAGCGCCGCAGCGTCCGTGTTCTCAAAAAGATGCCTGGGTTAACACTCGTAGGGCTCACGGCGAGTCAGCCTTTTGCGAAGACGCCTTTACCCGTTCTACCAGCCTCGTTCGTGGACCCCACTTTCGGCACAGGCGTGGTATACAGTGTCCCGGCTCATGCACCCTACGACTACCTGGGTCTGGTTGAGCTACAAACTAAAGCAGAAGCGGAGCTTAGGAAAATTGGTTTGGACCCAGTGGTAGTCAAAGGGATCAAGCCGGTCTCAATCATAGAAGTTGAAGGACACGGGGACTACCCCGCTATAGAGGAGGTGCAGCGCCTTGGTATCCACGGTGTCTCCGAATCTGCCGCCGAAAAGGCGACCTCAAACGTGTACAAACTCGAGTACAACAAAGGTGAGCTGAAAACCAACTGCACGGGCTTCGAAGGGATGAAGGTCTCTCTCGCCAAGCAGGCTGTGTACGAGAAGCTCCGAGAGATGAAGTTGGCTGACATTTACCTCGAGCTTCCGCAGCCCGTGGTGTGCAGGTGCGGCACAAGATGCGTGGTCAAGATCCTTGAAAACCAGTGGTTCCTCAAATACAGTGACACCAACTGGAAGAACCGGGTCCTGAGAGAGCTTGCACAGATGGACGTTTACCCTCAAGATTCCAGGAAGATGTACGAGGACACCGTGGCGTGGCTGCAGGACAAGGCGTGCGTCAGACGCTCGGGAATGGGGACTCCTCTCCCATGGGATAGGGAATGGATCGTTGAGACGCTGAGCGATTCAACGGTGTACATGGCCTACTATACCATCGCGCCCTACGTGGCCTCAGGCAGGATCTCAGCCAATCAGATGAAGAAAGAGTTCTTTGACCACGTATTCTATGGTGTGGGAGACCCCTCAGAGGTTTCTAAGAAAACGGGCGTCGACCCCCTCTTACTCGAGGAGATACGCTCCGAGTTCCTGTACTGGTACCCTGTTGACCTCCGAAACTCCGCAAAGGAGCTTATACCCAACCACCTGACCTTCTTCCTCTTCCACCACTGCGCCCTCTTCGACGAACGCCACTGGCCTAAGGCGGTCTCGGTTAACGGCATGGTCACCGTAAACGGCGGAGTCATGCACAAACGCCTCGGCAACTTTGTGCCGCTCTCCAAGGCCCTCGAAGACTATGGTGCAGACGTCACTAGGTGTGCGCTCCTTGGCGGCTCTGAGAACCTTGACGACCCCGACTGGAACACCACGGTTGTGCGGTCTGTCACCGAGAACCTTTACGCATTCGTGGAGCTGGTTGAGAGAGCATCGAAGGAAGGCGACTACATATTCGCGGAGCAAAGGCTGGGTGAATGGGTGTACGCGAGACTGAAGCGCAGGGCATCGGAGGTTTCGTCAAACCTTGAAGTGATGAGGACGAGGTCGGCTCTTAACGAGGCGCTGTACGGTCCCTGGGACGATTTGAGGCGCTACTGGAAGCGCGCCGGAGACACCTCACGGAGAGTTGAGAAGACATACCTCATCGAATGGCTCAAACTCATCCATCCATTTGCCCCCCACATAGCTCAGTGGGGCTACGGGGTGCTTGGCGGCACTGGTCTAATAGAGCACCAGGGCTTCCCCGACACCACACTATCCGAAGAGGAGCAGCTTCTTCTTGTTCAAGAGGAATACGTTGACGTGGTCGCCGAAGACCTCCTCAACCTGATTAGACTCGTGCAGAACAAGGGATCAGCCGAGGTAGCCTATTCATCCGAGCTCAAAAGGCGCGTCGCCAAAGCCCTTGTAACCAACGGCTCAGTGCCAGTCAAGGTTACCCCCGACGTAATCAAACTCGTTTCTCAAGAGATAGGTGACAAAGCCAAGGCGGCGCAGCTCGCCCAAAGAATCGTGAAGTCGCTCAGCGAATGGAGAACACAGCCTCCAAAGCTGGTTAGCCAACTCATCGACGAGGAAGCAGACACATTGATCAAGGCCGCACCGTACCTTGAAAAGACAACTGGCCTTCGAATCAGCGTGTGCGCCGAGGAAGAATCCGCTGATATGAGGCGCTCAGCTAACTCGGCGCCCTTAAAACCCACCATAACCATCTCTTGAAGGGCCCGTGGCCTAGCATGGATAGGGCGGCGGCCTCCGGAGCCGTAGGTCGAGGGTTCAAATCCCTCCGGGCCCGCCTGTACTCACGGGGTGAATCTGCGTTAAAACCACTTCAAGGTCGCTCGAGCCGAGATACATTACGGGTGAGCAGCCACTTGACTCGTCGAACGGAGTTTAACGTTTGGTGCTAGGTTATTCATCTTTAGGGATAAGTGTATGCAAATTTATCCTTTGGTCGGATGACATAAATCGGGCGTATTGTGTGGGTGGCCGACGATTCACAGAAACCATGCGCTCCACGCATGCGGAAAGTCTTGGTTGGTATAATACAAAGACTTAACGGAGTGTTCGATAAACCGTTGCAGGTGTCCGCTTTGGATATAGAGTCTATGAACGCTGAGCAGATAAGGAAACTCGCTACAACCGTGAAGGGTAAAGACAAGGATAAAACGCTGGTGGAGATAGCGTTGTCACCCAAAACTCCCATAGACGTTTTGGAGTTTCTCTCGGGGAAAACCCAGA
>JAMDBQ010000008.1 GCA_023487445.1 Candidatus Martarchaeota archaeon | reverse complement strand
ATGTTGAGTGAGACCGCGACCACCTTGGAGGAGTCAGCCCAGTTTTTTACTTTGACCCCTGTGTCGTCTGTGGAGCAGTCGTCGACGAGCACGACTTTGTCCACGCATTTGACGCTCAGTAAATTCAACACAAGCGAGTCCACGTTTTGCGATTCGTTCCTCAGTGGAACCACCGCGCACACGCTCCCCGCGGCTCGGATGCTCTTGCTTAATGCAGGCGACCGCCTGAGACCCTGTGTAAGCCTGTAGAACAGTATGGCCCAGGCGCAGAGGGCGGTAGAGGCCAAGGCGAGTAAGACGTATGATCCGATTAGCGCGAATATGTTAGCCAGGCGCTCTCCCTCCCTATATAGAGCCGTAAGCGCTCAAAATGGATGACGTCTGCGCACCAGTTTTTCCTTCGCGTAGGCTCTCAGGGGTTCGGAGACAGCTTTTTCCGATATGCGTTTAAGCGCGGATTTACCACGCCTTCCACACTGAGCAAGTGTCGCCACAGCCTTCTTCCTAGCCTCGAGAGCCTGGTTTTCGTCGAGGGCTACGCGCTCCAGGGCTGCCGGATCAGCTTCGTCGAACATCTTCTTTGCTAGGTCGGCTAAGTCGTCTATGAAGTACGCCAACCAATTCGGCCTCCTATGATCTACGTGCGCTACCAGATTTCGGCTTGGCGCGCGCAACCTTGTCTAGGGAAATTTTGAGCCACTCGGTGTAATTCGAGGGATTTAGACGAGTGTCGGATGCAAGCTCCTCGAGTGAAACCCATCTTACTGAGTCAACTTCAGCCGGATTGGGTTTAACCTCTCCATCATACTCGCCTAGATATACGTAGTCATACTCCCACTCGGTTAGGTTGTTACCTACCGGAGCCTTATAGATGAATGTGAAAGCTTTTTGAAGCGGGCAGTCGAACCCAAGCTCTTCTCTAAGCCTTCTATGAGCTGCGGCGAGTGTATCCTCACCTGGACGGGGGTGGCTGCAGCAGGTGTTGGACCATAGCCCCGGGCTATGGTATTTGGTGGTCGCTCGACGCTGCAGGAGTGTTCTACCCGCCCGATCGAACACGAATACAGAGAAAGCCCTGTGCAACGATCCTCCTGAGCTGTGCGCCCTCAGCTTCTCAAGCGTGCCTATCTGATTGTCGCTTTCATCGACGAGCACCACGAGCTGTTCGTCAGAGGCACTGTCAGCCACTTCTCTGATTCACTGCGGAAAGGTTCTTCGACGTGCAATATATGCGTAGCGTCGCACACACCGAAGAGTTACTTCAGCAGAGTCCCAAACAGCTCCTCTATGCTACCAATCAGGGCAAATTCCTTGCCAGCGTGTTTAACGAAACCAGTTCCACGTCCCACCACGACGGAGTCAACTCCCGCCTCAACCCCCGACTCACCGTCGCTTATTTTGTCGCCAACCATCAATGCCCGGCTAGGTTCGACGCCCATTGAGCCAAGCGCTTTCTCTATCTGGTGCTTCCTGTTCAGAGACTGTTCACGTGTGACCACGGCAGAGAAGGCGGCGTCTATTCCGCTACGCGGTAGCAGGGTCCTACACGTCGACGAGCCCTGCATGGTTACCAGGCCCACGCGGGCCTTTTTAGAAAGCGCCAAAAGTGAGGCAACCGAGCCGTCTATAGGCTTTGCATCACCTAGGGCTGCAGCCTCCATCTCATCGAGTTCTCGAAACACATAATCCCGTATCCCGGGGCGTAGTGCAAGCTCTCGTTCGAGTGTTGGGAAAATCTGGAAGTTCCCCTGCAACCCTAGTATCCTCCCTATCTTCTCCTTCGCCGACGCCCAGTCAACCGGTATGGTAAACAGTGTGCCGTCGAGGTCGAACACGTATCCCGCGTACGCGTTTACGCGTTCCCTAGAGAACACGCTGCTGCCACCCGTCCTCCTTCCACAGCAGCACTCCACAGTCTATGTTCCTTATCATGTAGTAAGACTCGGGTAGCAAATTGAATTTGGGCGGGTCGCCTGCGTCTTCGTCCATACCCAGGGTTACATACAGATCAGCTAGGTTTGCGTACCACGGAAGGCCCATGTGTTTGACGGCAACATATCCCCAAAGCGGCATTGTTGAATGGAACTTTCCAGCGTCTACCTCTGTTATACATGGTGTTCCTTCGGAGGACTCCTTCACGTCAACCGAATAGGCGCCGTCGGGTTCAGGGTCCACGGCGAGAACGGCCTTGTATGATACCTCGTTTACTCTCTCATCGACTATGGTCCTCGCAACAGAAGGTGTGCCGGTTATCCCCGAAGGTGAGATGTGCTTGAACGGATATTCCAGCCTTTCACGGCAGTAGGACGTGACCAGTTTACCCTTTCTCCATAAGCTGTCCCAGGCCATATTTCTTCCCGGCAGATACTCCTGTAATACGAACTCGTCTGCGGGGACGCCTCTTAGGGTCCACAGCTTTATCCAGTGCAGTGCTTCTTCGGCGGTGGCGCACAGGAGACTGAGTCTACCACCGGCTCCGTGGCGGGCTCGAACCCACAGCGGTGAACCCAATTCCCTGAACGCGTTGTAAACCTCGTCCGCAAGCTTGGGAGAATACGACTTTGCGACTGGTACGCCGGCCGAGTAAAGCACCTGCTGGGTAGCAAGCTTATCTTGGCCGACTCTAAAAACCTCTGATCTTGGTAGAAAAGTCTTGGCACCTATTTGTCCACGGGCACCTGCAAGCACAGATGCTTCGCTTGATGGCTGCGGGTGCACGAACGCAATCCTCTCGGATTCAACGATGGAGGCGACACGCTGAACAAAGGAGGGGTCATCGTGCCTGGGACTGAGATAGCGCCTGTCTAGGTCGGGGAAGTTGATGTAGTAGCGGTTGAAATCCGTTCCTACGATGTAGGGATTGAAGCTTGCAGCTCTTAGAGCTCTGACAAAGTTGACTCCAGCTATTCCACCGGCCCCCGTGACAAGCACCCTTAGGCCTTTGGGTAACGTCACGCTAAATCACCTTAATCTCGAATTCATCCCCTAAGGGGGAGACCAGTAAAAACTCGCTTCTCTCCTCAACGCTGCAGTTTCTTGACTCCAACCTAGCGCCTTGGCTTAGCTTTACACGCATTACTAACCCCTGCGGTGGCTTTGCAATAGGTCTAACGATTCCTCCCTCAGCCTTGAGCGGGAAACCCCTGCTTCTCCACCATCCGGCTATACCTGAGGCGGTGTCGAGGTAGCCTCCTCTTCGAAGAAGTTCATCCACTATTCTCCAGTAGATTCTTCCCCCACGCATCTTGATCGCTTCTTGGTGCCAGAGCAACACAAATAATCCTTTGAACCTCGTCACCGCATCAAACATTGACATTACGGCTTCAAACCCTTCGGGTTCCCCAAGCTTGAGATATCCCCACAGGGTGGTGTCCATCACGGTCAGAGGCAGCTCGAGAAGGTTCAGAGGACGCCATGTAGCGGAAGGAGGATGAAATGGGGAGCAAAGTCCCACTTTGTAGCAGAGCTTGTCGGGTTGGCCGACGGTAGCGTCATAGCCGAACCCCGCCTCGTCTGCTATCTCCCAGGTTATAGGGAATTCGAATTTCAGGTAGTGTTCCCTTACCCCTTCTACACGAATGTTCAGGCTGGATTCTAGCCGGAGCTTCGCTGAAAGCATCGCATCCATTGAAGAATGTGTTCCAAAGTCTCCGTGTAGTCCTATTTCGAATCCGTTTCGGGTCATCCAGGTAGACTTTTCCGCGAATGCATTCAGATCATAATTGCCCGAAAGAAAGAAGAAAGTGGAGCGCACGCCCTTCTCCTTCTCTCTTTCGGTGATCATCTGAACATTGTCGTACGGTGACCTGAGCCCGGTCAACCCTAGAACCAGGTCTAGGAAGCCGAATCTTGAACGTGTCCTCCAAAGATGGCTACGTGGATGGCCGACGTTGTCCACGTCGTGGGTTAAACAGACCGCGTGGGACGCCCCCCTCGGCCAGCGCATCTTGCGGATTGAGTAGCCTTTCTGTTCGAGTTCGGCTCTCTCAAGCTCCTCGTCAAATCTGGATAACGCGCGTTCAACAATCGGATCGGTTTCCATCGGAAACCCCTCGGTAACCGCCTGCGAAACGAGGTCCACTAGTTCACCGGGTATGTAATCCTGTACTAGGGAGTCGAGTGGCAGACCCAACGTGTCATCCAGAAGATGTTTGACGTATTCCTTCTTAGTCATCGCGCCCATCTACTTTGACGTTGACTTGGAGATCGTATTCAAAGCAGCGCCAACTCCATGGTGCCAACCATACATTTATTTAATCTATTTGGGCTTAAACGGACTAGCGTTCAGGACTCGAAGGGGGGTTGGTCGTAGACATCTGCGACCGATGCCGATGCCGCGGTTGGAACAATCGATGTAAGTCATAAAGCTTTAAGTAGGAGTCTGACAGACTAGCTGTTTATGCTTACTCTACGTAGGAGAGGAGGTATTAGTACCTCAGCAATCGTGGCTGCTATTGTCGTGGTTATCATAATCATAGCGGCTGCAGCTGTTGTATTGACTAGGCCCACGTCTCATTCATCTACAACCAGTTCATCACCTGTTTCAACATCCTCAACGTCGTCAACGTCAGCCACCCCTCCATCTACGAAGATTCCGAGTAACATCACAGTTGATGAAGTCCCCGCTCCGGTTAGCGTCGACCCTGCCTCAAGCTACGATGTAGATGGAATAGAAATCATACAGAACGTTTACCAGAACCTGATTTTCTACAACGGGAGTAGCAGCACAACCTACGTTGGGGTTTTGGCCAAGAGTTGGTCGGAGTCGACTAACGGCACGGTTTACACGTTTAACCTTTGGCCATTCATAAAGTTCAGCGACGGTGTTCCTCTTAACGCAAGCTCCGTTTGGTTCTCCTTCTACAGAACCATGATGGTTAACCTGGGTATATCGTTCTACATCAGCGAGTACTTCTCCGTTAACAACGGTAAAGGCTTCGTAGGAATCACTGGGTCTGGTCAAAAGGGGTTGATAGAGTTACCAAACGGCATCGAACAAGCCCTTGCTTCCGCGGGGGTTCCTTTGTCCTCCAACCAGACAGTCGCGATGCAGCAGGCAGCCAACGACCTCGCAAATATACTCTCCCACTTCAACGCCGCGAATTCAACGATCTCTAAGGTAATGGCTTACCCCAACCAGGCGATACACGTAGCAGGGACGGATACCGTGGTTATGCATCTGGATTACGCGTTCTCTGACTTCTACCAGACGATATCCGGCGGAGACGGGGCGGTTGTTGATCCGGTGTTCGTTGATGCAAACGGCGGAGTCAAGATCGACACAGCCAACACCTACCTGACCAGCCACGCACTTGGCTCAGGACCATACGAGCTTGCAACGCCCATCGGCGGCTCAAGCGTGATTCTCAAGGCCAATCCCAACTACTGGGCTAAAAACGTGCCCGCTTCTGAATCCAACCTGATGCTCACCGTCCCCAAGATAAGTACAATCGTCATAGATTACCAGTCAAGCGAGGCGATTCGGGTGAGCGATATCAAGCAGGGGCTTGTGGCGATATCCGCGGTCGAGATACCCGATCTTTCAGAGGTTTCCTCTATTCCTTCTATCACTATCCACAACTGGGGTCCGTCGGCCACGATAGATTTCCTGACCATGGATGCATACCAGTATCCGTTCAACATAACCCAGGTTAGACTCGCGATCGAGTACGGGGTTAACGCCACCCAGGTTCAGCAGGACGTGTACAAGGGGTACGCACAAAGCTACCTCGGCCCACTTGATCCTGTGATGGCCTTCTACAATTCTTCGATACACGGATACGCCTATAATCCGTCAGAGTCAATCAAGCTCCTTGAACAGGCGGGATTCAGTGTTCCGCTTCCCAACGGCACCACACTTAATCCCTCGGGTAAGACACTTCCCACTTTGCCTCTGACGTACAACAGTGCTAGCGAAGCCGAGCAGGAGGAAGGCACTGTTGTCCAGCAGCAGCTCGCGCAGGTGGGGATCAAGGTTACGCTCAACCCCGAGTCGTTTACAACGATCATCGAAGGTATGCTTGCTCCGGCTAGCTCATCCACCTACCCCGGCTTCCAGATCGCGGGGAACACCCCTGTGTTCATAGGGCCGTCTGATCCGACGGTGTATCTCACCTACTGTCCCGTGAGGTGTCATCACGGAGACCCGGCGTATCTTAACGACTCTGTTGTGAACAGCCTCGTATACCAGATCCTCCACACCGCCAACACCGCGCAGCTGCAGCAGCTGTACGACGAGCTCACAGTCCGCGTTAACGAAGACGCGCAATACGTGTGGCTCGACGACTTCACCGCCTACACCGTGTCGCTTACAAGTCTGCAGGGGCTCTGGTACAACCCCGGCTTGACGGGAATCTTCTACGCCACGCTCTACTAGCCGTTGCCCGCTGGGATAGTAGATGGGTTTAGCCGCCTACATATCCCGGCGTATACTTTTTTCATTTTTCGTTATACTCGGGGAACTCGCGATAGTGTTTTACCTTACGAACATAGCGGCGCCAAACCCCGCGGTTATATGGGCTGGACCCGAATCCACGCAGCAACAGGTTCAGCTCGTCACAGAGCTATACCACCTTAATTCTCCGTGGTACATTCAGTTTCTATACTATCTTAGAAACATATTCACGGGCAACTGGGGCACTTCCCCGCTGTATCAGCGGCCCGTGTTGTCTCTGATTGAACAGTATCTACCTGTAACGCTTGAGCTTGCCATAATTTCATTCGTGATCAAAGTGTTGGCTGAGACGCTGCTGGGCGTCGTCTCAGCGGTGAGGGCTGGCGGATTGGTCGATAACGCCATCAAATGGTTCTACACTGTGACTAGGAGCCTCCCGCCCTTCCTCCTCGCACTGGGTCTGCTCCTCATATTCTCGTACGATCTGAAGGTTCTGCCATCGTCTCAGCCGATCAACCCTCTTTTAGCGCTCAACACACCCGCCTTCAAGGTGTACGACCCCTTTACCGGGCGCTACGTAGGGTTCTGGCTGATTGACAATATGCCAGTGTTAAACGCCTTACTCGTCGGAGACTGGGCGGCAGCGAAGTCTGGGCTTGTCCACGCCATACTACCCGCGTGTACACTGATACTTTTCGGCTTCGGGGGACTGGTGCGGCTGATCAAGGTGTCAATGCTCGACGCCCTCCAAAGCGACTACGTCAGGACCGCGCGAAGTAAAGGGCTTTCGGAGAGGGCAGTAGTGTTCGGACACGCACTAAGAAACTCACTTCTACCAGCCACCACCTTGATGGGGCTACTGTTCGCGCAGCTGGTCGCCGGATCCCTTGTGGTGGAGACGGTGTTCGACTACTACGGACTCGGATACTATCTTGGCCAGAGCCTGTTGACTTTCGACACCCCGTCCCTGATAGCGGGGACGGTTCTCATCACAACGATTATAGTCCTCAGCAACCTTGCGACGGATATAGCCTACGGCGTGCTCGATCCACGTACGAGGGTGTAGTGTTGAGCAGTAACCAGCGTGTAAGCCTAAGGATCGCTGTGCGGAGCCCCTCTATGCTTACGGGGATTGCGCTGCTAGTTGTGCTTTATGCCGGGGCACTCATCGCCTATGTGGACCCTCACTTGATAACACGGTATAACCCGGATGCTCTCGACTTCGCGCAGGCGAATTCACCCCCAAGTCTCTCGCATCTTTTTGGCACGGACATAGAGGGCCGAGACGTGTTTACCAGGGTGGTTTACGCGTTGCCGCTTGACTCTCTCATTCCGTTCGCCATAGTGGGCTTCGGGGTTGCGGTTGGCCTGAGCCTAGGAACCGTCGCCGGGTACCTGGGCGGAGCTGTTGAAGAGATTGTGCTTAGAGTGACCGACATGTTTTTCGCGTTCCCCTCGATAGTACTTGCGCTTGCAATAGCCTCCATATTGGGAGCCACTTCCCACGGTGGAAGACTATACTATAGCATGGTTGCACTCATGATTGTGAGTTGGCCGTTCTATACGAGGCTGGCCCGCGCCCAGGTCCTCGTCCTCAGAAACGCACCCTACGTCAAAGTTGCAGAGGCTGCGGGATACGGCAGATTCTCGGTTATCAGAAGACACATCGTACCCCATATACTGCCGCTGGTTACGGCGTACGCCTCTCTAGACATGGGTACAACCCTTCTAACCTATTCGGTGTTCGCGTTCTTCGGTTTGGGGGCGCAGCCACCTACACCCGAGCTCGGAAGAATGGTCTACGACGGACTTAACGCCCTCCCCGGAAACTGGTGGTGGTCGCTTTTCCCAGGCATCGTGCTAACACTTTTCGCACTGGGGTTCTCACTCGTGGGTGAAGGACTCAGGGATATCCTCGACCCTAGGCTGCGTGGTGCCGCATGAACACGGTCTTAGAGGTTAAAGACCTCGGTTCACTACAAAACCAGAAACGGATACGTCGGAGCTGTTAGAGGCGTTGACTTCGACGTAAAGGAAGGGGAGATCCTTGGAATCGTGGGTGAAAGCGGCTCAGGTAAAAGCACGCTCGGATTGGCGGTTATGCGCCTGCTCCCCAGGGAATCCACCATAACTGGAACGGTGTCGTTCATGGGCAAGAACCTGTCGGAGGTTCCGGCGCGGAGAATGGCCCAGTACAGGGGCACGGGTATAGCAATGATCTTCCAAGAGCCACTTACCTGCCTTAACCCCGTGATGACCATAGGCGAGCAACTTATGGAGGCGGCTTCCGTCACAAGCGGTGTAAGGGCGGGAGAACTCTATTCTACCCAGGGAGCTAGGCCCCAGGGGTCGCCGCTTGGGTCGAGGATTGGGATTAGTAGAAGCAACGGGCGTATTCACAGCGAACGCATAGTCAAGGCTCTTGAGAAGGTCAGGGTACGCGACCCCGATGTGGCAGTGAACAAGTACCCCCACCAGCTATCCGGCGGCGAACGCCAGAGAGTGATGATAGCCATGGCGTATCTCCTGAAACCTAGGCTGCTGATAGCTGATGAGCCGACTACGGCATTGGACGTCACAACCCAGGCACAGATTCTGAGGTTGCTAACTGAGTTACGCAGGGATACGGGCACATCCATGGTTTTCATATCACACGACCTCCTCGTCGTAGGGCAGCTGGCGGATAGGGTGGCTGTGATGTATGCTGGAGAAATAGTGGAGTCTTCAAGCATCACCAACACTTTCTCAAATCCGCTGCACCCATACACCAGGGGTTTGTTCAACTCCATACCATCAAAGTACAAGTGGGAGGGGCGGATAGAACCCATACCGGGATCGGTGCCTACCCTAAGCGATCTGCCTCCTGGCTGCAGGTTTCATCCCCGCTGCCCATCCGCGATGCAGATATGTTCGAAGGATTCCCCGCCGTTGAGGAAAACGGGTGAGCGAGACTTTGTCAGATGCCACCTATACTAGCGGTGAACCGGTGCTGAGTATTGACCGCGTCTCGGTGGAGTACACTGTTAAGACCGGGTTTCTGGGTTCGTCGTCGTTCAAGCTCAAGGCGCTAGACGAGGTTTCTCTGGATGTTAAGGACGGAGAAGTTGTGACCGTGATAGGTGAGTCGGGCAGCGGTAAAACCACGCTTGGGCTTGCGTCCATGGGGCTTGTGAACACCACTTCAGGAAGTGTACGGTTCAAAGGCCTAAGCCTTGGCGACTTGAAGGGTGCGCAGCTCAAACGTGTACGGAGCAAAATGAGAATAGTGTTCCAGGACCCCTACTCAAGCCTTGACCCACGCATGAAGATATCGGACATAGTGGCTGAACCTCTGAGGGCTCTTGGAGAAACACCTGAGAGCCGTGTTCAGGAACTCGTGTCGGAGTCGCTTGAGTCGGTGGGACTAAATTCAAACGCGTCTGGCAGGTACCCCCACGAGTTTTCAGGGGGCCAGCGCCAGAGGATCGCGATTGCCAGGGCCATAGTGGGTGAGCCGGAATTCGTCGTGCTCGATGAGCCAACCTCGAGCCTTGATGTTTCAATTCAGGGGCAGACGCTCAACCTGCTACTTGAACTCCAGAAGAAGCGTAGACTGAGCTATCTGTTCATAACTCACAGCATGTCGGTTGCGAAGTATGTGTCGGACAGGTTGGCCGTCATGTATGCTGGTCGAATAGTGGAAACCGGGCCTGTTCAGCAGGTAATTGAACACCCCCTACATCCCTACACGGTCGACTTGATCAGGAGTGTTCCAGGATTCGATATAGCTCGGAAGGTGTTCGACGCAGTCCCCGAGCAAACAGCGGGTGCTAGGGCAGTTCAGGGATGCCAATACGCCCCTAGGTGCAGGTTTACCCGGGAGGAGTGCAGGCTGCACGAACCCGGTTTGAGCGGCGACTCGTCGCATCTTAGCGCCTGCTTTTTGAACCATCACTTTATCAGGGCTGCCACGCAGGCGCCTCGTTAGCTCGGCGGCACGCCCCATAGCCCGGCTTGAGCGTAGCGCCGATACTGCGATGACGGCCATAACTGCGAGCCGCAAGGCGCGTCAAGCCCCTGCTGTTTCTTCCAAACACTTCTTCTAAGTGAAGATAAGGTGAATCAATAAGCCAGTCACTGCGCTGGCTGCCGACTCCGGACAAAGGTGAACGCGGCGGGGGTTCTGTGCCCCCGTTTCCTAGGAATGCAGAGGCTTGTATAGCAAGCTGGCCGGTGGAGGTATGCTAGCGCACCATCTGTTCAGCAAATGGCTGTTCCGGCTTGAAGAACCAGCGTGAATCGGGCATGTTCAGTTCGGCTGAACCTTCTTTGGAGGGATCCACAATCTCTGGCAGCCCCCGGATTATCGCCGCCGGAGTTGCTTCGTCAGCCTGACCCATGACTAGTTCCGCTGCACCAGCCAGTTCATCGGCTACAGATATCTGCTTTACATGCAGCACATAGCCCCTCATATCGCGTTTGCCTCTGTAATCTCTGAAGTTCACCACCCCGCTCGACCCTATGGCTACGTTCACCTGCCCATCCCTCAGTGTTCTGCCATGGGTGTCACTTATGATAACCCCCACGTCCCAGCCGGTGGCATCCTTTATGCCCGTCCTTATCCGCTTAGCCGACTCGTCGGGCGACACGGGCAGCAGAAGCACTGTCTCAGTTGTTCCTTCTACGTTCGATACATCTATTCCCGCGTTTGCGCAGGTTATGCCGTGCCTCGTTGTAACTATTAGGTGGCCAGGTTTGACGATTCTCAGTTTGTCCGACTCACGGAGAACAAGCTCAACGAATCTGGGGTCTTTCCCACATAGTTGAGCTATATTCATCGCCTCAGAGCTGGGCTTGACTTCGGAAAGACTCATTCTTCTTCCTTCCGCTTTGGATACTATCTTCTGGGCTACTATGATTATGTCTCCTTGGTTTATTTCTAGGCCCTGTTTGTCGGCCGACTCTATGAGGAGACGTGGTAGGTCGTCGCCTTCGCGTACCTCGGGTATGTCAGAGAGTCCGTACACCGAATAACCCTTGGGCAACTCGCTCGTTCAGGTTAACCTGAAACCATTTTAAGATTGACGCACCACGTCGGTGCTAATCTGCTTGATCCCTTGATGTAGTGCCTGACGCGTTAGGACTCAGCCTAAAGCTGCCGCAAGTTTCTCCAGCGTATTCGGCGACCAATTTTCAATTTTTTCAGAATGTACGTTTCCGGGTTATTGTAGGTAACATATAATTGTGCTGGTAGGCTTGCGCACGTTGGACGGGGCTTGGGTTCAAAGAAACCGCTTGACAAGAAATACGGGCAGGTTCAAAGCGACCTGCTCGATTATCTGGTTGCCATTAAGCTTGCAAGACGTGAGCTTGAGCTTGGGAAGAGTGATGAAGCGGTTTCAAGGCTGAGATCCCTTGACCGGTGGATTCGCGAACGCATCCGAGACAGGCGTACCGCTCAGGAGGTCAAGGAGGTTCTCATCTCGCTAAGGGAGTTTGTGCTGTGCGCGGTCGGGCTTGAACTGGCTGGAAGCAGGAAGTCCCATCGCGTGCTAGGCTACATCGAGGAGTCCCTGAGCGCAGTGCTTGGGGCGTGGGACGGCTCTGTCCCCATTCAGAACGTACAGTCCAGCCTAGACTCGATTTCAGTCAGATACTGGGAGAGCACCGGCGGAAACGAGGCTAAATAGTCTGGGCGTCTCTCTCAGCCCCCGGGTTATTCGAGTAGCACGCGTGCAAGTTCGGAGAACCGCGTGATTGTGGAGGATCCAGTGCTCGAGGATTCACCATTCCTGTTCAACAACACTGCGTTTAAGCCGGCTGATCTTGCGCCCGCCACATCTGTTGAGGGGTTGTCGCCTACGAACAGGCTTTCCTCTGGTCTGGATCTAAGCGACGTCAAAGCCTTAACAAACGCCTCGGGCGAAGGCTTTAGCTGCGGGCAGTCCTCCCCGGCAACCACCACCACTTGAAACATGTTCAGGTAGGGGTAGGAGCTCAGGCGCCACCTTTTTCCTCCGAAGTATCCGTCGGTGTCGGTTAATATGCCTAGCTTGACTCCCCTTTGTCTCAAGCTGCTAATAATCTCCAGAGAGCGGGACGCCGGATGTTCACACCTGTTATACGTGGTCCAATAGGCCAGGGTGAACCTGAGGAGTTGTGACGCAGTAACGGTGACGTTTAGTGATTTGGCTACGGCGCGCCACCACACGTGTCTGCTATATATGTGCAGCCTCTCCATTTGACTTGATACCTTAAGAATTGCTTGTGTTGCCTTCCGTTGTGAGACCCCTAACTCTTCATGCATTAGATCAATAACCGCTTTAAGTGAAAGCTGCACCGATCTTTCGTTATCCATGAGTGTTCCATCGTAGTCGAAGAGCACGCACGTATACTTCCTTCCGGGGTCTAGGGTTCTCCTCACTTTCCTAAATCACACTGCTCTTGCGCGGATTTAACTATACGGGGCTGGGTGGACGGAAGTCCACATCCATAAGCGCGGGTTGTTTGTGTTGGAACGCGTCGCTTACTAGATGAATTTTATTGTGAGGTCGCGCAGTTTGTTGTTGATTGAGACGTTAAGAATCAACGGAGTCATCGATTCCAGAAGGCTGGCGTTAGAAAGCTTACCCGCTCTGAGAGGCCTCAAGTTGGGTACGCTCTTTATGAGTGAAGCAGCCTTCTCAACCGAATCCGGGTTGTCACCACACACCGGAACATCGAAGCTAGTCTGGACTGTGAGGTCAGCCAGCCTGTGCGCGGGGAGCGTGTGGAACGCGGCAAGAACATCGATTTCAGCGCCAAGGGTCGACGCCACCGCCTCAGCCATACTCTTGAACCCGCTGGGAGGTGAGTGCGCGAAACCGTTCTGGGTCTTGACCATGGGGACAACGGGGCTGATAAGCATGGAACCCTTCTTGAACCTGCCAGCTAACGATTTCGCGGTGTCTAAGGCGTATTCATGGGGGACCGCTAGTATCGAGACGTCAGCGGACGATACCGCTGTAGAGTTATCGGCGCCTGTGAGTGAAGCCTTGTTACCGCTAGCCTTTACCTCTTCCAGGATTTTTGATGCAAGATCAGAAGCCTTCTTAGGATCTCTGGATCCGAGCACTACATCGTTCGTGAGTGAAAACCTCTTAACAAGGCCAGCTCCCAGATCTCCCGTCCCGCCTATAATAGCTATCCTCATATACTATCCATCGAGTCCAGACTAGCCCCCAAAAAAGTCTTACCAACCCACGTCTTACGAATTCTTGAGCTGGAGAGCTCAGTCGTCAAGGTGAGGAGGATCCCAGCCACCCGTCTGATTGTCTAGTAAGCGGAGACTGCTTGTAACACTCGTCGCCGAGCCTAGCTAATTTCGGGACTAGTGTAGGGCAAGTCGTCTCACGCGGAGTGTAAAAGGGATAGAAGGATGGTCCCATAGGCCTTTGAGTTGAAGCTAACGCCCAAAATCAAAAAGCTTATTTAGTTTAAGTATGTAAAGTATTGCAAGGAAAAGGCGACCTGGATGGCGAAAAAGTTGATGGAACAAAAGGGTAGTAAGCTGACTTTGAGTAAACTGACCCAGGCTGGATTCTCACCTTATGCAGCCTTTGGTTGGTGTGCCTCGTGTAGAAGATGGATACCTAAAACTGAAATAATTTACAAGCAGACTGAGAAAAGGCTTGTAACAATTTGCCCACACTGCGGAAACTTTGGTGTAAGACTACGCCCCCACCAGAAGATAGCCAAGAACAAGGGCTGGTCGGGCACGGATTTCATAGCGGCGATGAAGTCAAGTAGCAAGTAAACCCGCTTACCACCTTTTTTGAAAACCTTACGTGGGCACCGGGTGGATGGTTACCCGGTTCAAGACCCTTTGTCTTGCGGAGTCGTTCCAAAACTAGTGTGTCTGCACAGGTTTTTAGTTAAGGTCGTGCGCTCGGGGTGTTTTACATACACTATGGAGGTGCATATAACACGTCGAAGTGAAGTGGCAGGGAATACTTACTCTATCCCGGGACCTTCCTTCTAACACAGCCCATAACCAGGTAGGATGAGAACCATGTTGCGCTTCAACAAGTGGGAGACTCCACATCCTTGTGATGTGGGTGGGCATCACCAAATTAGTATCCCACGATAAAACGGGCAGAATGTATTTCCGCTGAGTACCTGAATGCCTGTAACACGATCGAAGGTGAGCCTGCAGTCTAGGGGGTTTCCCTGGGCAGATCCACCGATCCTACCAATATGGGGAAGGCCGGGTGATTTTGATTGATTATTCTCTCACCCTTAGTTATGATACTTTACTGAAGTTGGGTCGAGCTGGCCGCATAGTCTGTTAGTCTCAGTCTTGGAACATAACCCATTTAAGTGGACTCGCTTTTTCTGTGTTTGTGAACAGAAATCTTAGAATACTTCTTTGGCTCGCCAGAAACTACGGTTTGGGAAAGTATGATTGGCCTGCTTACATAACGTTCAAAACCACAACGGTGTGCAACCTAAGATGTGCATACTGCAACCCAACTTATTGGAATGGATCGATACTGCCGGTTGACACTCCTCGAACCCTCAAAATTATAGATAACATGGCCAAGTCTTCTGCGTTTGTTCTCAGTTTTGAAGGGGGCGAGCCCACTCTAAGGCCGGATTTGATAGATCTTCTGAAGAGGGCTCATGAAAACTCCTTCTACACGTTTGTGACCACCAACGGAACCAGGCTCTTCGACCTGCCGTTGCACCAGCTTGCGGAGAATCTTGATTACCTTCATATCTCAATCGACGAATACCACAACAATATGCGTCTCTTCGATAAACTTGGAATCCTCAGGGAGGCGGGCCTCAAAGTCAACGTTCAGACAGTGGTGTCATCCAAGACTCTCTCAAGGCTTGAAGAGAAGGTGAAGAGGGTCAGAGAGCACAAGTTCAAGTTGCTTGCCATGCCTGTCATCGACTATCCCGGTAACATGCGTCTGAGCCCGGACCCTGCTGCGTACAGGGCTGAGCTGCAGAGGCTTAAGGGTATTTACGGTGGGACGCTTAACAACAGTATGGACTACATTGACGCTTGGAGCGGGGGGTACGAGTGTAAAAGTATGGCTGTTCAGGTTGAGCCCAACGGAGACTTGGTGTATCCCTGCGACTTCAAGGGTGGGGTCTTGGGTAACCTCGCCGAGTATTCTCTAGGAGAGCTTTTGTCCTGCGACAAGGCAAAGAAGATGAAGAGTGTATGCAGTACGGGTAAACCCTGCGGACAGTACCTGCATATGCAGACGTCTGCGATGGCGTCTATCGGCGGTCTCGTGAGGTACGGCGTTCCCATGATGAAGTGGACGCTTAGCGGAAGGGCGGATTAGCCTTTACAAGGTAGAATCGCGTCCCCCAAAATGTGGGGCTTGTCGGTTCCGTATCCTGAGATACCTCTTCCCAGGCATGTACTGTTGCTTCAAAACGCTTATTCAAAGCCAGCTGAATTCATTTGAGGGTTCATGGACACCAACGCGAAATCCGGCGTAAACGAAGCGAAGCAGGCTGGGTATCCGTCTGATCTTAGAGGCAACACCCTGCGGGTATACCTCTTTCTACTTAGGAACGGTCCATCTGAACTAAGAGAAGTGCAGAGGGCTCTCAATCTTTCTTCCCCATCTCTAGCATCCTACCACCTCTCCAAGCTGGTTAAGCTCGAATACGTGGCTCAGGACGTCGAAGGTAGGTACTCGGCGATAAAGGATGCGTCCCCGGATATTCTTGAAGGCTACACAAAGATCGGGGCAGCCCTTGTTCCCCAGCTTTTCTTCTTCTCGGTTTTGTTTACTGTTTTATCGGCGTACTTCGGATACAAGTCACTCACAGCCGTTTCCTACACGCCAGACTTGGTGGGTGTGTCTGTAGCCATGGTTGTTCTCCTATGGTGGGAGACCCTGCGGCTGATGAGGCGCTTAGTGACAATGAGCTGAGTTTACCCTTTCAACCCACAAGGTAGGTGTGTTTCGATTTGCATAACACCTATGAACCCGTGGGCGTGTGGGCACTGATACAGGCGAATGGTCGCACAGTTCCGTTTGAAGTGTAAGAAGTGTGGTTCATATTCGGACGCCACAAAATACGTTGTAACACCTACGTACACTTTCATAGCGTTGTCGTGTGATCACAGATTGTTTTTAGACACTTCTCGCCTGAGTGGTGAACTTGAGGCACTGGGAGTGAGAGACCCCCTGATAGCTGAAGAAATTATTCGCAATCTCGAAAGGCCACGCAACTACCCCTCCGGTGAGGGAAAACATGAGTAACTATGGAATACACGTCTCGGAGATGGGTAAGAACCTGATCGTAGCCATAGTTGGAGGCCTGGTAGTGGGCGGGGTCGTTTCACCTTTTACGGTGCAGGGTGTTCCCCTAATATATTTTCTGATTCAGGACAATGCCCTTGTTCTCCACGGAATGCTTTGGCAGCTTGTGACTTCAATTATAGTGGCACCCTTCGGCGTCTCTGGGTTCATCGACGTTGCGTTCAACGCGGCAGCGGTATACTTTCTCGACCCGCTTCTGTCCGCGATATATACGCCTAGGCAGTATTATCTCACATTCATAGCAACCGGGGTATTCGGCAACATTCTCAGCCTCTTCGGTCTGGGTCTGGGCGCAGCTAGCTTCGGTGCCTCAGGAGGACTGTTCGGCTTGGTTGCGGGGGCGGTTTCATTTGACTACGCCTTAAACAGGAGGGTCAACATGTCGCTGGTGATGTGGTTTCTGATTATATTCTTCTTTAGTAGTTTTGCTTTTGCAGGTGTAGACTACTTCGCCCACATGGGTGGCGCTCTGCTTGGTCTCGTGGTTGGCTACTTGATCGGAAACTCCCGTAGAAAGCAATTCGTTTATAGATCCATGTACAGATTCTAGCTTTGCTACAATTACGCCTACGCGAACCCTAAGGATGTGCCAGCACGCCCCTTCAGTCTATTCTCATGTCAAGCATCCTGTAAGACTAGGCTGCAGAAGCTTGGATACAAAACGCTTTTATCTAGTCTGACCCACAATTCCAAAATGTCTTTAAATGTTTTGGATAGACCGTTCGCAAAGCACATCTTAACCCAGCTCAGATCCGTGGACACTGATCAGGTTAACTTCAGAAAAAACATGGTTCGCCTCGGAAGGATTCTTGGCTACGAAATAGCGGATAGTCTGGGATCGGTTGAGGTAGAAGTTCAGACTCCTCTGGCAAGGACCAAAGGCACCGTGATCGATTCGCTCGACAGAGTGGTGATAGTCAACGTGCTCAGGGCGGCCACCCCCCTAGTTGAGGGTTTACTAAAGGCCTTCCCAAGTGCAAGGCAGGGTGTGGTTGTAGCCAAGAGAATTGAAAGATCCGGATCAGCCCCTCCAGCCGAAATGGATGTCGAAATACACTATTCCAGAATACCTTCCATCCGCGCCGAGGACATAGTGATAGTCGCCGACCCGATGCTCGCTACGGCGAGTACCGTTCTGAAGGTGATTGGCCTAGTAGAAAAACAGGGCACGCCAAAGGCGCTGTACGTAGTGTGCGTGATCGCAAGCAAATACGGTATTGAGAGACTCGTGACGTCAAAGAAAAACATAAGGGTTTTCGCGGTGCAAGTGGATCCGGTGCTCGATGAGAGGGGGTATATAGTCCCGGGGCTCGGAGACGCCGGTGACCGAGCCTTCGGCTAGTTCTCTAGTCTAACTGGATCACTTGGGAATCGATGTTTCCGGGATGGGGAGTCCAGGTTTAGCTCTGTGCGGCATTGCGGGATACGCGGCGGATAAATCACGGGAACTGTGTAGTTAGTAAGGCGCGAAACAGACCCCTCGATATTTGTCACATGATTACCTAGGTTAAGGAGGGTTCTCCTACTTGCGGCCACTATCTCCAGATTCTTAGCGAGACTAAATAGTTAAGTATGAAACCTGCAAGTATGCCTAGCAAACTCGAAAGCAGGTAGTCGCCGCCTAGGGAGCGAGTTAGTACGTAGACCGCCAAGATCTGCGTGAAAAACGAGCCTATCGAAGAAAGATTATACAGCACGAATCTCACGGGCTTGTTTGCGCCCTCGCCGAATGTGAATTTCGAGTTAAGGAGATAATTCCAGGAAACCGACCCTTCGAAGGCGAGTGGCACGCCTAGGCTAGGCTGAATATTCAGAAGGTAAACCTGTAGTTTAAGCATAAGAAGGTTGATTCCGACCCCAGAGGCACCCACGATCATAAACCTGAGGAGCACGGCGTCGAACACCGATGTTGAGAAAAAATCCCTAAAACTTGGAAGACGGGGCCTTCCGGATATGACCTTGGTTGTCACGGGAAAACCGATTTTTCTGGATGCGAGATTCAGAAGCAGCCTCATCCCGTCGGCGCCCGAATCGAGGGCTTGGGCAGCGAGTGTGGAGGGCATGCTTACGGCTAAGCAAAACGGCGAGGCCTCATCGTGTAAGTTGTAGACCAACCTGCACAAGCGGTTGAGTAGCCTAGTCCTCCTAGACGAGTCTACGTAGAAGGATAGCTCTGAGCAATCCATAGTGTTGCCGAACAGACCCGGCTGAACCCCCTCTCCTCCAAATACGAGGATGATTCCCGAGCTATTCCTCAAGTCGACACCCATCAGAGATTTTCTGATCGACTTGATCTCCGTGTACAGTAGCTGGGTCGCTCCGAATTTGCCCGTCGTTTCGTCGACCCTCAAAACTTGTTCCTCTCTTGAGCGGGTTTGGTGAGCACCTCTACGCCGCCGCCATCCGAGACTATCACACTTACATCACGGAGGTCGCAGAACAACCCGTTTTCAAGTACGCCTGGAATAAGCTTGAGTTTTCTTTCGGATTCTGCGGGACTGGATATTCCGTTTTCGAACCACGCGTCAGCCAGGGCAAGCCCGTTGTCTGTAATTGTGGGCGGAAGTTTTGCCCCTGAGCTTCTGAGTTCTACGATGGCTCCTACTTTCTCTCTAACAGCCCTCCTTACCGCTGGGAAGGAGGATGGCACGATCTCAAGGGGCACGGGGCACTTGTAGCCGAGTTTGGCAGTCATCTTCGAACTATCAACTATTATCACCGACCTATCCGAGAAGTAAGACACGATTTTCTCCATCGTAAGCGCACCGCCTCCCCCTTTAATCAGGTTGAAACTGGGATCAACTTGGTCCGCGCCATCGAAGCAAAGATCAAGATGGTCCACATGGAAGAGGGTGGTGATAGGGATTTTACGGGAGGCTAGGCGGATCACGGTGTCCATGGAGGTTGGAACCGCGGAGACCTTTTTGCCGCTGCGTGCAAGCTCATCTATAAAGTAAGCCACTGTAGAACCCGAGCCCACGCCTATAACCGTGTTATCTTCAACCATGTCGACAGCTTTTTCGGCCGCTTTCCTCTTTGCATCATCCATTTTCGAGTTCAGCTCTAAGAAATTTCGACAGAGCATTTAACCCGAGCGAAAACTCCTCTTCTTTGGAGGTCGTAAAGCAGAGCCTGAACCCCTTTTCTCCTCCGAAAAATTCTGCGGGTGCGATCAGTATCTTTGCCTTTTCAGCGGCGTCTCTGCACAGTTTTAGAGACGACGGCCCCCTTTTATAGGAGATTAGGCCGAACGGTGCGCTGTCTGGTTCTGACCATGTAATGTCAGGCGTGGTGTCAAGGAATTCGTGTATCAGCTTCGAGTTGCGCTGAACAATCGCCTTGGCGCGGGCGGTGAACCTGTGTTTGAGTCGAAGAGCTTGTAGAGCAATCCACATGGAGAACCTTGGATTCTGGTTACTCAGTAGCTTCTTAACGGACACAAGACCGTCTACATCCTCCTCTGGGGCCACGATCCACCCCACTCTGAGTGAGTTCAGGCCGTAGAATTTCGTCATGGTTGACGACACCACGGCCTCTACGTGAGAAGGCCTGTTGCTAGGAGCGCCGAATCCGAATTCAGAAAACGTTTCGTCTACGTAGATACGAGAGGCATCGTACTCTTCCACGAGTTGATCCCAGTCACGGCCGGACAGCCTTTTCCCAGTGGGATTGTTCGAGTCAGTTAGGCACGCCCACACGAGGGACTTGGTGCTGCGTCCAGCCATATATATCCCAAGCATCCCTGGTACTTGGATCATGGGTTCATAGTTTGGAAGCGGAACAGCAGCCTTTCCCCCAGTCGCAGCGATATAGTAGTATGTTATGAATATCGCTTCAGATCCCCCAATAGTGATCAGTATCCTACGCTGGGGGACCCCGTAGGCTTTTGAAAGCTCTTCCTTCAAGAGCTCCTCAACTGATGTAGTCACTCGCTCAAACGACGAATAGCTCGTGTCCACGCCCATTTCAGCGAGATTGGGTTCATCAAGCCCGCTAGATGAAAGATTGTAGGTCACCGATGGCTTGTAAACCTGTAGCCAATCCGCAAGCCGGAACTCGCCTATTTTCAATTCTGCGCACCCTGCGATACAAGCCTCGGGCGGGGTTTGAACCCGCGACCCCCTGCTTTCCAGGTCTCGACGTACCTTGTACGCCGCGAACCTACGAGGCAGATGCTCTACCGGGCTGAGCTACCGAGGCTCAGATGTTAGAGCTTATATCATCTAAATAGGTTTTCCCCTTAGCTTTCAGTGAGGAATTCAGCGGCACCTGCTCGCCGTGCCCGGATAGATTTGGAGGGGGCTCTCGTCATCATTGTGCTTGGATTCTTCTTGGCGGCGTCACTGTTCTACCCCGTGTTTGTCGCAGTTGTATCAGTGGCTGGTTCTTTCACAGCTATCTACTATTTTCAACCACAGTTCAATGTTGAGTCTTCAAAGAAGTTTGCAGTCACCCGCAAAGTTCCACATGTAGTTGGCGGAGCCTTGCTCATCGGCTTCATAGAGCTGGGGTACACTAGGCTAGCCATCGGTTTAACCGCGGCATCTTCAATAGGCTACCTTGCCGTCATCTGTGGAAACCAGTTCTTCGGCGTCTACGGCACTGCTTCAAGACTCGCTGAAAGATTTGGAGTGATACGTAGAGTTGAGAACAGATTGTTCTACCTCGAGTCTTCCTTCTTTGCGTTCGCCGCTCTACCAGTCATTTTTGTAATGGCGAATCCACAGGCGGCGGTGGCGGGCGTGGCTGCGCTTACACTGGGTGACGCAGCGGCTGCGATTGTGGGCGTGAACGGAAAGGTAAGGAACCCGTTCCACGGCTCAAAGACACTGGAGGGTTCTGCGTCAATGTTTCTGGTCACCTTCCTCCTGATTCTCCTGCTTACACAGGAGCCGGGCCGGTCCGCCGTAGCCGCCTTGGCGGCAACGGTGTCCGAGGCGGCTCCACTAGGGCTCGAGGACAACGCGGCAATACCTCTTATAGCCGCCGTAGTGTTTGACCTCCTGTAATTCGAGGCTCAAGGTCAACGCTCCGGGTAGCCAGCATCCCCACTATCAAAGACCGGCTCAAAGCTGTGTTGGAATGGGTGACATGTGAGATAGCACGTGGGTGCCAACCACGTTTTCATTCGGTGCTTCCTAGATTATTCTTGGTAGAAAGAGAAGCATCGCAATCATCACCAGAACAAGGGAGCTCACGAAGCCCGTGGCTTTCTCAGCGTTTTCGGTGGGTTGCTTTGAGTGGGCGAACAGTTTGAGGAAGGCCTCCCTAACAACGTGTCCGCCGTCCATTGGGACAGCTGGGAGCGAGTTGAACACTCCTAGGTTTATACTCACCCACCACAGCCAAAACAGTAGATTGCCAAGGTCCTGCCAGAAAGGTATGTTCGAGACGTAGAACTCCTTGACTGCAGGGTTAAGCGGTGTGAGCGAGTATGTTGCGGGCACGAAATACTGAAGAATCGAGGTTGGATGAGTCCACTCGCTGAGTGTCTGGCTAACATCGTACACGGTTATACCAAGTATAGCGACCGAGCTGTTCGAGGGATCCCGCTCCAGCACGACGTGGAAGGTCTGGTTTTGGGAGGTGACGACGGATACGTTTTCACCAGGCTTTAAGACGGTGGATTCCAGATGCGACAGCTGGTTTACATCCTCCACGAGGTGGCCCGCAACCGAAACGATCACGTCCCCAGGTTCCAGACCAGCCTTTGCAGCGGGGGAATCCGAAATCGTTCCGTACACCGCCACGCCTTTTGAGGCGTAGGGTGCGACGGCCACAGTGGGCATTATCACGAATATTATCAGTCCCAGGCACACCAGTGCGAGGAGGAAGTTGGCGGTTATACCCGCGGTGTATACGTTCACCTTTTCGATGGATTTCTTCTTTTCCAGCTGACTTTCCGAGGGACGCACGAACGCGCCTATTGGTATAAACAAGAGGAACACTATTCCGGCGCCCTCAACGGGCACCCCTTGGCGCCACGCCATCACGCCATGCGACACCTCGTGGACTGTCACGGCTACTATCAAGCCCACGAGCCCGTACACCAGGGGCACGAATGGGTTAAGCCCGGGGATAAGGACGAAAGCCTGTAATGGTATGGATCGCTCGACCGTCCTCACCGATGCGCTCAGAACGTCAGCCGCGAGAGTTCCCAATATCAGGTAGAACGCGAGTAGTGCTAGACCCACGAACACGGGGATGCCCAGATAGGTGAAGAGGAAGTTCAACCTGCTACCAGAAAGCCTTTTGATGGCAAGAGCAGCCCTCTTACTCTCCGGGGTGTAGATTAACACCCGGCTAATCCTTGAAAGCAGATTGTCTGGGTGATCGGTGTTCTGAGCCAATTTGAAATGAGTTTGCGTCGACAAGTTATATATATGTTGGCACATCAAACCCAGCTCCGAGTGTAAGAAGTTTATCCTTGACTGCGTCGACTTTGTCGACGCAAACTTTATGCTGTTATCGGAAAATAATGGCGAAGAAGATGCCTGATGATACACACAGGTCGTTTGTGGAACGACTGTTAGGCATGGCTCTACGAGAGGAAGTGTTCATCACAGCCGTCAACGCCATTGTGGGATGGATCGTCTATAACGTTCTCATAGACGTGTACGGCTTCTCTTGGCCACACGCTGTCTTCTTCGGTCTAGTAGGATACGTGGCCCAGGTTGTGATGTTTAGGTCCATGCTTTCATTCATGAGGTCAGTTGAAGACGAAGCGATGATAAGGTTTAGAAGGCAAACCCGGCTCACCGAGTACTTACGGGAGACACCCCCGGAAAGCAAAGATACACAGGAGAATGATAGCCAAGCGAAATAGGCCGCCGTCGGAAGAGATTCATCCTGGACTTTGGTGACGGAAGCGGTTTCGGCAACCGCTTTAGCTTGCAGGGGCTAGGGCGGGATATCTTCATCCATAAGAAGGGGGTGGTTCACAGTCCCCGGCATTTGACTATCCCATGCATATCGTCTCAGACAACTGAGCTGAATGAGCTGATACAGATATGTGGAGGAGCGGCATAGATATTTGTCTGGGTGAGGGATGAATCTTGGACGTTTCTGAGGAGGACCTCATGGATCCTGTAGCCAGCCTGAAAGAGTTCTTCCACCGTGTCAAGGAAAGGATGGAACTAAGGCACTATGCCAAGCTTGACGGGTACACGGCTCCCGACGGTTCGAAGGCTTACGGCCGCGGAGCTTGGATAAGAAGAGGTTTGGCCTCAATCACAACACTTCGTTCCAGTGCAAGCGGGGTAGCCACCAGAGTTGACTCGGAGTCTGCGAAAATTGGAGTGCTAACGGTCTATGCAATCAACTCTATAAGAACCACCCTAATCCAAAAATGGTCTCAGGGAGTTGGGCGGATTCTGGGACCAAGGGGTTCGACTGAAACTGTCCAGGCGAAGGCGGAGGAAACCGGATAACATCAGCAAAAATGGTAGTAGAGAGCCTGGCGAGGGCCGTTTTCAGCTAGATGGACGTGGTTACAGAAACCTTGCGCCCTGATTCCTTCAGGTAAGCCGAGAGATTCCCTGCGTCGTACCTGAACGAGTCGTGGAGGTGCCTTTTAATTGATGTAGCCACGGCCCACTCGTACACCCTGCGAAATTTCGAGTTGAAGCTGAATTGCCAGGTCTTTGCTACAAGCGTTTGGCCTCCCTTCTCTGATAAGACGTATCTAATCACGGCTGGCTGAGCGGCTAACAGCGCTGGGCTAATCTCGGTCACGTCGAGTTCCAGCTCCCGCTCGGGACTGTACACACCTACCCCCCGCATCTCTATGGTTAAACCCGGTAGTCTGTAGGCGCCGTCAAACGTAAACCGGTTGGAGTTGAAAGAAGATAACTCAAGCCTCTTCCAATTTGTCTGGAACCGACCCGTCTTAATTGACCAGAGATAAAACTCTAGCGCATCCCACGGCTCTACCTGTAGTATCCCGCTTACGGTAACGAACAGCTTTCAGGCACCCCCGAAGAATGATCATTCCCTAAGAGGATGAGAGAGCCGCCTCGGCTTTCTTAGCGGCCTCGACGGCTTTGTCGTGCAACGATTGAGTTATAAGACCCTTCGCGTAGGCATCTTCAAGCTGCTCCACGTCTACTGTTTCAACTCCTTCAGGTGTCCTTACAACGTCCACGTAAAGGTCGATGTACCTTATGAAATCCTTGCATATTTCGGGCGGAGTAGATATGTTCGCATACGACCCCACGTCGGATCCGTCACGACGCGTGTAAGTTGTTATCGAAAACCATTCACCGACTCTGAACTCAGTCACAGCCTGATCGCCTGGGAACCTGTCCACGTCTAAGCCGTCGTACAGCCCGCTTGAACGTATGTTTCTCTTGACTATGACTGTGGCTTCATCAGAGTGTACAACCGTTGCAGGCCACCTTTGAATGTCGACTCCGTCGGGCTTAATGTGGGTTATCCTGACCTTTTCACCATGTCTGGGATACACTCCCTTGACGATGCTCTCGGATAAGATGGCGTCGAATTTGTCGCTTATCAAAGGCTGCACGCGTTCACCAAAATCCACGAAGGCTGAATACGACGCTCCAAGAGACTTGAGGTAGTGGTGATAATTCATGGTTGGGGTCAACTTCCTCCTCCACTCATCTAGCCGAGGCTTGACACCAGCCCCGAACACGAGCTCCACATAGTCTCTGCCCTGCAGGATAGCTCTGCCGTCAGGAACCTCTGGCGACTGAACAGATTCTTCAATATCGCTTGCCTGCTCGGCTACCTCCGTGTTCTCTAGGTCGTCACCAGACCTACGCCACCTCCAACCCTTGGGGAGGTGCTGGTCATAGCTTCCCCGACCAGTTCTGATGGCCTCAGCGCCTCCCTTCCGTATTCTGACCGCGTCGGTGAGAAGCAGCTTGGACATCGATCTTGAATAACCCGTGACCTGCACCGCTGAAACTTCGTATTCGGGTCTCCTGCTGCGCAAGAAGCCCAAGCGGTCATCCAACTCTATCAGGTAGCCTCTTCTCACCTTCTCGGTTATCCTAGCTTTATACACAGCTCCGTACACCTTCGGAATGTGCAGTGTGGCAATCTCCTCAAGCTCGGCGCATAAATCCTCCCCTACTTTCCTGGCGTTTTCACCTATAATCGCAACGCCTTGACCCCTTGAAAGATCCCTTATGTACACGTCCGGAGCGTCTTCGATCGCCTGAATGCCTAGGCGCTGAACAAGCGTCTGCGAGAGCTGAGTGGCCTCGTAACCTTTGTCCACCAAAATTTTGGATACCGCCGACGAATAAATCCCTGTTACGGTGAACCTCATGGCACTGACGAATCTCTTGTCACCCAGAGTATTATAAGCGGTTCGTATTGTGTGGGAATTCCCGCCGCGGGACGGTGAATCATTCAGGCAGGGGGTCGAATGCTTTTGAGATGGGCCTCAAGCCTGTCTAGCCCCTCGGAAAGCTTCTCCTGGGATGCTGCAAAGCTGATTCTGAGATGACCTTTCCCAGCAGGTCCGAACGCCGACCCGTGGACTGTAACTACGTGGGCCTCACGTATCAGGTCTAGGGCTAGCTTCCGATCGTCTTCCTCGTACTCGCTGAAGTCTGGGAAAACATAGAACGCGCCTTTTGGAGGCTCAATCTCAACGCCGGGTATCTCGTTAAGCCTCCTGACAACAAAGTTTCTACGCCTTGAAAACTCGGCGGTCATTTCTGAGACGGCTTGCTGCGGTCCCTTGAGTGCGGCGAGTGCAGCGTACTGGCTGATGCTCGGAGGGCAGATCACGGTTGCTCTGTGTATTTCTTCGACCTTGGATATGAGTTCGTCGGGTAGAGCCATGTAGCCTATCCTCCACCCCGTCATCGAATATGCTTTGCTAAAGCCGTTCTGGACTATGGTGCGCTCCTTCATCCCCCTCAGGCTGGATATTGAGGTGTGGGTTACGCCGTCGTACACGATGTGTTCGTATATCTCATCGGATACCACGATGAGATCTTGTGTCTCCGCGATTTCGGAGATGGCCTGCAGATCATCTGGTGTCTGTACTCCGCCGGTGGGGTTGTTTGGGCTCACGATTACGATCAACTTGGTGCGGGGAGTCAACGCTTTCGCTACGGCGTCGCCGGTCATACGGTAACCGTTCGACCTATCAAGTGGAACCAACACGGGTTTGGCTCCCTGTAGCACCACGTTCTGGAAGTATGCGGGGTAGTAGGGATTCCCCATTATCACCTCGTCACCAGGGTCGAGCAAAGCCTTGGCAAGCACGGATATCCCTTCCTGAGAGCCTGAGACCACAACGATGTTTGACGCGGGGTAGTTCACACCGTTTTCCTTCAGAAGCTTCTCAGAGATAGCCTGCCTTAACTCGGGTATGCCCACATCAAGCGTGTAGTGCGTCTTACCAGCATTGATGGCTTTACACGCCGCCTCACGAATATGGAGTGGAGTATCGAAATCGGGTTCACCCATACTCATGTACACCATGTCGTCGGACCCATACCTTGAAGCGTATCTTTGAACTTCGGATATTCCATAAGGAGGTACAGTAGCAGCCGCCGAGCTCAGCCATCTACGGCTCGAATTCGTTGGGCACACCTCAAATCCTACTTATCCAACCTATTAAGTTTAGGCTTTACCACCACTTGCGTGGAATCCGCGTAATCCATCCCGCGGAGACATTACCTAACGCTAAGCCTTTGTTGAGCCACTCCTGATATGCGTCAAGTTGCGGGCACTCGTATTCGGATCAACGGGGTTCATAGGCTCCGAGGTGGCTCGGCTGCTTGCTTCAGAAGGACACGAAGTTTACGGGTTCAGCCGCGGGCACGCAGGTGACGCGGCTGCAAAGGACGGTTTGAACCAAATTAGTGGCGACGTCCTGAAACCCTCAGACATAGCCGCCGCGTACAAGGCGGCTGACCCCCACTGGGTTATATTCGCCGCAGGGGAGAAGTACCCGGCTGGCCGGTCGAGCAGAAGTTGGCTTGAACTAATGGAGAAGACCCGTGTTGAAGGTGTAAAAAACGTGGTGAACGCACTGGATTCGGCGGCAGGGGTCAAATTCATCACCGTGAGCGGCGCGCTCGCTTACAAGAGGCCTCGGTTATACAAGGGGGAGGGAGACGAACTCCTCTCAAAGGAAGAGGACCCTATAGACGAATCCACGTGGTTCGGCAGAACACTTTCCAAGTGGGAAAAAGAGGTCATGGCGAAGGTTCAGTCAGACGGGCTTAATGCGGTGATAGCCCGGATGGGAGCTGTATACGGCTGGGGCGGCCAGTGGAGACAGCTGTTCTTCGAGCCGATGCTCCGACACAGGAGGGTGTTTGTACCTGGTAACGGGAGAGCGCAGCTAAGCTACATCCACGTCACCGACGCCGCCAGGGCGCTCATTCACCTCCTTAGAAAGGGGACGCCTGGAGAAGTGTACAACATAGTCGACGACGAGCCCGTGTCGATCGGGTTGTTCCTGAACTCGGCTGCCAGCTTCTTCAAGGCTCCCCACCCACTTTATGTTCCACTATGGTTGACAAGGCTCGCCTTGGGGTCGTCTACGTTCAGTTTGGTGAAACCGGCGTTCAGTGTAAGTCAGCTCGTGTCCAACGCCAAACTCAAAAAGTATGAGTTCACCTTCGAGTACCCCAGCTACGAAAGCGGTCTCAAAAGAGTCCGTGATGATGCGTTAGCGGTTAGAGAGGCGTCGAAGTGAATCCGATGTGCCTCTGTGCCCGCTTGGTTTTCTTTTAGAGGCGTCGGCTGTCCCCGACCACCGCGGGTTACAGCTTTCGAACAACCGTGCGTGCAACTAGTGTATAGAGAGAGGCGTCCAAGCAAGCGTATATCTGCAACAAGTGGTTTCCAAGAAGTCGCGGCTCTATTTTGGATATCGTTTCAGCGGGTGCGGTGGTCAGCTGCTCACGTTTTTCGTGCACCTCAAAGTCTCCCGGAGCCGGAGTCGAGCTTGAGCAAATGGTCTATAAGTAACCGAACGCCGAAGCCCGTCGCACCAGGAGGGTTCCAGTCCCAGCCCTCAGCCGTGTGGGATGGCCCGGCCAGATCGATATGGGCCCAGGCGCAGCTTCCCGCGAAGTGTTTCAGGAAAAGTCCTCCGACAATGCACCCCGCCTCACGAGACTGGGATCCGACTACGTTCTTCAAGTCTGCTCTCCTACTCTTAACGAGGTTGTCGTAAAACCCTGGAAGCGGAAGCTCCCATATGTGCTCGTGCACGCGCTCACCGCTTTCTATAAGGCCCGCAACCAGTTTCCTGTCATTACCCATAACCGCAGCCATCTTGGTGCCGAGCGCAACAACCTGCGCCCCCGTGAGAGTTGCTAGATCTATTAGCTCGTCTGGAGAATACTTCTTAATCGCGTAGCTCATGGCGTCGGCAAGTATCAGCCTGCCTTCGGCGTCGGTGTTTAACACCTCAACGGTTTTGCCATCATACATCTTGAGTATGTCACCCGGCCGGGTTGCGCTGCCCGAGGGAACGTTTTCTACCAGTGGGGCAAGCGAGATCACCTCCACCTTTAAGCCGAGTCGTGCGGCAGCGCCACACTTGTCAGTGTACATGGTGTCGATTGCGCCTGTGGGCTTAAGGTTCAACCCACCTGCATCGAACACGACGCCCTTGCCTACGAGCGCCACTCTGCGGCTGGGGTTATGCGGGCTGTAGTGGGCTACGAGCAGACACGGAGGGTTCGCCGACCCTTTACCGACACCAACTATTCCCCCGAATCCCTCCTCGAGGAGTTGAGCGTAACTCATGACCGTCACATTCACGGGTAAACCGCTTAGACTAACTTTAACTGTCTCAGCGAACTTCTCGGGGGGGAGGTTGCCCGCCGGCTCGTTGCCTAGGTCACGGGCGAGTTTAACCGAATCATAAACCACTCCGGCTCTACTAAGTGACTCACCTTTTCCAGCCACTATGTGCACGACCTTACCGTCTGCGGTTCCAGCCTGCGACGTGGACTTTGTAAACCTGTAGTCGGCAAGCATTAAGCCAAGGCTGAGTTCCTCAGCGTTTAAGTGGGCGGGTATAACTGAGACTTCGGCGAATCCAGACGACTCCATATATGAAGCAAGCTGGGCACCCCATTTCAGAGAGTCTGCGTCGGGTCCGATGATCTTGTTCTTTTCAACCGAGTAGTGGAATTTGTCTTGGGCTTGGGCTTGCGCCGTATCCGGCTCCCCACGGGATTTAGGAAGAGGTTCTGCGATGACCCCGATCGGCTCGGGTACTATGTCTATTCTCATGG
>JAMDBQ010000002.1 GCA_023487445.1 Candidatus Martarchaeota archaeon | reverse complement strand
CCAGTCGGCTCCGCCCCTCCTCATCTCGTATTCCGCGTTTGCTGCTATCTCGCGCTCCTTAACCCCGGGTTTGACGGATTCAAACGCAGCCTTCAACCCCCTCTCCGCAATCTCGACCGCCTTCCACACCGCTGCCAGCTCCTCCTGATCCTTGGAGCGACGCATCTCCGCTATCATAAATGTGATGTCGAATACACCGGCCTCCACCCATTGAGCCTGACTGAGCGTTACATAGTCTTTCTCCAGTCCAACCATTTTTACGTCGTCGGCGGCCTCGCTCAGACTCTTTGTGAGCGCCGAAGCAGAGTCGTAAGCAACAACCTCAGCGCCCACGGTCTCGTCTTCGGCGGCCAGAAGCTCGAGTTTGGGAACGTAGAGTCTGAATCCCCGATCCTGAGCCCACAGGAGTACACATGAAGGAGATGCACCGGAGAATCCGGTTACGTAGTATATGTTTCTTGGGTTGTTAAACGTGGCGCATTTGAGCCCGGCTTCAATAAGCTTCGACTCCAGTGTATGCTGCCTTTTAGAGAAGCTCACGGCGGCTCATAAAGTGTTGTCTCAAAGGGGGTTTAAGCCTTTTTCAGGAACGGTTCAAGCTTTCCGCGCAACGCTTAATATTGGAGCGTAGGTTGGTTTGTTATGAGCTACTATCAGGGTAACGATAACCGCCTCATTACAGGAAGCGTGAAGTCGTTTAGCAGGGGTAAGAGGAAGTATGAGCTTGGAGGACACTTCACAGCCACATTGGTCGGTAAAGAGGACGCGGTCAGGCCGGAGCGTGGCAGAGGGGGCAACATTCGGCTCCGGCTGATTAGGGCGGCGAGCATCAACCTGGTCGACGACCAGGGAAAAGTGCAGAAGGTTAAGGTTGAGTCGATTGTACGCACGCCTGCGAATGTCGAGTACGCCCGAAGAGGAATAGTAACTAAGGGGACCATAGTCAAAACCGAGCTGGGTCAGGCGAGGGTTACCTCGACTCCGGGGCGAGACGGCGTGTTGAATGGTGTGTTGATCAAGGAGACGAAGGCGCAGTAAACTGATTGCTAGGGATGGCAGAAGGCTCTACGTAGCATATTTCGACAAGTCGCTTCCAAGGAAGATTAGGAAGCTTCCTCTTAGCAAGGCGGTGGAGGAGCCCACTATTGAAAAACTCGTCGAGGCATGCGAGCTTTTGTCGTACAGGTTCGAAAGGCTAGACGTCAAACTACCCTGCCTGTGGTGGACTAAGCCGGGAGCAGTGGAAGTAGTGGGCGTCGACAGGAAGAGGGCTCTCTTCGAAATCGCCGCGAAAATTCAGGAGCAGAGTGCGAAAGCCAGGTCATCGAAGCCGAGCTAACGGATTCCAGATGTAGATTTTTAGGCGTCGACCGGGAGCACTGAAGCTTGGGGTGAAGCCTGGAGAAGGAAAACCGGAAACGTGTGGCGTGCGATCCAGTGCTGGTACCGATGTGGTCCCGCTTCCACGGTCGAGCAAGGCGGCTATTCTTAAATTCGGCGGCTGAGTCTGGCACCACGATGCTTCGTAAACTGGGCAAGGGAATGCACGTGTCCTCGGCCACGGGTAGACTGATCGTTGAAGCGCAGACTGTCGAGTATTCGCAGAGTTATTGTGTTGATTCAACAGGGTTCGTCATAGGTAGAGTCGACGAGTTCTTCGGCCCATGCACTAAGCCCTTCGCGGCGGTGAAGACGGGAAGGGGCGTGGACCCGCGAAAATATGTTGGCCAACAGCTGTTCCTTGCATCTCCAAGAAACACGGGGAGGAGAGGTGGGGGCGGACACCGTCTCCGGCGCCACTGGGAGCGAGGTGGGGTTGGCTAACACTTAAAGCGGGCTCAGGCACTGTATATCATGCGTTGAAGAAGTTCTCAAGGCAGGAGTTGGAGAACCTCTCGTCCACTTTCCCGGTTGACGCAGTCGCCGTGGATTTGGAGGATGTTGAGAGAAGGTGGAAGACCCTTTCCTCTGAGCACTACGAGTTCATAATACCGTGTTTTACATGCAAGTTCTTCCACGAGTGCAACAGCGGAGCTAAGCACGACCCTGTTACCTGCGACATACTCTCCGAGTGGTTCAGGCAGGAAAACGTTGCAGCAGAGTGCCTTGACTCTGTCGGTGGTTCCGGATCTACGCGGTGAATGAACTGTCAGAGTGGATGCGTAGACACGGAGGAGACAGGTACTACAGGCTCGCGAAGTCAGCCGGGCACGCGAGCAGAGCCTACTATAAGCTGGAAGAGCTAGACAGAAGGTATCGATTCATTAAGGCGGGCGACCGCATCCTAGACTTGGGGTCTGCTCCGGGCGGATGGGTTGGCTACGAGCTTGAAAAAGTGTCTGAGAACGGACTTGTGGTGGCGGTAGACGTCGAGGAGTTGAAGGTGCACGGAGCCAGGAACCTGCTTGCGGTCAGAGCCGACGTCGCGGCCCTGGGAGTCGACCAGCTTATGAAGCTGTCTCAAACGGGTTTCGACGTGGTTTTATCGGATCTAGCGCCCAAGTTTACGGGAGTCGCCGACGTGGATATGGAGCGGCACTATTCACTCGTAGAGTCTGCTCTGAACCTGTCCATATGCGTTCTGAAGCCTGGTGGGTGGTTCGTAGTTAAGCTCTTCCAAAGCAGTCTGTTTCAGCCGACGGTTAAGACGCTCAGGAGAAGCTTCAGACGTGTCTGGATCACCAAGCCCTCCTCCTCCCGTTCGTCGAGTAGCGAGGTGTACGCGGTGTGCAGGGGACCCACCCCCAAGTCACCGTGGAAACCGGGTTCAGCTTCCACCCCGAACCCGGCTGCGGGGCCCACTGACCCTGCGAAGGGAGGCGACTGGGAGGGGGGAAGGTAGCTGGCCACGCCGGCTCCGCCACCCCCCGTCACAATCAAACACTTGGGTGGAGCCTGATCACCCAGCCTCCGCAGCCCCGCGGGTTACAGCCCCTGCCTGTGACGCGATCCGCCTGAGTCTGCACCGGGTATTCTCACACCTTTTTCGGCGGCAAGTTCACGCGCCCTGCGGTAGCCCGCGTCGGCGTGTCTTACAACTCCCAGCCCGGGGTCGGCGGTGAGCACCCTCTTTGCCCTAGACGCCGAATCCTCTGAGCCGTCGAGGACCAGCCCGAATCCTGCGTGGAGGGACAAACCTATACCCACCCCTCCACCGTGGTGAAATGCAACCCATGTTGCTCCTGAAACCGCGTTAAGCAAGGCGTTCAGCACTGGCCAGTCGCCTACTGCGTCGCTTCCGTCAAGCATGTTCTCGGTCTCTCTGTAAGGGGAGGCGACGCTTCCCGCGTCCAGATGGTCTCTGCCAACCCAGACTGGACCCGAAAGCTCACCCGTGTTTACAAGCTGGTTTATCCGCGTTCCGAATCTGTCTCTTTCCCCGTAGCCGAGCCAGCACACCCTTGAAGGCAAACCTTGGAACTTCACGAACTTGGATGCATTTTGTATCCACTTCTCCAATTTCTGGTTTTGAGGAAACATTGTGAGTAGCTCTTCGTCAAGGAGCCTTATGTCCTCCTCCTCGCCGACGAGGCTGGTCCACCTGAAGGGGCCCCTGCCTTCCTCGAACAGCGGGCGCATGAACACCATCTGCCCAGGTATTCTGAATGCATCGTCTACACCGGCCTCCTTCGCCTGAGCCCTCAGATTGTTTCCGTAGTCGAACACAACAGCCCCCTCATCCATGAGCCTCAACATCGCCGTAACATGCTGACGCATTGTTTCACGTACGCCCGCGAGGTAGCCCTCTGGATCAGCTGAACGCCAGAAGTCGGCCTTAGCTTTATCAACTCCGGAGGGGTAGTAGCCGTAGAGCAAGTCGTGTGCGGCGGTCTGGTCGGTGACCACGTCTGGAACCACCCTCTCCCTTACAATGTAGGTGCACACGTCGGCTGCATTTGCAAGGACGCCTATGCTTAGAGGCTGCCCTCTGTCCTTCGCCGCGAGCGCACGCTGAACCGCCTGATCTATACTCTCGCAGCGTTCGTCGAGGTAGCCCTGCCTGATCTTCTTATCTATCTGGGCAGAGTCGACATCGGCTACGAGCGCTACTCCGCCATGCATTTTAACGGCAAGGGGCTGCGCACCTCCCATTTCGCCCAGTCCCGCGGTAACCACCAGCCTGCGTTTCAATGTGCCGTCAAAACGCTGGTCGGCTATCGCCCCGAACTCTTCGTAGGTGCCCTGCAGGATTCCCTGAGTGCCTATGTACGCCCAGCTCCCCGCAGTCATCTGGCCATACATTGTCAACCCCTTGGATTCGAGTTGCCTGAAGTAGTCCCAGTTGGCCCATGCTGGAACAATCACGGCGTTCGACATGAGTATTCTGGGTGAACGGGCGTCGGTTGTGAACACCCCAACAGCCTTTCCGCTCTGTATGAGCAGCGTGTCGTCTGGACGCATGGCGAGCAGGGAATCCACTATGTTTTCAAACGCCTCCCAGCTACGTGCAGCCTTACCTGAGCCGCCATACACCACCAGGTTCCGCGGGTCTTTGGCCACGTTTTCGTCGAGTACATGGAAAAGCATTCTGAGCGGCCCTTCTATCTGCCAGTTTGAGGCATGCAACTCTGTCCCCCGGATCGCGCTTACGCGGTGGATATGGGGGTCATAGTATCCTTCGTCGATCAAGTCGTCGAGCGTGGACTTGGATGGGTTCATCGTCACGTGTTAGACAGCCGCCGAGATAAACATGTCTTACGAATTCCTACACGCCCCAGTCAAAGTAATATCTGACGCAGCATATGCTTGCTGAGCAATGGTGGTCATCGGAGCTGTGGGCGACATTCACGCCCCAGTCAACACCCGGGAATTCATAAGCAGCCTCCCCTACGTAAACATAGATTTGTTTTTGTTTGCCGGAGACAGCGTTGAGCCCGGGTGCACCGACGCGTTCGAGCCTGTTTTGAAGTCTGTTAGGGAAAGATACGGGGCGAGGGTGTACGCCTGCTTCGGCAACAACGAGTACGGAGGCGACCGGACTCTACTACGCAAGAAGTTTCCCGAGGTGAGGTGGCTGGATGATGAGTCAAGCGTGGCCGAAGTGGATGGGAGAAGGGTGTACATCTATGGCTCACAGGGAGTTCTTCACCGCCCCACCGGCTGGCAGCTCAGAAACCTAGGTAACATAGAGAGCGTCTACAAGGCTAGGAAGAAGGCTATTTGCACCTATTTCGAAGAAGTAGCGCAGGAGCCGGGGTTAAAGTTACTTTTAACCCACTACGCCACCACGAGGCACACGCTCTACGGCGAAGGAGAATCGTACATGGATCAGCTGGGATGCGACTTCTTCGATCTGTTCTCCTCGGGTTGCGTGCACCTGTCGCTACACGGCCACGCTCATCTTTCAAAGCGCACATATGCGTCCGTGGGTAAGGCTAATGTGTACAACGTGGCTTTTCCCGCAACCCGGAAGGTGACCGTCATCGAGTTATAGAAAATACTTCTACCCCCCTACGCTCGGACCGCTGCTATACGTCTTAATCATACTAGTTTTCCTCCTTGCCTTCCCATTCGTATTTGTGGGGCTAACGAAGATCGTGTTCGGAAGACTCGGATTTACTCTGCCTCAGGCGTTCGCAATACTTGTTCTAAGCCTCGGCGGAAGCGTGGTGAACATCCCCCTCTTCAAGGTCCGGGGGAAGGAGCCTGTGCTGGGAATGAGTTACTATACAGTTTACGGGGTCACCTACCCCGTACCGACGGTAGTAGAATCTCCGAGCGACACGGTGGTAGCAATAAATGTTGGTGGGGCAGTGATACCTGTTGCGATCTCAACTTACCTGTGGCTTAAGAATGCCGCTTTTACCCCTGAACTCATCGCAGGCGTAGTTTTGATAACCATAATTGTTAACAGGCTCGCAAAGGCGGTGAAGGGGATGGGAATAGTTGTGCCTGCGTTCATTCCGCCAATAGTTTCTGCGCTAGCCGCCCTTATGCTTTCACCGCACTGGGGTTCCCCGATAACGTTTGCGCTTGCATATGTAAGCGGGTCGCTTGGGACGCTGATAGGAGCGGACCTCCTTAACCTGCACAAGTTGGGCGGACTCCGATCCAGAATGGTCAGCATAGGAGGCGCGGGCACATTTGACGGCGTGTTCCTGACAGGCATACTAGCGGTGCTCCTTACAGCCATAGTCTGAACGTGTTACCCAAGCCCGTCCCCCTCCGTCCCCCGCGGAATCTACCCGCCTCCCTGCCCTCTTTACCCTCCTGCCTGAGCGCCTCACTTTTTGAGCAAACATAAAAGTCCGGGCGGGTGGATGGATGTGTTAAGGTGGAGTCTCTGAAGTTCATTTTCGTGACTGGCGGCGTCATGAGTAGCGTGGGTAAAGGTATTGTGTCTGCGTCGATCGGTAAGCTTCTGCAATCCGCTGGAGTAAACGTATACTCTGTGAAAATGGATCCGTATGTAAACGTGGACGCCGGAACCATGAATCCGTTCCAGCACGGAGAAGTGTTCGTCACCGAGGACGGGGGAGAAACCGACTTAGACTTGGGACACTACGAAAGGTTCCTCAACATCAACCTTAGCAGGGAAGCCAACATCACCACAGGTCTCGTCTACAAGAACGTTATTGAGAGGGAAAGGCGGGGAGACTATCTTGGCCAGACGGTTCAAATTATTCCACACGTCGTGGACGAAATAAAGCGTCTGCTAAGGAAGAACCTTGTGTCTTCGAAGGCTGAAGTGCAGATTGTAGAGGTTGGCGGAACCGTAGGAGACATAGAGGGTCTTCCGTTCCTCGAAGCCATCCGCCAACTGCGCATGGAGGAAGGATATGGAAACACACTGTTCGTACACGTTTCCCTGCTGCCAACGCTTGAGGTGACTGGTGAAATAAAGACGAAGCCCACCCAACACAGTGTGCAGGAACTGAGAAGAATCGGTGTGCAGCCGGACGTCATAGTCGCAAGGTCACGCGAGCCTATTGGGGATCAGGTCAAGGAGAAGCTTTCACTCTTCAGCAGTGTCCCGAAGGAGGCGATTTTCAGCTCGTACAACGTAAAGTCGATCTACGAAGTTCCATTAGTTTTAGAGGCACAAGGGATGGGGTCCTATGTGATGAGAAGGCTTGGTCTGTCCGCCACCAACTCCGACGCTGGGGCGGGTGACCACATGGGCTCGTGGAGATCCTTTGTTTCGAACATTACAGGATGCGACAAGGAGGTATCGATATACATGGTGGGTAAATACGCGACATTTCAGGATGCGTATCTGAGTGTGGTTGAAGCGCTAGTGCATTCCTCCGCACATATCAGAGTTAAGCCCAGGCTACGCTGGGTTGAATCCGAAGCGATTGAACACACCTCGGCCGCAGAAGCCCTAAGGGAGGCAGACGGAGTGATGGTTCTCCCAGGATTCGGCAAGAGGGGAACAGAGGGGAAGATATCCGCGACCGAGTGGGCGAGGGTTAACCGTGTGCCGTTCCTAGGGATATGCTTCGGCATGCAGCTTGCAGTAGTAGAGTACGCAAGAAGCGTGTTGGGGCTTGATGCGAACTCGACCGAGAACGACCCCGGAACCCCGAATCCCGTGGTGGACCTCCTCCCCGAACAGGGCTCAGTGGTCGATAAGGGGGGTACGATGCGCCTAGGATCGTACGAGGTAGAAACGGTCGAGGGCTCAATCATACGACGGCTCTACGGTTCAACTGTGATACGTGAAAGGCACAGGCACAGGTACGAGGTCAACCCAGCGTACGTCGGACGACTGCGTGAACGTGGGTTGAATATAACCGCTGTGAGCCGGGTGGGTGCAAGAGTTGAGGCCGTGGAGATAAGGGATCACCCCTTCTTCTTGGCGACACAGTTCCACCCGGAGTTTAAGTCGAGGCCCATGAGCCCCAGTCCGCCTTACCTCGGGTTCGTAAAATCTATAGCTTCAGCAAAGCATGGCGTAGAAGGCTGATCTGGGATCTGGCCTAAGCTTAGAGGTGACTTGCGGGAATTTGATTGTGGCCGGACTTGACCTGAACACCAAGGACGCCCACAGATTCAACTCCACATTCAGTGTAACCGTCACCGACGACGAAGGGGTAAGGAAGAGCTTCGCTGCTGTCAACTTCTCTTCTTTGACGCGTTTAATCAAGGATGAAAAAGTTGATGTTCTTGCATTCGACAACCTGGCAGAGCTCGGCTCCTCCCTCAACAAGCTGCTCTTCGAACTCTCCCGGGTGACGAGGAGGATTGAGTTCGTCGAGGTGGCTGGAGACGAGCAGCTCGAGTCGAAAGCGAAGCATACGGGTTTGTCGAGTGGCTCCAAGCTTTCCCCATCCCAGTCATCCCTAGTTGTAGCTCAGCTCGCAAGGATGGGTCAGGGTAAGAAGCTCGATTTCTTCTCGCCTAAGACCATAGTCAAAGTGGTGAGGAGAAGGGTACCCGGTTCGGGTGGGAGTAGCACCCTCAGATTCAAGAGGTCTATAGAGGGTCAGATCAAGTTCCTTGCGGTCAGGATCGGCGACAAGCTCAAGAAGGCTGGGTTCGAGTACGACATGTTCGTCAGGGAGTCAACCGGGGGCTACTCCTCCGCGACATTCTTGGTTTACTGTTCTGCTGAGGAACTGAGAGGAGTGGTGTATCCCTCCGTCACCCGAAACTACGCTGTCAGGGTGGAGAAGGTTGTGTCCCGCTTCCAGTCGAAGCGCATCGAGCACAACGAAAGACCGCTCATAGTGGGGTACGACCCCGGCATCTCAAGCGGCCTCGCAATTTTGGGACTCGACGGGGAGAGAGTGGCGCTGCTCAGCGGCAAGAACCTTGACAGGGCGACAACGATTGAGTGTTGTAGCAGGTACGGTAAACCCGTTATAGTTGCAACAGACGTTAGCACTCCCCCCGACTCGGTTAGGAAACTCAGCTCCGTCTTCGGGGCGAGGCTGTTTGTGCCCGCTGAGAACCTCTCGGTGGAGGAGAAGAGGGAGTATTCACGGAGACTGGATGTAGCGGAAAGACCCCGGAACACCCATGAACGCGACGCCTACGCCGCTGCATGCAAGGCGTATCTGCACTATCAGAGTCTATTCGAGGCCATCAAGCAGAGGGTGTCCTCCGAGGGTTTGCAGGGGCACACGTGCAAAGTGGTCGAAGGTGTGCTCGGCGGAAAAAACCTTAATCAAGCCATCGAAGAAGTAAGGTCCCGGTACACGGTAGAGCAAAAGTCTGCCCCGGTTGCTCATCAGCACCAGCGAGAGCCCAGATCTGAGCTGAGCATCCTGCAAAATGAGATGATTCTACTCAACGCAAGGGTGGCGTATCTTGAGCAGAGGGCGTTGGAGCTCGAATCGGAAAAGTCTCAGCTACAGTTCAAGCTCTCAGCGCAGAAGAGGCAGTATGC
>JAMDBQ010000005.1 GCA_023487445.1 Candidatus Martarchaeota archaeon | reverse complement strand
CGTCGGCGGTTACGCGGAGCACGTCAAATCACAGCTTGAGTGGAGCCTCCTTGAGCAACCCGGCCACAACGGAGTCTACAGGTTGATGCAGGACCTGAACAACCTCTACCGCACCCATAAAGCGTTGTACGTAGCTGACTGCTCACCCAGTGGATTCGAATGGATCGACTTCAAAGACACCGAGCAAACCGTGATAGAGTTCCTTCGGTACACCCCCGATAAAGCAGGTGGGCTCCTCTTCGTATTCAATATGACACCCGTACCCAGATATTCTTACAGGGTGGGGGTGCCTAGGAAAGGCTTCTACAAAGAGGTGTTGAACACTGACTCAACTCACTACGGCGGATCAGGAATGGGTAACATGGGGGGAGTTCAATCAGAAGAAGTCTCGTTCCATGGTAGACCCCATTCGGTGATGCTCGTGCTGCCCCCGCTTGCCGCAGAAGTTTTCGAGGTGCCTTCAAATGGAAAACCGTGAGAAAAGAAGGTCGGGGATATTCGTGTCGTCGGTGTCTCCGCGAATCGACTGCGGCAGGTTCCCGGTGAAAAGGGCTGTGAACGACGTGCTCCGCGTAACCGCCGACGTAATGAAGCCTGGACACGACCTGCTCTCGGTGAGTTTGAAGATCAAACACGAATCCGAGAAGGAGTGGAATGAACTCGACATGGAACCCGACGGTAACGACGGCTGGACCGCCGAATTCAAGCTCACCCAGCTCGGAACATACGATTACACGGTGTGCGCTTGGACCGACACCTATGCGACACTCCTTCGGAACATGCAGAAGTGGCATGCCAGCGGCGAGGATATACACCAAGACTCCATTCAGCTAATCGAGTTTGCTACTGAGTGGACTAGAGATGATGCCCAAGCTCTGCCCCACCTTGAAAAGCTGGCTAACGCCCTGAGCGCACACGACTTTGAAACCCTGCTTGAGGAGGCGTCGTCACCGGAGTTCACCCCGCTCGTCAGGGCGAGGCAGCCCAGAACGGACTTAGTCGAATATGGTAAGACGCTTCAGGTTGTTGTTGATGACAGGAGAGCCGTTTTCTCCTCTTGGTATGAGCTTTTCCCGAGGTCTCAGTCGACTCAGAAGGGTAAGCACGGCACCTTCCGCGACGTTGTTTCGAGACTCGACGACATTTCACGCATGGGATTCGACGTATTATACCTAACACCGATTCATCCCATTGGCGTAACCGCACGCAGAGGGAAGAACAATTCGCTTCCAGCTTCAAGCGACGATGTAGGGAGCCCGTGGGCGATCGGGAACGAGTATGGGGGACACAAAAGCGTGGATCCCAACCTGGGAACTCTTGACGACTTCAAGAACCTGGTACACGAGGCGGAGCGCAGAGGCATCAGGGTGGCGCTTGACCTGGCTTTCCAGTGCTCTCCAGATCATCCATACGTCAAAGAGCATCCAAGCTGGTTCTTCCATAGACCCGACGGATCCATAAGGTACGCCGAGAACCCACCCAAGAAGTACCCCGACATTTATCCGTTTAACTTCGACGCCCCCGACTGGAAGGACCTGTGGAATGAACTTGCGAGCGTGGTGGAGTTCTGGATAGCCGCGGGAGTCAAAGTGTTCAGAGTAGATAATCCACACACCAAGCCGTTTGCTTTCTGGGAGTGGTTGATCAAGAAAGTCAAGAAGCGTCACCATGACGTGATATTTCTCTCCGAGGCGTTTACGAGGCCAAAGGTGATGTACACCCTCGCCAAGCTTGGGTTCACGCAGTCGTACACCTATTTTACATGGAAGAATTACGACTACGAGATAAAGGAGTACTTTACCGAGCTCTCTTCCGCTGAAGTCACCGAGTTCTTTAGACCGATGCTATTCACCAACACTCCCGATATACTTACCCCCGTGCTGCAGAATGGTGGAAGACCAGCGTTCAAGATGCGCGCGGTGCTGGCTGCAACCCTGTCACCTCTCTGGGGAATATACAGCGGCTACGAACTCGTGGAGAACCAAGCTAAGCCTGGAACAGAGGAGTACATGGACTCTGAAAAGTACCAGATCAAGCAGAGAGACTGGGACGCCCCGGGAAACATCAAACAGTTCATCTCAACTTTGAACAGGATCAGAGCTGAAAACAGTTGTTTGCAGACGCTTGGACACCTGAAGTTTCTCGAAGTTGACAACCCCAATCTTCTGTTTTATACGCGTTGGTCCGACGACGGAGTCAGTAGATTGTTCATTGCGGTCAACATCAATCCTTATGAAAGACATTCGGGGTTCGTTGAGATGCCGGTTAAGGAAATGGGGTTGAGCGAGTCAGCGCCCTACACTGTGCGAGATTTGCTTACAGGCGAAAGATACGTGTGGAGGGGTGTAAAGAACTTCATCAGCCTCACCCCCGACCTGCGACCCGCGCATATATTAGAGGTGGAGAAATGATGGCAGGAGAGAATCTGAACCTGTGGTACCGCGACGCCGTGTTCTATGAACTACCCGTGCGCTCCTTCTACGACAGCAACGGAGACGGCGTGGGCGACTTCCAGGGACTGAGGCTGAAAATGGGGTATCTTTCAGACCTAGGGGTGGACTGCATATGGCTGCTACCCTTCTACGATTCACCCCTAAAAGACGACGGATACGATATCTCGGATTACTACTCGGTTCACCCAGACTACGGCACAGTAGACGACTTCCAGGAATGTGTTGAAGAGGCGCATAAGCGGGGTATCCGAGTGATAGCCGACTTGGTTATGAACCATGTGTCAGACCAGCATCCTTGGTTCCAGGAGGCAAGAAAAGACAGAAACTCGCCGAGACGGGACTGGTTCGTGTGGAGTGATACCGACAAAGAGTTTCAGCAGGCAAGAATAATATTCACTGACACCGAAAAGTCCAACTGGACATGGGACCACGTTGCGAAGCAGTATTACTGGCACAGGTTCTACAGTAGTCAACCCGACCTGAACTACTGGAACCCCGACGTGCGTACTGAAATGATGAATGTCATCAGGTTCTGGCTCAAACGTGGACTCGACGGGTTCAGATGCGATGCAGTGCCTTACCTCTACGAGAAGGAAGGCACTAACTGTGAGAATCTGCCCGAAACCCATCAATTCTTCAAGGAGGTGAGGCGCATGATCGACAAGGAGTTTCCGGGAACGATTCTGTTAGCCGAAGCCAATCAGTGGCCCACAGAAGCTAAGGCGTACTTTGGAAACGAAGACGAGTTCCACATGGCCTTCAACTTCCCGCTCATGCCCAGAATATTCATCGCTGTGGCGAAGGAGGACCGGGTTCCGATTGTGGACATAATCAAGCAGACGCTTCCGATACCCCCTACCTGCGACTGGGGAATCTTCCTCAGAAACCACGATGAGCTCACACTTGAAATGGTAACCGACGAGGAAAGAGACTTCATGTTCAAAGAGTACGCGAAGAACCCCAAGATGCGTTTGAACATGGGCATAAGAAGGCGGCTCTCCCCGCTTCTCGATAACGATAGACGGCTCATCGAGCTCTTACACGCCATCCTCTTCTCGGTTCCAGGCAGCCCGATTCTATACTACGGCGACGAGATCGGCATGGGGGACAACATATACCTAGGAGATAGAAACGGCGTCAGGACGCCGATGCAGTGGAGCCCAGATAGAAACGCAGGTTTCTCCAAAGCCGACCCCGAATCCCTGTGCAACCCAGTGATAGTCAATCCAAACTACCACTATGAAGCCGTTAACGCAGAGGCGGAGTCGAGGCTTCCCACATCCCTTTTGAACTGGGTCAAGAGCATGATAAAGATCAGGAAAAAATACAACACCGTCCTGGGTAGAGGCGAGATAGAGTTCTTCGAAAACGTCGACCGCAGAGCACTCGTCTTCCTTAAGACGTTTGAGAACAACTACATGCTCTGCGTTTACAACCTGTCAAGGAAGCCGGTGGCGCTTCAACTTGACCTAAGCAGGTTCGCGGGGTGGACCCCGGTTGAAGTTCAAACGGAGTCAAGGTTTCCCCCGATAGGTGAACTCCCCTACTTCTTTACTATGAGTAGACACAGTTTCTTCTGGTTCAAACTTGAACCCGACGGCTCCGACGGCTCCGACGGCTCGAGCGGTGAATGACCTGACACCCGAGAAACACGGCGGCGAAACTACATACACGGAGGACGAACTGAATAGGTTTCTGGTGTCTCAAAGGTGGTTCGGTGGCAAGGGGAGAAGGATCTCCCACATACAAGTGGTTGATGAACTCGGGTCGCCGATGCATGGGCGATACTCAATTCAAGTTTTAAACGTAGCATATGGGGATGGAAACGAAGAATACTATCTGCTAACACTGCTGCGTCCGGACAACCCTGAGGGCGGTAACGCTTTGGCGGAGGCTACAGATGAACCGGTGTTCCAAAGCGAAATATTCGAGTGCTTCGCCAAGCATTCCCCTATCCGATTGAATCGGGGAGAATTGTCGTTCCAAGCGGAGAATGGTGTAAGCACCCGTAGACTCAAGCCCAGAAAGCTAAGGGGTGAACAAAGTAACACGACCATTTTCTACGGAACATCCTACGTGCTGAAACTTTACAGAAAACTATCTGACTGGCCGTCACCCGAGATAGAAATGCTCGAATTCCTGTCCAAGTCAAAGCGTGCCCCGAGCGTCCCCGGACTCGTAGGGTGGATCAGATACGATCCCTCCGCAGCCAAGGCGACCCCCAAGTCCGCGGGTCTCCTTACAACTTATGTGAAAAACCGTGGAGATTGCTGGAGCTATGTCGTGGGCGAGGTCAAGAAGGCCGCTGCCTCTAACGCAATCCAGGACACCCTGAGCATCCTTTCGGCAAAGCTAGAAGCACTGGGGGAATACACGGCGAAACTGCATGTGGCGCTTGCATCGGATTCGCATAACCCCGAGTTCACTCCCGAACCCGTGACGGAGGCGGATACCCGCAGATGGATAAGTGAGATGTCAGATATCAAAAATGCAATGATAGGTGAATTGGACAAGAGCGAGCAACCAACAACCGTGATGAAACCTCTGGTTAAACTGGATGAGGGGAGATTTCATCAGAATCTGAGCTGGCTGGTCAAGGAAAGGGTTTCCAAAATTAGAATACACGGCGATTATCACCTAGGCCAGGTTCTAGTTACCGGAAAGGGTTTTACCGCGTTCGACTTCGAAGGTGAGCCTGCCCGCCCAATAAGCTACCGGAGATCCAAGTTCTGCGCGCTTAAAGACTTGGCGGGCATGGTAAGATCGATTCAGTACGCGGCATCCTACTGCTCCAGACTCTGGCCCGAGTACAGGGAGAAACTCGGTGAGTGGGCCGCGGCTTCAATCGGGCTTTTCCAAGAAGGTTACAGGAGATCACTGAAATCGTCCACCGTAAAGATAGCTCCTAGCGGAAGAGAAGGGTTTTACGAGGCAGCCGAGTTCTTTGTATTTGAGAAAGCCCTGTATGAACTACAGTACGAAATCAACAACCGCCCAGACTGGGTAGGGATTCCTCTGGAGTTCATCAGATCCCACATTTGAACCTTGAATTTTAAACTCACTGCCGCGAATACACGAGCCCGACCCTGCTTAGCAGGACGCCTCAGGCTGCGTGGAGGCGCTGTGGCGACGGGGGTATACGTGTAGCCTGGACCAAACAGTGTTTACGCTTTGAAGGCTTCCGCCACCTAAGCCAGATAGGCTGGACCACTCCCGCTTCACCTGAGCAGATCACGCGGTTCTTGGTTCCAGGATCACGGGTAGCCTGAACTCAGTCGAATACTGTGGACCACATCTTCTGAGCGAGTTTCCCCGTGAATTTGTAAACATCGATCTTTGAAGTGGCTTCCTCCCTTCGCACCGCATGGTTACCCAGAAACCCATTCAGTTTTTCAGTGAGCAGCTCCTTAAGCTCACCCGTCAACATACGACCGCTACGGTAGTCTTCCTCAACCTTCCTGATTTTAGAATCGTCGTCTTCAAAGAAGTAATAGAGCCATATGAACGGGATGTCCACCCATGGGTCACCGCCCAGTTTTCGATGAAGTTCAACTGTAGACTGACCACCCGAGAACGCGTACCTCATGATCTTCTTCCTTACGGTGTTAGGGTCGTCGTTCAGATATACGGCCGTCTCGGGTTGAGAGGCGCTCATTTTGCCTGAGATCCCTGTGAGAGGCGGGAGAAACCTGCTCTGTATCTGGGCTGCCTTCGGATATCCAAGCGACTCGGCTATGTCTCTTTGCAGCCTCCAGTATGGGTCCTGGTCTATACCAGAGGGGATAAGACACCTCTTCCTCTCAAACATGGTGGGAACCATCTGTATAGCGGGGTAAAATATCCATCCGATGTTGGCTGAACCTTCAAACCCAAACACCGACTTCACCTCGGAGAAGTTGAGTTTCTTGGATATTTCAAGCGCGCGCGGATACATGTTGCGGATGTATTCTGTGTCCTGAAAGATGAATGTCTTATCCGGGTCGAAGCCCACCGCTATGATGTCGAGTATGTTTTCCCTTGCCCAGCTCCTAGCCTCATCAAGTGTGACGCCCTGGTTTGTCAGAAACTTCTCGTCGTCGGTGACTTCAACGTATAGGTTCACCCCAAACTTATCCTGAAGCCACTTTGTAAACACGAATGGGAGCAGGTGCCCTATGTGCATCGCCTTGGAAGGTCCTCTGCCCGTGTACAGGAAGAACCCTTTGCCATCCCTGTAGTCTTTCAGGACCAAGTCAAGGTCTCTGTGCGAGAAAAACACGCCTCTCCTAATGAGGACGTGCAGTTCACCGGTTAAGCTCGAAATCGAAGCCTTAAGATTCTCATCTATCTTCTGGGTTCCGAACTCTCGCACGAGCCTCTCATAGTCCACTTCCCCCTCAACCTGCCAAGGGGTGACTCTATAGTCGTCGACCATGTATTCAGCAACAACCAGCCCTAGCGGTGACTTATTACCCTTCCCTCACAACAACCGGGCAACCATGAATAGACGCTATAGTTTCTCTACCAACTCTTCTAGAATAGGCTTGTCCTTAAGCCATTCATCCTTCGAGTGAATCTTGTACTTCTGCGCCACCTTCCATTCACCGTTCCTCGACTGCCACAAATACACTGTAAGGGACTTCTTACCCCAGCCCTCGGTGACCACAGCCGCTTTCCACCACTTTTCGCTCTTGTATATCGTCTTGCCCGCAACCTGCTTTAGATTTTCATCGACAGGAAACACTTCGGCGGCGTTCTCCGACATATGTATTCTAACACGTCTTGTCTTTGGTGGGCTTAAGTCTTGCTAGTTCCGTTCCGCCCTCGGAATCCGAGGGGAGTTTGCACTATGCGTGAGGATTCCTCGAAGCCGGATTCGATATTAGATTTGGTGACTCACCCTGAAATCCGCCGGCGCTTATTCGATTCGCCTTATCGCGGCTCTGAGCTCTCGTGCTCTTTCCTCGGGTGCGCGGTCAAGTATAGTGGTTCCAGCACCCCGCTCCATGCCTCCGGTGAATTTGACGCGTGACCTATCATACATTACCGGTGTTATCTCTAGGTGCGTGTGAAACTTTTTGGCGGATTTGGGTGCATCGTGAAGTGAAAAAGTGTAGGGCGTATCGCCTCCGAGCACCTGGTCAAGGGCGCGGAGCGATAGTTGGAGGACACGCACCACCTCTCCTAGGCAGTCCAAATCATAGTGTCGAAGAGACTCCTCATGGGGACCCTGAATATGTATTTCATATGGCCAGCGTGGGGCATAGGGCACGTAGGCCACCACCCCGCCTTCCTTCTTGACCAGCCTCGCGCCTCTCACAACATTTTTCAGCTGGTCGCACAGCACGCACGGCGAAAACTTCTCGAACACCTTTTTCTCCATCCTTATCCTAGGCGGGACAAACGGCAGGGCGACTATCTGAGAGTGTGGATGCCTTATACTCACCCCCAGCCCCCTGCCCCTGTTTCTGAAAAAGTGAACATACTTGATCTTGTCGTCGCGAAGCAGTTCACCCGACCTCCTCAGCGCGAGTGTGAACACCTTTATCGCCTGGTTCAACGGAAGAGTGCAGAAGTCGGCATTATGATCCAGTGATTCCACGACTATTTCGCTGAAACCGTAGGCCTGCCTCGAATTGGGACGGGTCACCTTGGGTGCCTCAGGCGTCAGCGCTGCATACTTATTTTGAAGAATCTGTACCTGCTCGGAAGCATTGATTTCGGGGGAACCAACACAAAACGGGCAACGCTTAGGAGAGATCGGCCTTCTATCCCTGTTAGGAGCAACTATAACCCATTCACGCGTAAGGGGATCAAGTCGAATCTCGTTCATTGTTCCATTACCCGAAGAAGCTGGGTGTAAAACTTTCTCAGTTTTTGGTTAAATCTGCGTTCGTCCACACTTTTTTTGAACTCCGCGTAAACACCCACGGACAAGCCCGCGTCCTCTATTTCTCGGGCTCTGATAAGGGCGTCGAGTTTATCCGCTAAATGAACAACCTGAGACTCGAGACAACTCCCCTGGTTGAATTCCCTCCACAGATCAAAGTACGTGGTACCCAGTGGCTCGGGAAGCAGGGAGCAGAGGTGATCCATTGCGCGAACCTCCAGCCTGTGTTTCTGACTTACGCCGTAAAGCCGTGTGGAGTCCAGATCCCAGTCTCCTAGAAACGACTCTCCCAGATCGTGGATCAACGCCATCTTCAGTGTTTTATTCATATCGCACCTCAATCCAGCGTAGTCCGCGATAATCGCAGCAAGTAGAGCGGTTCTGTAGGAATGGTCGGCGACGCTTTCAGAGGGCAGAAACCTGTTGGCCCAGCCCGTTCTCTTAGCTATCTTCAGTTTTCCAGCGGCCCTTGCGAACATTAAAATTCCTTTGGCGTGATCAGTCTTCAACTGGTCTTCGGCTGATCTAGGCTCACGTAAATATCTGATTTACTTAGTGGCTATCCGTAGCCGAACCTTACCTGCGGGGAGAATAAAATAGCTTTTCATAAACTGGTGTGAAGCCCATTCTGCTATACAATGGAACAACGTTATCTGAGGCGAAGGTCTGCAGAATCAGTTTCTCCCCTCTTTCACCGGCCCTTCTAAAGCACTCTCTCAGAAGTGTGGTTGCGACTCCCCTCGACCTGAACCGCTCGAGCGTCCCCACACAATAGGCTCCAGCCAACCCTTGGGAATGGTAGAGGGCGAGAGCACCCGCAGGAGACCCGTCAACCCTAGCAATCAGGAATTCGCATCTAGGGTCTCGAGCCGCCCTGGAAACGACGTTTCGGACTACGTTGAGGTAGTGTTGCGAACCGTAGAATGCCTCTAGGTAAACCTTTGACCAATCTGAGGCCATGTCAGCCTCCACGTCAACGGGCTCTACCGACGGCCGGGGATTCATGTTGAACCTGGGGCAGCTCATTACAACAAGCGAATCCATCCTCGTGTACCCGGTTCGGGCAAGCTCAGCCCCCGTGGCAGGGGTGACGTCGCGCTTGCAAACCATAAGGCCAGGCGACCACGACTGATCATTCAGCATCGCCCTAGCCTCCTCCAAGATTTTCTGTGTGCTGAAATCGGCTTTGAGCACGTCAATCCTGTTGAAGCTAAGAGGACATGCCTCCAAA
>JAMDBQ010000015.1:37725-38192 GCA_023487445.1 Candidatus Martarchaeota archaeon | reverse complement strand
CTTAGTGTTTACTCTTTAATCTTTTGGGGGTTGAGGGGATGGTGTCCGGATAAGCCCCTCATCTTCGTCAGCCTCATCCGCATCACCTGCGCTCCGTGTACCGAGGCATGAATAGTTCTGGGAAATTTAAGTGGTGCAGAGAGGCCCTCCGTAGGGCTGACGTCACTGGAGACTACACTTGTGCTATCCTTGAGATGGTAGCCGAAGAATCCCTTCGTGGAGCTGCGAAGGCCGAAGGTCTGATACACGTGGTTGTCGAAGCCCGCCCCTAGTGCGGCCCCGCGATACCCCGGATCCTATCCGTGAGGATAACTGGGTTTCCAAGACACCTCTTCCCCAGTGTTCCGAGAAACCTGAGGGGGTTCTATGTGGTCCCGGTGAGTGAGAAGCCGAACCGGATGGGTAGCCTAGTGTAAGCATCCGCCGCTACCCTTCGGCTTCTGCTTCCGCTTCCGCGCCCGGCTCCC
>JAMDBQ010000015.1:0-37715 GCA_023487445.1 Candidatus Martarchaeota archaeon | reverse complement strand
CTCCCCCTCCCCGCCCCGCCCCCCCCCCCCCCCCCCGCACAAGCTTAATCAACCCGTCAATCTTCTGAACCACGTACTCGTACCGGTCCCGGCTCAAAACCGCCGCGTCACCCTTCCTCCTGCATTTGACGGCCATGCCAAGATTCCCATCAGTTTTGAAAGCCACCCCGGAACTAGGCCCAGCCCTGTTTCCATTAGAAAAAGCTTAAAATAACGCATTTTAGCCTGCGAGGCAGGCTCAGCTTATGAAGCTAGCGTGCTCGGATAAACATCCATTCACAAAGGTCAGGGTTAACGCCGGCGCAAGGTATACGCGGTTCGACGACATAGCGGTCGCCGATGTGGACAACCTGGCTTTCGACCTCTACGGGAGAAGTGTCGAATTCTTAGAGTCGGAGGGGAATACCGTTGAGGTATCGGTTGAACTAGAGCCGTGCAGCCACGCCTACGGGCTTGGAGAACACCCCTATAGATTTGATCGGAAAAGGGGAAGGTACGTGAACTGGAACTCCGACGCCTGGGGATACTTCGCCGAAAGAACCAAGGCGTATCTCAGCATCCCATTCATAGTTTTGGTTGCCAACCCCCTGCTCGGTGTGTTCGTCAACAGCCCATCGCGCACCGTGTTCGACGTCGGCGCCGAGAGACGTGGCCGTCTCACCGTGACTGTGTCGGAGAGCGACTTCGACGTATACTTCTTCAGCGCCAGATCCTTCAACGCCGTACTAGAACAGTATACGTCTGTGACCGGCAGACCGTTTGACTGCCCCGAATGGGCTCTAGGCCACCAGGTATCGAGATGGAGCTACTACCCCCAGCAGGAGGTGCTCGGGGTCGTGGAGCGCTACCTAAGGGAGTTCTGGGTTTCCGCGGTATACCTCGACATACACTACATGGACGGCTACAGGGTGTTTACATGGGACGCATCAAGATTCCCCGACCCAGTGAAGCTAGCCGATGGACTGCACCGAATGGGCGTTAAAGTTATCCCGATAGTCGACGTAGGGATCAAACTCGATCAAAACTACGACGTCTTTAAGCGGGGGCTTGGATGCTACGTAGAAGACGCTGAGGGCTCACTCTACGTTGGCCGAGTCTGGCCCGGAAGCTGCTGCTTCCCCGATTTCCTAAACGAGAATGGCAGATCGTTTTGGAGAAGAGTTGTCTCTGAGTTTGTTCGATTTGGAGCCGACGGCGTGTGGCTCGACATGAATGAACCAAGTATCAGAAACCCTGATAGAACAATGGGTGAGAACGCGGTTCAAACAGACGACTCAGGGTCAAAGGTGAGTCATGCAAGGGTGCACAACGCCTATTCGTATTTCGCAGCCAAGTCAACTTACGAGGCCCTCCTAGAGGCGGGGGTTGACAAGCCATATGTACTTTCGAGGTCGGGGTACGCGGGAATACAGAAGTACGCCGCGGTGTGGACGGGTGACAACGTCTCCTCCTGGGACGATCTACCGTTGCAGCTCTCTATGGTCATGAACCTGGGGTTGTCCGGGGTGCCATACTGCGGATGCGATCTAGGAGGATTCGAGGGTGAATCCAGCCCAGATCTTTTGGTCAGGTACTACCAAGTAGCCGCCCTGTTCCCCATATTTAGAAACCATAAGTCCATGGGAGGAAACGATCAGGAGCTTTACGGGCTCCCCACGTCATATAAGCGTGAACTGGTTGACGTGTTTGATCTGAGACGCGGGATGGCAGCACACCTAAACGCCGCCGCCAAAGAAGCTCATTCACTTGGCCACGCAGTGGTCAGGCCAGTGTTCTACAACTACCCCGACGACCCCGAAGCCTATTTCATCCCGTCGGAGTATATGGTCGGCGACATGGTGCTCTACGCGCCAGCCACCAAGGCCTCGGAAACCCATAGAGTCTACCTCCCGAAGGGTTCCGGGGTTGACAGCAAAACAGGTGAAAGAGTCGAGGGTCCGCAGTGGCTGTCAACCGACAACCCAATCCAAACCTACCTCTTGGAGTAAACAGCAAGTTAGACCTCAATGCAACCCTTGGATAGCGTTGGTTCTGCCCCGGAGCAGTCCACCCTCAGCCTCCCCTCCTTCAAAAGTTTATTACCCACTTCTCGTCGTCTGAAAGACGCGTGATCATGGCGTTTGGCTTGAAGACTGTGTTTGAAGGCCGGTTTCCACGCGACTACACGTGTGAGGGAACCAACATTTCACCGCCACTTGAGCTAGCGCCTGCGCAGGGCGCCAAATCCTATGCAATCGTTGTGGAAGACCCGGACGCGCCCGGGAAAACCTTTGTTCACTGGGTGATCTACAACATCCCGGCCACAACCACACGAATACCTAAAGGTGTGCCCAAACTCAAAGTGGTGCAGGGGCTCGGCTCTCAGGGAGTCAACGACTTCGGGGAAATCGGTTATGACGGACCCTGCCCACCCAGAGGCCACGGCGACCACAGATACTTCTTCAAAGCGTACGCGCTTTCGGAGGAGACGGAGTTCCCGCCGGGTTTGACGAGCAGCCAACTACGCCAAAAGATAAAGGGATTAACCATAGCCCAGGCGGAGTTAGTCGCGAAGTACTCTAGGAGTTGATCAGCCCTCGGGCTTCTGTGTGGGCGTAGGTTTCAGACTTCTCCAGTCAGCCTTGGACACTGGTCTTCCCCGAAGCTTCTGAACATAGTTGTAGGCAGACAAACCAGCAGACGCGCCTTGGCCCGCGGATATGATCGCCTGCTTATAGGGTATGTCGGTCACGTCGCCCGCGGCGAAAACCCCAGGAGTGGATGTCGACCCGTCCTTGTCAGTCACCACTTCGCCTAGGCCGTTGAGTTCTACCAGACCTTCTAGGAACTTGGTCCTGGTTACGTAACCCATTTCCACGAATACGCCGTCAACTGGAAGCACCTTCTCCTCCCTTCCATCCTTCGGAGAAGATGCGTCAACTAGGGTGATCGACCTGACCTTGGTGTCCCCGTTTATCCGTTTTACCTCAACGGAGTTTAGGAACTCGATGTTGGGCGTAGACTTGAGCGTCGACACCAAGTCGTCGCGCCCGATGGGTTTAGCAGTCCTCTGTGCGACGTACACCTTGGCGCATACTCCTGAAAGATAGTTAGCGGCTTCAAGAGCAGGCTCACCCGAGCCAACCACGGCCACGCTCTTCCCTTTGAAAAGGGGGCCGTCGCACACCGCGCAGTAAGACACTCCTTTCCCCTTGAACTTCTCCTCGCCCTCAACTCCTAGATCCCTGGGTGTCTTTCCGAAAGCGAGGATAACGGCGCATGTGCCTACGTCACCCGAACGTGTTTTGACGCTGAAGCACCCCTCTTCCGCCATCTTCACCCCGACTACTTCGTCGTATAGAAACTCGACGCCGTATCGCTCCGCCTGCTCCCTGAACTTATTCATAAGTTCAAACCCGGAGATCTCGGCGAACCCGGGATAGTTTTGTATTTCATTGGTGAGCAGAGCTTGGCCTCCGATATCCTTTGTAACCACTAGGGTCTTCAAGCCCTGTCTAGCAGTGTAAAGGGAAGCGGTGAGCCCAGCAGCCGCTCCTCCCACCACCACTACATCGTACTGGGCATCCACGGGGTATCCACTACCGGAGCCTACGCCGATATGTATGGTTTGAACTTCTGTTCGATCTGTGCCTTGGGGGCGGCACCTATGAATCCGTCAACTGGTTGACCATCCTTGAACACGAGCATGGTGGGTATACTCTGTATGCCGAATTCATTCGCTGTGACTGGATTGTCGTCCACGTTGAGTTTACCGAACACAACCTTTCCGGCGTACTCTGAGGCCAACTGCTCTACGATTGGGGCAACCATTCTACATGGGCCGCACCACGGCGCCCAGAAGTCAACCACAACCACGGGATACTTTGACACCTCACTTTTGAAGGTCGCGTCTGAAAGCTGAATTGGCTTGTTCGGAGACCCGTTTGTGGAAGCGGGTTTAGATGATCCCGCGGCCATTAGTTCCTTGAGCTTCTTCTCCCTTATTTTCTGGAATTCGCTGTCTTCATCCATTTTATTCACCTGGTGGCGGAAACGCCTTCTAGGACGGATTTCAGATCTTGCTCTACTTCCCGAGCCAGCTGAGCCAGATCCGTGAAACCTGCTCGCACAACCATTTCGGTCGGCCTGTACAGTGATACTTTGGTGGTTTTACCTTCGCTTCGGACGAGTATCTTGCATGGGAGAACCATTCCGATCTCCGGGTGGGCCTCGATTGCCTTTTTCGCGCTGTCGGGTTTGCATACGTCGAGTATCACGTAGGGTCCCACGTCGGCACCGGTTTTGTCTTTGAGCACTGACTGCACGTCGATCTTGGAGAGTATGCCGAAACCCTTTTGCTTGAGTTTCTCTGCGAGCAGGTCGAGAACCCGCTTGCTATCCTCGGCTGTTGTCACTGTATAGTCCAGCCCCATCTGGGTTTCCATTGCCGTACGTCATATAGGGCGCGTCGGTTATTTAAGTATTTTCGGTATTGTCAATACCGTGCAAGACTTAAGTAACACCACGGGCATCAGGTTTGAACGTATGAGCAGCGTCCACACCGTTACAAGGGTAGATGCTACATGCACGGATCTACTCACGTGTATATACAACCTCAACTCGATCGAAGCCTCAATGTTCTACGACCTTGTGAAAAACGGCCCAGCCACGCTTGACGACGTAGCCCGCTGGGTCAGCAGGGACAGAAGCACGGTTCACAGGGGACTGCAGAAGCTGGTTGGTGCGGGCCTCGTCTACAAGGAAGTGAAGGGGCTGACAGCCGGAGGATACTGCCACGTGTACCGGGCGGTTGAAATCCAGAAGATAAAGGCTGACGCCGAGGCGAAGGTTAACGAGATATGCGATGGTCTGAAGAGGCTGATAGACAGGTTTGAGTACGATGTTGTCCGCGAGAAGTCCAGAATCAGAACTCCAGCTTCCAAATAATGTGAGACACACTGGAGTTTGAACACTTATTAGTATTCTGACAGCCCTTCACCCTGCGCGCTTTGCTCTAGTAAAGGAGAGGACGTTGGCGCATGCAGTCCACCCAGCACTCCCCTTTAACCGCGCAGTCCAACGGCTCCGCTCCTCGCCGAAGACGTAGCCTATTCCATTCTTGCGTAACCGTGAATAACTGGGCCTCTAACCGTCACCTTCATCACCAAACCGGAAAAGCTTACAGGTCCCGTCCAAGTATTTTAGCCGAGTAAACAATGCCCAGCGTTGTAATCAAGAGCACGGAAAACGGTCCGAATGTGATTATGGTTGACGGGAAGACACTCACCGCTCTCTGCAGGTGCGGTCAGTCGTCCAAGAAGCCGTACTGCGATGGCACACACAGGAAAGTCGGGTTCCAGGCGGCTGCTGCTGAGGTGCCCGTGCTGAGCTAGGCTCTGCGCCACCCCCATTTTTCCACTCCCTATATTTTTCAGTACACGCTGCGAACCCCTTAGCAGGGTTAATATGCTTCGGGCGCGTGGAACCTCTCCGTGTAGCCAGAATGTCACATACGGATCGGGAAGAACAAAATCTACCACGCTTGGAGCCTAAGGGGGACAAGCGCTCTAGGGCTAACCTCGGCTCGTTTCTGAATGACGCTGATCGCTCTTTTTCTAGGCTGGCTTCGATAATCGCCACGAGTTGTGTTGCGATCCGCGACGGCATCCCTGCTAGACTGGGTTCAACCACCGGGGTGAACGTGTACGGAGAGCACCAGATTCAGGCGGACGTGTGGGCTAACGACCTTCTGACTGAGAAGCTGCTCGGAAGCGGTCTTGTAAGACACGTGGCATCCGAGGAGCTGTCGCAGCCGCGCAGCGCCCCAACAGGGGAGTTTTCGGTTGTATACGACCCCATCGACGGCTCCTCCAACGTGGCGTCGGACAACCCGGTGGGCACAATAGTTGGTGTCTACAGAGACGAGGAGTTACCCGCACGCGGCGACAGACTATACGCCTCCATGTATTTCCTTTATGGGCCGTACACTCAGCTTGTGCTGGCTCTCGAAGGCGGCGTGTATTCCTTCACAGACTTGGGAGGTCCATCGGCGGAGAGTAGATTCGTGTTGGCAGCTGAGGGTGTCAGAATACCCGATCCTGGAGAAGTGTACGGCGTAGGCGGATCCAGGGGGAAGTGGAGCCCCAAACTCGTGCGCTACGTGGATTCGCTGGAGGCCAAGAAGTATAAGCTAAGATACAGCGGGTGCTTCGTCGCAGACTACAACCAGGTGCTTTGCAAAGGAGGATTCTTCGCCTACCCAGAGCTTTCCGACGCACCCCAGGGCAAGTACAGGCTCCAGTACGAGTCAAACCCTCTGGCGTTTATAACCGAAAAGGCTGGAGGCGTCGCCACCGACGGCAGGCGCAGGATACTTGAAATCGAACCTGAATCCGTGTCTCAGAGGACGCCTACGTATCTGGGTAGCCCAACCGCAATGCAGGAATACCAAGCGCTCAGCTGAGACGGGGCTAGGGGGCCAGCGGGCTACGGGTGTCGTCGATGACTAATCTCATCACGGGCGACATAGGTGGAACCAAAGCCAATCTGGCGCTCTACACCTATGAGAACGGGAAGTGTTCGCTGCTCAAGAAATCAACGTATAAATCTGGCGAGTACGCGTCGATGGAGGAGCTTGTTAAAGGGTTCCTCCGCGGCTCTGGGCGCATGGGTTACGCGGCGTTCTGCGTCGCCGGCCCAGTGGTCTCGGGCTCCGCTAGATTGACTAACCTCGGATGGGATGTCAGCGAGGAAAAGCTGCAGTTGGCTCTGGGAGCCGACCGAGTGTTCTTGGTGAACGATGTATACGCTACAGCCTACTCGATCCCACATTTATCACACGACCAGCTAGCGACGATCAACCGTGGAGAAGCCGTGGATAAATCAACCATAGGAGTTGTAGCACCCGGAACAGGCCTGGGGGAAGCGTTTCTAACATGGTACGGCAACGGGTACACGCCCCACCCCTCAGAGGGGGGCCACTGCGACTTTGCACCTCGAACACCAGAAGAATTCGAGCTAGCAGCCGCCCTCGCACACAGAGGCGAAAGAGTGGATGTTGAGACGCTCTGCTCCGGGCCGGGTATAGCGAGAATCTACGACTACCTGAAATCTAAGGAGGACGCGCAGCGTCTGAGTGAACCACCCGGTCTCGCCCAGGCAGAGGACAGGACGCCCGTGATAGTGGACGCCGCCCTACACCACCCAGGCGAATATCCGGTGTGTGCGCGCGCCCTGCAAATGTTCTCCTCGATACTTGCGTCCGAGGCGGGCAACCTTGCGCTCAAGGTTATGGCTACGGGCGGAGTTTACCTGGGCGGCGGCATACCCCCCAAGGTGCTTCCTATCCTGCAGAGTGATGGCTTTATACATTCCTTCAGTGATAAGAGGAGTATGAGTGGGATATTGCGAAAAATGCCTTTAAGGGTCATCACCACCGAGGAAGCGGCCCTGATAGGGGTTACCGCGTACCTGCTGGATCAATTGAGGGCAGGTGGGCAGTGTTGAACGAAGTTAGCGGCGCCGAGGCGGGAACACTCGCCGAAGCCGGTTTGTCGAAGATAGACGCTCTCTGCGCAAACACCATAAGGTTTCTTGCGCTCGACATGGTTCAGAAGGCTAAGTCAGGACACCCTGGAACCCCGATGGGTGCAGCTGAGGCGGCGTACGTGCTGTGGGACAGGTTCCTCAAACACAACCCCCGGAACCCTTTATGGGCTGACAGGGACAGGTTCGTACTTTCAGCGGGGCACGCAAGCGCTCTCCAGTATTCGCTGCTACATCTGACCGGATACGACCTCTCAATGGATGATCTTAAACAGTTCAGGCAGTGGGGCAGCAGGACACCGGGCCACCCCGAGTACGGGCTGACTCCGGGTGTCAACGCCACCACGGGCCCGCTGGGTCAGGGATTCGCAAACGGCGTTGGTATGGCGGTCGCGGAGAGGCTGCTTGCGGAGACGTTTAACAGGCCGGGGTACGACCTGTTCGACCACAGGGTGTTCGAAATAGTCTCAGACGGAGACCTGGAGGAGGGGGTGTCGTCGGAGGCGGCGAGCCTCGCGGGTACGTGGGAGCTTGGGAAACTCGTTTACATCTATGACTCAAACCACATCCAGATCGAAGGGGACACAGATGTGGTTTTCAGAGAGGATGTTGCCCAACGGTTCCGATCATATGGCTGGAGGGTCTACGGCCCGGTTGACGGCTCCAAGATCCAGGACATTGATGAAGCGCTGAGAGCAGCGGTTTCACGTAGCGACAAGCCCTCCCTGATAATCTCCAAGTCAACCATAGGACGGTTCAGCCCGCTTGCGGGCACCGCCAAGGTTCACGGGGAACCCATGAGCCCTGAGGAGGCTAAGCAGTCGAAGATCAGCGCGGGGTGGCCGGCGGATAAGGAGTTCTACGTACCAGACGAAGTATACGCGCATATGCGCGAGGCCGTCGAAAGAGGCAGAAGAGCCGAGGAATCGTGGAACTCTCTCCTTGAAGATTACACATTAAAGTACCCTGAACAGGCGGAGCGGCTCAGGCTTCAGCTGAACGGCAAGCTCCCGCGGGGGTGGGACAGCCAGCTGGCAAACCTGTTCTCACCCCAGTCGTCGCCGATAGCCACAAGGGATGCCTCAGGGAAGGTGATCAACGCCATATCCAAGAGCATCGGATGGCTGGTCGGCGGGTCTGCGGACCTTGCGCCGAGCACGAAGACGATTATCGAAGGAGTGGGAGACTTCCCCTATGACGAGGGCGGGAGGAACTTCCACTTCGGGGTGCGTGAGCACGCCATGGGTAGCATTGCAAACGGGATCGCGCTGCACGGGGGACTGATCCCCTACACCGCTACCTTCCTCACCTTCTCCGACTACATGAGACCCCCGATGAGGCTTGCAGCGCTTATGGGGGTCAGGGTGGTGTACGTGTTCACACACGACAGCATAGGTCTCGGAGAGGACGGGCCGACACACCAGCCTGTGGAGCACCTGATGAGTATACGCGCCGTGCCCAACATGACCCTGATCAGGCCGGCTGATGCATTCGAGGTCGCCCAAGCGTGGAAATCGGCGCTCGAAAACGACCACGGACCAACGGCGCTGGTTCTGACGCGCCAGAAGGTCCCCGTGTTCGATAGGGAGAAACTGGGTTCCCAGCCAGCGGTGGACAAAGGAGCGTACATCCTCTGGGAGCCCCAAAGTGGAAAGCCAGACCTCATAGTCATCGGCACGGGTTCAGAGGTTCAGCTCGCGCTCGAGGCGGCTAAGAAGCTTGCCTCCGAAGGAGTCAGGGTTAGAGTTGTTTCCATGCCCAGCTGGGAGCTGTTCGACCGCCAACCCGCGGAATACAGAGAGTCGGTTCTCCCGAGAGACGTAAGAGCAAGAGTTGTCGTGGAAGCGGGTGCGAGGAAAGGATGGGAAAGATATGTGGGGCTGGACGGGGAGGTTGTGGGCCTGGATCGATACGGAGCGAGCGCACCCGGCCAGGTCGCGATGGAGAAGCTGGGGTTCACCGTGGAAGCCGTTGTGTCGGCGTGTCGCAGGGCACTTGAAAGAAGGGGGATGTAACCCCGATGGCGAGTCTCGAAGAATACGCGAAGGCGGGTCAGTCGATTTGGCTTGACTTCATAAAGAGGTCGTTCATACGCTCGGGCGAGCTCAAGTCGCTGGTCGACAAGGGTCTGAGGGGTGCGACATCCAACCCCACCATTGTCGACAAGGCGATCGCAAGCGGAGACGAGTACGATGGAGAAATCCTTGAGCTCAGCCGTAGAGGCATGACGCCACGCGAAATATTCTTCCAGCTGATGCTTGAGGACGTGGGCGAAGCAGCCGACGTTTTCCGCCCCGTGTACGACAAGTTGAACGGGCTGGACGGATTCCAGAGCATCGAGGTTAGCCCGGAGATATCCGACGACGCAGACGCAATGGTTGAGGAAGCTATTAAATTCGTTCGAACACTTTCAAGACCCAATATAATGGTGAAGATACCCGCAACCAAGGCCGGTCTAGATGCCATCAGGAGGCTCACCGCCGAGGGTGTAAATGTGAACGTCACGCTGATTTTCTCGGTGGAGAGGTACAAGGAAGTCGTGGACGCCTACATCGCCGGGCTCGAGGAGTACGCCAAAAAAGGTGGAACCCTCAGCCGGGTGTCATCTGTAGCGTCGTTCTTCGTAAGTAGGGTTGACACCGCGGTAGATAAGGAGCTTCAGAAACTGGGTAAGAACGAGCTCATGGGGAAGGCGGCGGTTGCCAACGCCAAGGAAGCCTACTCCCACTTTAAGCGGGCGTTCTCAGGCGATAGGTGGCTTGAACTAAAGAAGCTCGGCGCAAACGTACAGAGGCCGCTCTGGGCGAGCACCTCCACCAAGAACCCGGCTTACCCCGACACCATGTACGTGGACAACCTGGTTGGCCCAGACACCGTGAACACCGTTCCACCGCAGACCCTGGAAGCCATACTCGACCACGGCAAAGTGGCGAACACCTTGGATCAAGGCTTGGAGGAGGCTAGGAACCACCTGCGACAACTATCCGATGTTGGCGTGGACATGAACAGTGTAACCGAAAACCTGCTTTCGGAAGGAGTCAGACTCTTCTCCGAGTCCGTGCAACAGGCGTTGAAGACGATTGAGGAAAAGGCGGCCAAGCTAAACCCTGGTGCGAAGGCCGGGCTCGCAGAGTACAGAAACCAGGATCTGAAGGACGCTTTTTTACAGGTCACCTCGGATAAAGTGGTTCAGCGAATATGGTCAGCCGACTACACTCTCTGGAAGAACTCTCCTGACGAAATAGTGAACAGGCTGGGGTGGCTCAGCCTACCCAAAACCATGCCGGGGCAGGTTAAGAGGCTGAAAAGTCTTGTCGAAGCCGCGCGCGCTCTCGGCGTAAGCCGGGTGCTGCTCCTAGGAATGGGTGGGTCGAGTCTTGCTCCTCGAATGTATTCCAAGCTGTTCTCCGAGTCAGCCTCCGGGCTGAAGCTTTCCGTTCTGGATTCAACCGATCCCGGCGAGGTCATCGACGCCGCCAAGCACAACCGCCCGTCGCAGACGCTTTACATAGTTTCCTCCAAGTCGGGTGGAACAGTTGAGACGATTTCCCTGCTGAAATACTTCTACAATCTGTCCCAGGAGGAGCTGGGTACACATGCTGGAGAACACTTCGTAGCCATAACCGATCCCGGCACAGAGCTTGAAGCACTTTCCCGAAGACGAGGGTTCCTCGACGTGTTCCTCGCCAACCCCGACGTGGGTGGCAGATACTCGGCGCTCACGTTCTTCGGGCTTGTGCCCGCGGCGCTTGCAGGGATTGATTTGGACAGGCTTCTCAAAGGAGCGGCTACGCTGAGCCAGGCGTGTGCTTCGGACAGCCCGTTCGAAAACCCGGGTTTGAGGCTTGGGTGCTCGCTTGGCAAGATGGCTTTACAGGGGCGGGACAAGCTCACGCTGGTTACAACGGGACCCGCCTCCTACTTCGCAGACTGGGTTGAACAACTCGTGGCTGAAAGCACAGGTAAAGACGGGCGGGGGATTCTGCCGGTTGTGAGGGAGACCCTTGGTAAACCATCGGTGTACGGACCCGACAGGCTGTTCGTCCACGTGGCGTTAGGAGACGACGGGCTGGATGGTGAACTGCAGTCCATCGCGGCGGCGGGTCACCCAGTGGTCGACACCCATCTTCGAGATGTGTACGACGTAGGGGGACTTTTGTTCACCTGGGAGTTCGCCGTGGCGGTTGCAGGATACTTCCTCAAAATCAACCCGTTCGACCAGCCCAACGTCGAAGCGAGCAAGGAGCTTGCGAGGCGGATGGTGGCGGACTACTTGAGGACGGGCAGGCTCAGCAAGGGCACGCCTCTCCTTTCACTCAACGGGATACAGGTGTACGGCGACGCTTCGGTTCAAGCCGCGAAGACCCAGATTGAATCAGTCGGCTCGGAGCCTTTGCGGAGGCTTCTCGGCGGTGTCCTAGATGGTCCCCAGAAGCCTTCGTACGTAGGTGTTCAAGCGTATATCAAGGAGGATCACGGGTCCGCTGAATGTCTGGAAGAAATGCGGTTGAAGTTGAGGGACAGGCTGAGGGTGGCGGTAACGCTGGGATACGGCCCCCGCTTCCTGCATTCAACGGGGCAGCTACACAAGGGAGACGCTGGCCGGGGGGTGTTTCTGCAGCTCGTCTCCGAAGGCGGGGAAGACTGCGGGGTGCCCGACGAACTCGGGTCCAAGAATTCTTCGCTAAGCTTCGGAGTACTCAAGGTGGCTCAGGCAATGGGCGACATGGCCGCCCTGCAGAGCAGGGGGCGGCGGGTGGTTTCAATACACTTCGACCAAGCCAAGACGCTTGAGGCTCTGAAGGCGGTTGCGGACAGCCTGTAGGTTTACCATGGAAGCGCAGAGAGTACACATCCTACAGGGGTGTGATGACGTCAGCAGTGTCTTATTACTCCCTTGCGGCAATAGTCTAGGGGAGCAGAGAAACTAAGTTGGAGATAGCTGTAGTCGGACTTGGAAGAATGGGTGCAAACATAGCAAGGAGGCTCGCCAGGGGAGGACACACCGTGTTCGTGCACAACAGAACCAAGGAGAAGGCTTTCGAACTCGCTTCGGAGCAGCCGGGTGTCAAGGCTGCCTCCAGTCTCGGCGAGCTTGCGGAGATGATGCATCCCCCCCGGGCAGTCTGGGTCATGGTGCCCGCGGGTGAACCCACGGAGCAGATGATTGACTCCCTGATCCAGGTGCTTTCCAAGGGTGATACAATCATAGACGGTGGAAACTCCTTCTACGGAGACACTTTGAGGAGGTCGGCTAAGGTGGAGTCGGCGGGGCTTAACTTCGTTGACGTAGGCACAAGCGGGGGGATATGGGGTCTGGAGGAGGGCTACAGTATGATGGTGGGTGGCAGGAAGGAGGTTGTTGAGGCTCTAACACCCGTGTTCCAGACGCTTGCCCCCGCCCCAGACAAGGGGTGGGGATGGATGGGGCCAGCTGGTTCGGGTCACTTCGTCAAAATGGTTCACAACGGGATAGAGTATGGAATGATGGAGTCCCTTGCGGAGGGGTTCGACGTGCTCCGCTCAAAGCAGGAGTTCAACTTGGATCTACACAAGGTTGCCGAGGTTTGGCGCTATGGGAGCGTGGTCAGGTCTTGGCTCCTTGACCTTTTGTCCGACGCGCTTTCAAAGGACCAGGAGCTTAAGCAGATCGCTCCCTGGGTGGAAGACTCCGGTGAGGGAAGATGGACTTCAAAGGAGGCTATAGACAATTCTGTTCCTGCGCCTGTGATAACCCTTGCGCTCTACATGCGCTTTGCTTCGAGGAGGGAAAGCTACGCCGCGAAGCTCTTGGCTGCTATGCGTAACGAGTTCGGAGGGCACGCAGTTAAACACGTTGATGAAGGAACATGAGCATCAACGTGAACGCCAAACCCGATCGCAACCCTTCTATCATACTTATATTCGGCGCCTCAGGCGACCTAACACGCAGGAAACTTGTGCCTGCTCTGTACAGTCTCTACGAGAAGGGGATGCTGCCCGCGGGCGTTTCTATAGTGGGGGTGTCCCGAACCCATTACACCGACGAGTCGTTCAGGGAAGAACTGGCTAAAGGGGTAAGCGAGTATACTGGAGGCTCCGACCAGGACAAGTGGGTGCAGTTCTCAAAGTCAATCAGCTACTTCGTGGGTGACTACTCCGATATGGCTACCTATGCGGAGATTAAGAAAAGGCTTGAGGCAGCCTCTGACGCAAAGGGGGCTGCGAACTGCGTATTCTATCTTGCGACTCCTCCGGTTCTGTACGAGCAGGTGATTGAGAACCTTGGGATGACCGGCCTCGCCAAGCCCGGCAAAGGGTGGAGGAGGGTGGTGGTCGAGAAGCCGTTCGGCAACGACCTTGCAAGCGCTAAGGCGCTTAACGACAAGGTCCACCAGGCGTTCCCGGAGGAACAGGTTTACAGGATAGACCACTACTTGGGGAAGGAAACCGTTCAGAACATACTTGCGTTCAGGTTTGCGAACAGCATATTCGAGCCGCTTTGGAACAGGAGCCACGTTGACCACGTGCAGATAACCGTCGCGGAAGAGATCGGCGTTGAACACCGGGGGGGATACTATGATAAGGCGGGGGTTGTTCGCGACATGCTGCAGAACCACCTGCTGCAGCTCCTGGCTCTTATCGCGATGGATCCTCCGATCAGATACACGCCTAAGGCGGTGCGGGACGAGAAGGTTAAGGTGCTTCAGGCTGTGCGGCCAATTCAGAGTTCTGAGTGTGTGCTTGGCCAGTACGCGGGATACACGGATGAGCCAGAAGTTGACCCGTCATCCAAAACTCCGACGTTTGTAGCCGCGAAACTCTACGTTGAGAGCTGGAGGTGGAGGGGGACACCTTTTTACATGCGAACCGGAAAGCGGATGCCGCTTAAGACAACCGAGATTACACTGCAGTTCAAAGAGGTTCCGCTGCTCCTCTTTTCAAACGAGGAAGTTTCCCCCAACAGGATCACCATCAGGATACAGCCGGACGAGGGCATAAACCTCCGGTTTGAGGCGAAGCAGCCTGGAGCCGGGATGACGACTCAGCCTGTGGATATGTCGTTCAAATATTCTGATATCAGCAAAAAGCAGCTTCCAGACGCCTATGAGAGACTACTTTTGGACGCGCTCAACGGTGACCCGTCACTGTTCACGAGGAGCGACGAGATAGAGTTGTCATGGGAGATAGTGGAGCCGCTGATATCGGCGGAACACTCGTTTGAAGTACACCAGTACAACCAGGGAACATGGGGACCGAAGGAGTCTGATGAATTTATAAAAAGAGACGGAAGGAAATGGCTGGTGCAGTTCCCCCGAAGATGATTTGCGCTAGCCCCTTACGAAAAGGTGCCTCGAGGAGCCATCCTCCCCTAAATCTAGGAGCACCCCCCTCAATACCCCTGTAGTGTACTCGCTTCCCGGGTTGTACGCAGACACGCGTCTGCCGCTTGCACCGACTACGTAGTCTACTCCGCCGGATTCGTGTATGTGTCCATGGAGGGAGACAGCGGGTTCGAACAACTCGATCACCCTGCGTACTGCGTGGCTGCCAACCGGCTCAGTCTCAATCCTGCCCCCCGACACCACAGGCTTGAACCCTTTGAGCTTGGGGGCGCGGTCGATCGAGGTGTCGAACGGAGGCGGATGGGCGACGAGCACGGTTCTGCGTGGTTCGAGCCCGCGTAGCTTAGCGTCAAGCATCCTCCAAAGCTCATCCTCCGAAAGCTCCCTCGGCGAGTTCCAGGGCGTGGGGTTGGAGTAGCCTACCCCGGCTAGGGTTAGATGTTTGAGTTCACGGGGAGCGCTTTCGTATTCGACAACACGGCCCGTCTGAGAGTTTACAAGAAACTGAGCGACATCGGGGTAGTCGTCGTTGCCGGCGATAAGGTACAGCGTAGCCCCGGCGGACGCCATTCTTTCCTCCGCCTTGGCTAAGAAGAGTCTGAGCGATTCGAGCATTGCATCTACGAAGGCGCGTTTGAGAGGTTCTCCTCCAGCTGCTAGCTCGTCGAACTCCGCCTTGGTCACAACCTTATAGTAGTGGCCCGCGGATCTTATCTCCTTAGCATAGGATCCGAACTTGGACGGCTCAACCCTTTTGCGCGAACCGAAGAAGTCGAAGTCATATTCCCCTCCTCGCTCAACTACGGGGACAAGCACCTTACCCGTGAGGTCTCCGGCTACCACTATGTGGGCGACCCCGTAGAATCTGGCGGAGTTAAGGAGTTTTGAGTAGACGGTCTCCGAGCCGTGCAGGTCAGCCGCCAACAGGATTCTTGTCATGGACTGTTCAACCCCGCAGCCAAGCAACCTCTCACCCTAAGGGGCGGGCGGCTCAACATCCCTGTTCCACCACGGTTTATCCCAGGTCTTATCGACTGGCTCAAGCGCATCCAAAAGAATTCGAACACTCTTCGAAACAGCTTCCACATCCGCCGGATCCACCCCGCCTTCAATGAATGATCCACGCATTTTTAGCATCATCCCGAGATTCAGAGCCGCCGTCAACCTGAAACGGTCGTCTCTTTCAAAAATTTTGACAAAGGAGTCCACGCTGAATCTGGGGCTGGTATCCCTGTTGAAGCAGTCGAGAAGAACGCAGAACACGTCCAACGCGTCCTTTTGCTCCATTCCTAAAATGAGTCTGCCGCGAGGATAGCTGGTATACTCCAGCACCCTGAAGCCCTGGCGGGATTCAGCAATCATATGCGTTTTGGATGCGTCAACATCGGATATTACTTGGAGTTTAAGGGCGACCACCTTCTCTGGCCCGAGTGTGTACAAGTTTTGGGCGGCGGCTTTGAAGTCGGCTTCAGATACGCCGAGTGAATGGCGGAAGCTGAGGTTTCCGGCTACCACATCCACGGTCTTAACCACGGGCGCGTTCCCCTCCAAGTGGTCGAGGTAGTGCAGCCTGTACCTGGAACCGGCTCTTAGAGCGTTGAAAAAGTTGTCTCTCCTGGTTGTGAAGAAGTGGTAGCGGGGACCGGCTGTCACGTGCAGATTCTTTAAAACGGTCAGTAACCGCTCTCCCCCGGCCTTGGGCACAACGAAGTCGATGTCGCCTATCCTCCGGTTGAGCGGGCTGCTTCTCTGATTCGACGACGGCGAAAGCATCTTCACGGCGGCGCCTCCGAAGAGGAGGGGAGTGGGGTTCTGGCGTGGGCGCCCGAACCACCGGGTGTTGGCAGGCATCTCGGAAGAGTTCTGGCACCCCCAGATCGCCGCGCAAACACACGCCAAGGTGGGGTCCGCCAGGTCCACGTAGCCCGGGACACCCAGCGTCTTCCTCGCGTCTTCCAAGTCGATGATGGATACGGGGTCGGCGTCGAACCGGTAAGTGTCCCCCGCCGAGTCCACGTAGACATACTGGTTATCCAAGGCTAGTCCGCGGTTCTCCGGGATCCTTATCAACCCTCCGAACACGCCCACCCTTCTGGGCTTCGGCTGGCAGGTGTCAGCCCGCGTTCACGGAGGCTTTCCCAGGCATGGTCTCGACTCCAAAGATGTATGTGAACACCACGCCTGCAAGCGAGAACGCCAGGGGGTAAGCCATGGAGAGGGCTAATCCCAGCCTGGACACGAGCACGGGGAAAACGAGAAGCGTGGCTATGGCGCCCAGCCTGCCCGCGGCTGAGGACACGCCTGCGCCGGTGCCGCCGCCCTGAGGCCACAGCTCGGCGAGAACAGTGTTCGCCGTGATGCTTGGCCCAAACCACGTGAGAAACTGCAGGGCGAACAACAGTACAAATCCCAGGTAGCCCTCCGTGCTCCCGGTAACAATGTACGCCCCTATCGCCGCGGCGAGCGCCGAGTACCCCACATAGTTCAGCCACAGCCTCCCCTTCCTATCAACCAGGAAGTAGGTTGCGGCGACACCCATCGGAGCACCAATCAGAAGGATCAGGCTGAGCTCGACGTCCCGAGGCGCGGATAAGCCGGTTGACGAATGCAGCGACACCGGTTCAAGCACCGAGAGTGCGTAGAACGGCGATGTTTCACACACATAGTTCAGGGAGCCGTAAACAATTGTTCGAAGCCTTGAGTCCCCGATGCGTCCCGCGGCGTGTCCGCTCACTGGTGGCTGAGGTCTTGCTATATCACGGTTGCTCCTGATCCTGAAGGCCGCCACGGCGAACGCGGGGAGGGCTGAGCTTGCAGCCACTATTCGCCATGCAGCCCCAGCCGAAGTGAATGCGGAAAAGTACCCTGCGGCGAATCCTAGGAATTCTCCGGCAAGCCATCCTCCACCCCAGTTCAACGCCAGAACCCTCCCACGCACAGCCTGGGGGACAAGTGACGCCGCTAGGGAGTTGGCCAAAACGTATTCGCCGCCCACGCCCACGCCCACAGCCACCCTAGCCACTATCAGAAGGGGAATCGACGAAGACAGGGTTGAAGCCACGCTGAACACGGCTGTGACGGCTGCCGCAAGCATAGCTGAAATCCGTCCCCCCGACGCGTCAGCCAGCCTTCCAAAAACTATGGCGCCGGGCACTGAGCCTATCACCGTGGAAGCCGTGAGTTCACCCACCTGCGCCGCGGATAAGTGCACCACTTCCCCGATTAGCAGCGCCATCGGAGACATGATCGTTATACAGTAGCCTGCGAGCACCGACCCTCCGAACGCCGCAGGAGACAGGTAGGCGGGTACAGACATCGTCTTATGCCTGGCGTTGGGCTTCACTTGTGCGCACTATCCCTGAACCACGTGAGGAGTCAATGTTGGGTGCCAAACTGCCAAAAAAGCTTTCCCAGAGTTGTCGCTGCACGTAGGTGGGCACTCTAAGAGGCAAGGGAGTCCAACACAGAATTGTTAGAGATAGCAGAAGCCAAAAGGGTTCTGGGTAAAATTTATCTCGGCCAAAGCCAAGGCTCCCCAAGTTGTCGCAGTTTCTAGTCACCGAGATGCGCGCTGCCTCGGAACTCGTGGGCTCGTCGGTGAGGGCCTCGGTCGCCCGTCTTGAATGTGATGCGCTGATCCTGTCGGGAGGGCTCGACACCAGCATCATATCCTACCTTGCCAGTGGACGCGGTATGAATGCGTACACCGTATACTATCAGGAAGCACCGGGGCCAGATGTTGATTATGCCCGCCGGGTGGCGGATGAGGCGGGTTTTCACCACAGGGTAATCGGCTTCAGCTACGGAGATTACATTGAAGCCGCTTCGGTTGTAGCCAGAGTCATGAACAGCTTCGACCCCATGGAGATCAGGAATAGCGCGCCGGTGCTGATAGCGTTGAGGAACGCCAGAAGTGACGGCTGCATCCACGTTGCCACCGGGGATGGGTCGGACGAGTTGTTTGCGGGATACAGTTACCTGTTTTCAAAGGAGCCCGCCTCGCTCAGGGTGGCGCTCGAGCATCTTTGGAAGGTTATGAGGTTCTCCGCTGTGCCGCTTGGGGCAACCATGGGCTTGAACGTTGAGTCACCCTATCTTGACGCCGAAGTTAAGGAGGCGGCGTTCCATGTTCACCCGTCGCTTTTGGTGGGCGTCAATCCTCTAACCGGCGCCGTGACGGGTAAATTTGTGCTTAGAAAGGCGTTCGAATCCCTTCTCCCAGCAGACATAGTGTGGCGGAAAAAGGCGCCTATAGAAGAAGGGTGCGGCTCAACCAGTATTCCGGGGGTGATCGAACTCAAAGTGTCTGACGCCGAGTTTCAGGAAAAGAGCTCAAAGTATCTGGAGGAAGAGGGCGTCAGGTTAAGGGGGAAGGAACACCTTGTTTACTACGAGATATACAGGGCTGTGAACGGGCCGCCGAAGAAGGCCGGACAAGGCAGGTCCTGTCCAGGCTGCGGAAGCTCCGTTCCTGCGGGGTCGAACTTCTGCACGGTGTGCGGCGCCTACCCTGTGTAGGGGATAACAGCTGCAGGGGATAACAGCGGGTTAACGGGAAGTCACGCCGCGTAAATCCCCTCTTCGGCGACGTACTTCTTCCTTGAAAGATCCATCAGACGCTTCGTGAACAGCAGCGAGTAGGCAACCACGACCACGGCGAATAGGAAGGAGAGCCAGCCCGCAACGGTCAGGTTCCCCTGAGCCGTGGCGAGGTCAAGTGCGCGGATCAACCCTGTGTGTACACCCAAGTTCCGGGAACCATAGATGTCGTTCCAGTACTCCCCTATTTCAAGTCCCCCCCAGGCGCTGTTAACCGTGCTAGCAAGGCCGCTCACCAGGTAAGGGAGGGTCGCGGGTATAACCACGCGCCTCATTCTACTCAGAAACCCCATGTCGAGGTTTCTGCTAACTTCCCAGTACTCTGAGGGTAAAGCCTTCACCCCCATCCAGAAGCTGTAAAGCACGTAGTAGAAGGTGCTTAACCATCCCAGCAACAAGACATAGAATTCATCGGCGAAGCCGTGCATGATCGAAGCCGCAAGCGGATATGTGAATACGAAGAGCAGGGGGAAATACGCGGGGGCTGGGAACGAACTGAAGGCCTGAATAATGGGTAGACCTATCTTCTCCGCGGTTTTTCGCACAGCTAGTAGATATCCCAGTGTGAACGCGAGCCCAAGGGACGCTAGCGTAATTATTGTTACCCGCGCATAGTCAACGAGCAGCCCGTAGAGATCGTATGGGGTGCCGTCGAGCAGCATGAGCCAGGTTGATCTGGGGACGCCTGCGACTAGGTTCACTATAGAGTAGGCTACGAACGCGATGAACACCGCACCCGGCACGGCCACCATAATCCGCTTGTGCCTCGGCAGAGACCTGAGGAACCTAGCCCCCCTTGACACATGTCCCTCGTCTGTTTTCGGGGCTCCCAGTCTGGGAGTCAGCCGCCTGGCGTACGTTGAGAGTCTGGCCATGGTGTTCATGGAAAGCGACCTAGCGACGATGATGGAGTACCTGGTTCTCAGCCGGCCTCTCCTGACAATCGGTACGTCGGTGTCAACAGTGTACCTGGAAACAGCCCAGTTGGCAAACACCCTAAGCGAGAGGGTGACAGCGACCACCGCTACTGCCAGTGATGCGAGTGAAACGTAGACGGCTACGATGTCGTTTGTGGATAGGAAGCGTGTTATAAGCGATCCCACTCCGAGCGTCTGGTAGGTGTGGGCCCCCACGCTGATCACTTCGCTTACGGTTAGGTAAAACAATCCGTCGGCTACGCTTGGAAACAGGTTGGCGGCTATCCTTGGCACTGAGAAGGGAACGTAGATCCTGCGGATCAGCTTGGGCGTGCTGTACCCGTAGTTTTCGCCGACTTCAACCCACTCCTTCGGAACGGTTTTGAACGCTTGGTAAATACCCACCCATATGTTCCAAACCACCGCGTCGAACACAAGGAAGTCTGCCGCGAGCTCCACCCCGAGTGCTCCCCCAATCTTGTAGATGAAGAACAGTAGTACCAGCGGGAAGAACCCGATGACGGGCACGGACTCAAGAACACCAAGTGCGGTGACATAGGCCGACTCGAAGCCCTTGTTCTTAACAGCGGGGTAGCCGAGAATCCACCCCGTCACAATTGAAAGGAGAATGAGGCCGAGTACCCTCCCAATGCTGAGAAGCGTCGCGGCGACTATGATGGGTATCTCGGCGGGGATTAACCTGGGTCACCTAGCCGGGGTTAACATGTCGTAGAGGAGGTCGAGGTACTCGTTAAACCCCTTGTCCCTGGGGTGCCTGGGCCTCTGCAAGTCCAGCTTGACTTCGGCTGCAATCTTCGCAGGTGAACCGTTAAGCACGTATACGCGGTCGGCTAGAGTCACAACTTCGCTGAGGTTGTGTGAAACCAGTATCACAGACTGCAGTGTGAGGTTTTCGCTGAAGAGCATGCCGAATATCTCTTGGCGCAGGCCGCTTGCGGTTAACTCGTCCAGATGCACGAAGGGTTCATCCATCAGCAGGACCACGGGGTCTGCTGCAAGCGCTCTCGCTATCGCCACCCTCTGGCGCATTCCGCCGCTCATCTCCTTGGGGTAGAGGTTTTCAAACCCCTGTAACCCCACCACGGCGAGCGTGGACGACGCCTTGGCTGTCGCCTCTTCTTTACCCATCCCCTTCTTAACGAGTGCTAGTTTCACGTTTTCAAGGGCGGTGAGCCACGGAAAAGTGACTATCGACTGGTGTATCAGAGCTATACTCGGGGAAGGCTTCTCGACCTTTTTACCAAACAGGAGAACTTCTCCCTCGCAAGGGTTAAGGAATCCTCCGAGCACGCGTAGGAGGGTGGATTTTCCCACACCCGAGGGTCCGACGATTGCAACCAGTTCGTTTCGATGGAACTGGACGTTGACCTGCCTGAACGGGACGAAGCCTGTCTCATATCTGTACGTCAGGTTCAGGCCTTCTACGATCGCCCCATCCCCGCCGTCGACCATAAAACTCCGGCTAACACAAGTGCTTATAGGTGTTCCGCGGTTTCATAGTCCGTCCGAAGCTCAAGAAGCATCTTTCGGGTGTCGATTGTTACGTATCGATTGTTACGTAGTTGCGCACGCCCACCGGTTTAGCCATATAGTTGGATCCCTCTAGGTTCATCGGGGTTTACCACTGGGGCTGTGTGGGTGGATCTTTGGTTGAAGGGTTCGACTGGGGTTATACAATGATGCAAGCCGTTCCTCTTTCCTACAGTGGCCTCCGCCTCCTCCCCCATAATGTTAAAAACATGGTGCCACTGTGCAACGTGTGCACGCGATCCACCCCAATTCACGGGTAGCCGATCTGATAGGTCTGCTGTCTGTGCTAACCAATACCTTCGGCGGAAAAGCCGAACTCTACAAGCTTGAGAAGGAAACCGAGGTAGACCTCGACGACCTTATGCCGATAGTTTACACCGCGGACGCGCTGGGCTTCGTCACTGTTGGGGAAGGAGACATAACGGTGACTGACAGGGGACTCGAGTTCTTGGAGGCGAAGATAGGCAGGCGAAAGAAGCTGATAGAAGAATCCTTGAAGCACGCCGAACCCTTCAAAACAGTGGTGGAGCTAGGCGACTTCAGCGTAGACGAGCTGGCGGAGTCGCTTGAAAAGAAGCATGTTCAATCCTTCGTCTCACCTAGGGGTCATCAGGACCTCGACATGCTGCTCGTGGAATGGGGTGTGTACTCGGGATTCCTACGTAAGGAAGGGGACAGGTACACTGTTCTCCAACCGCGTTGAGAGCAGGAACCACCAGAACCTCTTCCAAAGTATGCGGCTATCGCCACCGGAGCCAAAGCTGTTTGCGGATGCTTCAAGCGCTCAGAGACTTGTACGCGAGTCCAGACCACGGGCTCAAACGGGTGGGTAAGCATATAGACCTGAACTTGGAATTTACTCGCGTCAGACCTAGGCTTGCGGCGGGGGGTTCGGTGATCGAAGCCTGGTCTTCGGGGGGAACGAAGTCTTTCGACGGCAAAGAGTTCACTGGAGGAGAGAGAGGGTGTTGGCATCAGAGTTCGCTAACTAAAAAGTTCAGTAGTCGTAACCCAGCTTCCTAGGGGCTCACATCTCAAGACCAGAAGGTTATGTCGTCTACGTCAAGGAGGCGTTGTGTGGGGCACTAAATAATAGTGTTTGATCGCCTGCTCAACATAGACGGGTTGTGGGGCTGGGTTGCCCTCTAACATTCGCTGTGGCCTTGCGGGCACTCGGATGGTTTCCCAAGAGCAGCGTATACTTTTCGCACCATGTCTTCCGGAAGCGCGTAGTCGAATGCGTGTATCTGCTTGCAAACTTCTCTTCCGCTTATGCCGTGCTGGGCGAGAAGAGTCTCTATAGCTATGTGGGCGCTCCGGTGCGATGCGAGAGCGTTCAGACCCGTATCCGTAAGCGAAATCGACCCTCTTGTATTCGTCACCAGCCCCTTGGCCTCAAGGTGCCTTACCTCCTGCAGTGCGCTTGGACTTGCAACGCCGAGTTTCCTTGAAAGCTCAATGAGTCTGACACCTTTCCCCCCGAGTGTAAAAATGCTTCTCAGGTAGGAGACTTCTTTTCTGCTCAGGTCAAACACTGTGCAGCCGCCTCTGATCAACCAGCGCCTTGGATCCAAGCCTAGTTAGCGGGTTCAATCTTTCCACCCCTATCTAGCGGGGGGTTGGTCTCCACCAATCCCATCTCAATCGCCTGCCTGAGCGATTTACGGTATCCCAGTGCGCCCATCAGTCCAACCACGAGGACAACCAAGAAGAAACCTATGTTCAGGTCGTCGAGGTTATGGATGTGGATCGAAGTTGTGATACCGTAATCCAGTATTTGTGGATATGCGAGCACGGCGAAACCCGCTACCATGAAGGCGATGCCTCCGTATGTAAGCACATACCTCGTGATTCCCCTCCCCAAGTACTGGATACCCTCCATTGTCAGATGCTTTGTTCTCCTGAGCCAGGTTGCGAATCCCGCGCCGTATGCAATCTGCATGGTCATGGTTCCCAGCCCGAACAGTAGGCCGGGCACGAATCCCAGGTAAACCGAGGGCATCGACGGAGCCAAAACCGTGTAGATTATAAGTGCAAATGCGCCGAACCCGAATCCAGCAATTAGGCCATGTACAAAAGCCATCCTCAGAGGCACTGGTTTGAGATGGGCTCTTTCAGAATCCGTGCGCTGGGCTTCAACTGGGTCTATTCTGTGACCCTGTTCCTCCTTCTGGGCGACTGTGTCGCCGTGGATTCTGAACAACCGCTCAAGCTTTGACTGGATAAAGTGGATGTGGAAATAGTTGGATCTCCTTGAAATGTAGAGTCCGGCTGCGGCCATTGCCAAGCCCACGAACACGTAGGTGATACCGAAAGCCTCGGTCGTCATAAATATGTTGGCTAATGCGAGGAAGGCGAGCTCGGATAGGATCGCTCTCTGCAGCGTGAATCCTGAGGAGAAGGTAAGGCCAGCCTTGGCCCCTCCCTTAGTCGAATAGCTCCCCACTGAATACGAGAACGTAATTGGCCAGGTGTGTTCATCTGGTGTCACACCGTGGACTATGCCCAGCAGGTATGAAATGATCAGGGCACTTATCAGGTCGAGCTGGGATCTGGTTGGGTTCCAGAGGTTTATGTATACCATAATTTAATTAGGTTAACCCTAATATATAAGGGTTAACCTAATCCTGTCAGTGCTGCTAGAAGTGGGGCTCCTTAGACACTCCACTTAGCCGCGGGAGATTCAAACGACTCGAAAAGTTCAAGTTTCGGGAAAGGTATGCACATAAGTGTCGAGGTATCCCCAGATAGCGGTGAAGCGGGTCTACGACAAACCCTCGGATGGGGACGGCTTCAGAGTTCTCGTAGACAGGCTATGGCCCCGCGGTGTTAGCAAAGACCAGCTCAAAATTGATAAGTGGATGCGCGAGGTAGCTCCGAGCAATGAGCTCCGAAAGTGGTTTTCACACGATCCCGCGAAATGGGAGACCTTCCTTCAAAGATATAGAAGAGAACTCTACGACTCCGGGGAACTCGACAAACTTGTGAGAGAGCTCTCGGTCCGTCCCAGAGTAACTCTCGTATACTCAGCAAGGGACACTCGGTTCAATCAGGCGGTTGCACTGAAGAGTTTCCTAGAGGAAAAGTACTCGGAGTAGCATTGTGAACTATACTTGAGAACTCGTTGCCGCTAGCTTCCACAGATGGAATCAGCATCACTAGATCGAACCCGAGAGGGCGTTACACGTAGGGTGTTCCCCGTGCCTTCGAAAGCAGCGTTGAGGACAGCGGGGCTTAAACACTGGGTGGATTTGGGGGCTGCCTAACCAACCGATTGTCTTCGACGTTAACTCATTAATGAAGAACTATATTTGGTGAAAACATGCTTGGCGAAAAACATATTTATTACTAATTCATAACTTTTTTTATGAAAACAATTGGAAGGTCAAAGAGACCAGCCGTATCAAGTACCGCCATAGCAGTGATCATAGTGGTGGTCGCGTTAGTGGCAGGAGCCGGCGGATATTTGATACATTCTTCTGCTAAGGTGAGTGCGCCAAAGCAGAAGGTAACCATAACCTACTTCGACGACCTAGCGCCCTCCGAAGCCACGTTTATGACGAAGACAGTCATACCAATGTTTGAACAGGAGTACCCCAACATCACTGTGACCTACGTCAACGAGGGAGCAAGCTCAATCGTGAACAGCGTCAAGGTGCTTGAGCAGGGCGGAAACGTCGGGCCAGTTATAATCGGCGAGGACAACATGGTCATAGGCGAACTCCTATACAGCGGATACCTGATGAATCTAACAGGCTCAGTCGCAAACAGCATAATGCCTAAGAGCCTTATCCCGTCCATGACTGGAATAGTCAGCTACGAAAAAACACAGTTCAAGGGGATATACTTTATTCCTCTCAGGGCAAACGTACCCCTCGTGTTCTACAGGAAGCAGACGCTGGCCGCCGCGGGTTACACCAGTCCGCCGCAGAACCTGAGCGGCCTAATGCAGGCAGCCAAGACAATATACTCGGACACAGGCGTCAAACCCCTTATGTTTCAGGGACACGGAGGAGCAAGCACACCAACTGAGCTCTTCCAGTGGATGGTGCAGTTCGGTGGAAACCCCATGCTCATCAACGACTCCGGCGACGTCCAGACCTTCCAGTATCTGTGGAACGCCAGCCAATACTTTAGCCCCGACTACACAACGGGGTATTGGGGTAGCTACAAGGGTCTGGCAAGCGGCAAATACGATATCCTCGACTACCAGTGGCCATACGTGTACAACGAACTCACCGGCCCACTCGCCATGAACTCCACCACGCTTGGGGTATACGCTGGGCCAGCTGGTCCCAAAATCCAGGCGCACATCATTGGAGGAGACGTGCTAGCCATACCCAAGGGAGCCACAGATGTCCCAGCCCTAGTTGACTTCGCCAGGTTCCTACTTTCAACCACGGTTCAAAGAGACTTCATCGTAGATCTAAGCTGGCCCGCGGTCAACCAGGCTGCGTACACCAATCTGCCTTCGAACATATCAGTAGTGTATTCAGCGATTGAGCAGGCTCTCGAGCACCCCGTGTTCAGGCCTCCAGTGCCATGGATAACCGAGTGGAACGCCGTGGTTGACAAAGCTTGGACACAGATAATAGTCGACCACGCATCCTACTCCCAGATATCCGTGATTCTTTCAAGCGCCAACCAAGAGATGTATAACTATCTTTCTACAACTTACAACACAACTGTTGCGAACGCATACGAGTCGGGGGCGTATGGCCCACTTGTGCCAAGCTGAGAACGAAAATCAATGCGTAAGCCAAACGACCTTAACTACCTTCTCTTTATTTTTCCAGCTCTTCTATACGTAGGATACTTTTCGTTTTACCCCGCGGCGCGCGCGGTTTACCTCAGCTTTCAGACGCCGCACTCGCATTTTGTGCTCGTAAACTACAAGTCACTTCTCTACTACGGCCTATCATCTGCGGTGCTTAACACGGTGGCGCTAACTGTCGGGGCCCTACTCATACAGCTGGCAATAGGGCTGGGCGCAGCGTCGATCCTACTTAGGGAGTTCAGGGGTAAACGAGTTTTCTCGGCGCTCGTCATAATACCGATGGGGGTAGCAACCGTGGTGGCGGCTGTAACCTTCAGCTTCATATTCCCTCCTCCCCCAGGCGGATACGCCAACGCCCTTCTGGAACTCCTGCACTTACCACAGTTCAACTGGTACGCCAACACCTTAGCCAGCCTGTTCACGGTTATGGTCGCGGACAGCTGGAAGAACACCCCCATCGTCACGCTGATTTTGCTTGCGGGGATGAGCGGTGTATCACCTGATCTCTACCGCGCCGCCGAAATAGACGGAGCTGGTGCACTGCGTAGATTCATCCATATAACTCTTCCAAATATTCGTGGCAGCATAGCTGTGGCTTTGATTATCCGCGGTGTGAGCGAATTCAACATATTCGCGCTTCCGCTCGTACTGGTGGGTTACAGGATTCCGCTGCTCACCACACTCACCTACGAGTTTTACAGTTCAGCCAGCATCGGAGACTACTACTATTCTCTCGCGTCGGCAACGATACTGCTCGCCTTCGTGGCGGCGTTCATCCTAGTCGTGCTGAAGCTCGGAGGTGGAAGAAGGTGACCACCATTCAGCGGGTGCTGGTATATGCGGGCGCAGCAGTCGTCACCGCCTACTTCCTCTATCCCCTGTACGTTTTGCTTCTAGTAGGCTTCGCGCCCGTGCAGTACACTCTTGACAAAATCTACCCCGCTCAGTTCACGATGCACTATACACTCGCAAACTTGGTTACCGCGCTTACGAGCTACGGCTTCATAGATCCACTCGTCAAAAGCCTAAAAACCGCGTTCCTCGTCGGCGGTCTTTCAGTCGCCCTCGGCTTCCCGGCGGGGTACGGACTCTCAAGGGTTTCCAAGAAGGTGTCTTCCGCAGCCTCCACCACGCTTTTCGTAGTCAACATGATGCCAGCCATAGTTATAGCCATACCCATATCCACGCAGTTTGTCAGGCTGGGCCTGTACGGGAGCTTTGTGGGGGTAGGCCTAGCTCAGGAGCTAGTGGCTCTACCCTTAGCCACGTTCATTATCTACGGGACATTTCAGGCGATACCTAGGGAACTCGAATATCAGGCTAGAATAGATGGAGCCGGGGTTGGTCGCACCATGCTCGGCGTACTTGCTCCGCTCGCGAAACCCGGAATAGCGGCGGCGTTCCTGCTTTCTTGGATGCTTTCTTGGGACGAGTTCACGTTTGCAATTCTGCTTTCACCCGTCCACCCAACTATACCCATTTTGATATACCACAACATACAAAGAGGCAACCTGCTCGCTTCAACGGCTTTCGCACTCTTCCTCACCCTGCCCGTAGTCGCCATAACGATTATGCTCCAAAAATACTTGAAGGGTGAATATCTTTCAGGAGGAGTTAAAGGATGACTTACAAACTGGAGTTGACCAAGGTCTCAAAGAGCTACGGCGACAAAAAGGTCATCGACGACCTGTCCCTGGGCATCGAGCCCGGAGAATTCTTCGTGGTGCTGGGCCCATCGGGTGAAGGTAAATCAACCCTACTCAAACTCATAGCGGGAATAGAGCAGCCTGACTCCGGGCGAATACTCGTAAACGGAGTCGACGTGACCAGCCAGCCCCCGAACAAGCGTAACATAGCGATGGTGTTCCAAAGCTACGCGCTCTACCCGAACATGACCGTCAGAGGCAACATATCTTTCCCGCTCAGAATGCATGGGGCATCCAAAGACACGATACGCGGCAAAGTGGAATCCGTATCCAAGCTTCTCAAAATAGATTCGGTGCTCGAAAGCCCAGTTAGCAAGATAAGCGGCGGACAACAGCAGAGGGTTGCCCTTGCGAGAGCACTCGTCAGGGACCCGTCTGTTTTCCTCCTTGACGAACCGCTGAGTAATCTTGATGCGAGAGTGAGGCTTTCAGCAAGGGCGGAGTTAAAACGCATTCAGAGGGAACTCAACCAGACATTCGTCTACGTAACCCACGATCAGAAGGAGGCCGCAAGTCTAGCGGACAGGGTTGGAGTCTTGCACGGCGGCAAATTCGAATGTGTATCCAGATACCAGGATATGTATGAAGCTCCACTGACCAAGTGGCTGGGAGACTTTCTGGGTGACTTTCCGATGAACTTTATACCCATTAACTCTGGAAGCGGCGACGGCGCTGTCGAGGCGGGATTCAGACCTGAATGGGTTAAAGTGGGATCTGAAGGATTTCACGCCGAGGTCGAAGCGATCGAGAGTTCAGGTGGCCTCTACTACCTATTCTGCGTAACCCACGAGGGGCCCCGGGTTGTGATCAGGGATTCTGTCAGGAGGGAAGTCGGCGAAGAAATCAGGTTTAAGCCAGTAAAACAGTTAACGTTCAGAAACGGAATGCTTGTACAGACCCCCGGTGAAAAACTGTCAGAACCGTCTAGTCGCGCCTAGCCAAGGCAAATTCCACATATGATACGGGATAGGCGCCCCAGCGAGGCGAAGCCCGCTAACCATAACTTGACCACTACCACTGGGTCCCATCGTCGGCGGAACGTCTACAGGCCTAGGTTGACAAAGAGGTTACCCTATAAATTCTAGGACTATGTTTGCCGCTGAAACATCTTCTTCATATGCGTTCCTTCCCCCGATCCTGTGCTTGCCATCATCGTTCACGATGGTAAAACTGTATCTTCCCGTCGCCTGACTCGACTGGCAGGACACAACCTCCCCTCTAACATTCACCGGTCTATTGGTGTCGTTCAACACTCCTTCAACCCTTGCAATCACCTTTATTTTCGACTCTAGTGCTGCTCTGACATCGTCTAGGGCGAGTTTGTGCAGCGTGTACTTCCTCGTAGCTGCGAGAGCATGGTGCCTAAGCTTAGCGGATGGAAGCCAAAATCTCGTGTAGAACCCGTCGGCTAGGTAGTCCACGATTTCTGGCTGGCTTAGATGCAGCGCTGTTCCGGCGTCTATTTCGCCGTGTTCGATTCTTCCAACCAGGCCCACCCTGCAGTCGCCTACGACAAGCAGTCCCGGGTACTGGATTCGTCTAACACAAACGTCGTCACGCGACAGGAACGTAAAGGGTGGGCTGTCGGTGACAAGGTAAACGCCAACCCCGGCTGCCAAAGCCTTTTCGAGAGACGAACCCAGTTTCTCGGCGAACCACCCGGGCGCGTACACCAAGACGTCGACGGTGGACCTGGAAATCAGCTGCTGGGCGTTAACCAGGATGTTTGAACCATTTCTTACTATTCTGGCCATACCCGAGTCATCCACGCGTTTCGAGCTGTTGTGCTCCCTGATTTCAACGAGTTTTTTCTTGAGTTCCTCCAGCCTTGACTTGTATGACTCAATTACTAGCTCGGGCTCCGCGGCCTTGTAGACTATTGGTCTTCCACGTTCAACTTCTAGAAGACCCTTCTCTGCCAGCCCCTCAAGGATGTAATGGAGCTGGGAAGCATACGCGCCCGTCCTACGATGAATCTCATTCACGTCAAGCCAGCCAGAACCCACCATGCCTACGTATATCTCAGATTCCCTTTTGGTGAGACCTAGACTTTTGAGGAGCTGCTCTATTTCACCTGACACAACCGAGCGTTCGCTGAGGCTGCGTCTAAGCTTTTCGAGTAAAACAGGGACCGGCGTCCTAGGTACGTTCTCTCCCAGATATACAGCGTACATCAGCTACGTGAGTGCACACCCTATTCATGCACGCTGGCCTGAAGCTGGACTAGCGCCAAGCAGTGCTCCGCTGCGCTCGGAGAGCCTGTATCGTTCCCTCCCAACATCTACAACGCCTGCACTAGGGTTTGAAGTGTCCGCAAGCACTTTCCAGCCATGGATGCCTTCGGGTAAAACGAACTCCACCGGCTCCGCACTCGAGTTGAACAGTAGTAGCAGGGTGTCATCTGTGAGCACGTTACCGTTTTCATCTGTCTCGGAGTCGGCTCCAAGTGAAAGAAGCACACCCAGTACTCGTACATCAGAGTTAACCCAGTCCTGCTCGGTCATCTCCGAGCCGTCTGGTCTAAGCCAGGTGATGTCCTTCACATCTTTGCCCCTTATCTTTCTGCCCTGAAAGAAGTTTTTCCTCCTGAGCAGGGGGTGGGTTCTTCGGATGTCAAACATTCTCCTAGTGAACCGAAGGTTCTCCAGCTGGCGCGCGTTAAGCGACCAGTTGGCCCACCCTATCTCGTTATCCTGGCAATACGCATTGTTGTTTCCTTGTTGCGTTCTAGCTATCTCGTCACCCCAGAGAATCATGGGAACACCCTGAGACACGGCTAGTGAAAACATAAAGTTACGCATCTGCTTGAAGCGTAGATCGAGCACCTCGGCGCTCTGCGTAGGCCCCTCCACCCCGCAGTTCCAGCTTACGTTGTCATCGGATCCGTCACGGTTTCCTTCGAGGTTGGCCTCGTTGTGTTTGGCGTTATAGGATACGAGGTCGTACATCGTGAACCCGTCGTGGCATGTGATGAAGTTTATACTCGCGTGCGGCCTTCTACCGTCGCCCTGGTAAAGATCAGGTGAACCCACAAGCCTGGTTGCGAACTCACCCAGCTGGCTGGGGTCACCCCTCCAGTAGTGGCGCATTGTGTCACGGTATTTCCCATTCCATTCAGCCCAAAGAACAGGGAAGTTGCCCACTTGGTAGCCCCCCTGGCCTAGGTCCCATGGCTCAGCGATCAATTTAACCCTGGACAAGACGGGGTCCTGATGTATCACGTCGAAGAAGGAAGAAAGCTTGTCCACTTCGTAGAATTCTCTTGCAAGCGCTGAAGCAAGGTCGAATCGGAACCCGTCAACATGCATTTCCTGGACCCAGTAGCGGAGGCTGTCCATCATCATCTGAAGCACCTGCGGGTGCCTCACATTCAGACTGTTACCCGTCCCCGTGAAGTCCATATAGTACCGGGGTTCGTCGGGTTTAAGCCTGTAGTACGTGGGGTTATCTATACCTCTGAAGCTCAGGGTCGGCCCCATATGGTTTCCCTCCGCGGTATGGTTGTACACCACGTCAAGAATCACCTCTAAACCGTTCTGGTGGAGAATCTTGACCATCTGTTTGAACTCGGCGATATGTCTCGCACCCTCCGAAACCAAAGAGTACGCGGTTTCAGGAGCGAAGAACCCAATCGTGTTGTAACCCCAGTAGTTCACAAGCCCCTTGTCCACGAGAAACTTGTCGTTGACGTGGTGGTGTACGGGCATGAGTTCAACCGCGGTTACCCCTAGAGACTTGATGTGGCTCAGCACTTCGTCGCAGCTCAACCCAAGATACTTTCCTCTGAGATCCTCGGGCACGCGGGGGTGGTTTACGGTCAAACCCTTCACATGAGTCTCATATATCACGGTTTTGCCCCAGGGAGTGTTTGGCCTCCTGTCTCCCTCCCAGTCGAAGTAGGGGTCCACGACCACCGATTTCGGCGCCTTGGAGCAGTTGTCTCTGTCGTCGAAGGACAGGTCGGCTGCGGGGTCGTTTACCCTGTACCCGAAAATTGTATCGTCCCACTCTACCCTGCCGCTTATCGCCTTAGCGTATGGGTCAATGAGCAATTTGTTCTTGTTGAACCTCAGACCCTTCAGCGGTTCGTAGGGACCGTCAACCCTGTAGCCGTACAGCTGCCCGGGTGAAACACCCGACAAATAAGTGTGCCACACGAACATGTCTCTTTCCCTGAGTTTGACAACCTCGCTTGGCCCGGCATCGGAGGCAGATTTGAACAGGCAAAGCTCAACAGAGGAGGCGTTTTCAGAGTATACTGCGAAGTTACACCCGTAGCCGTCCCAGGTGCATCCCTGAGGATAGAATTTACCCGGTTTAGACATTCTTTACATCCGACAAAAACGAGGCGTGTATTAACCTTTAACGCGTGGTTAAGGGTACCTTAAGATGAGAAGCGCTTATGGTTACGCTCCACTAAACACGGTGTATGTGGAGTCTGCCCACGGGTGCTAACTACAGGGGAGAGTACACTGAGTTCAGAGTGTGGGCTCCCAAGCAGAAACATGTATACCTAAAACTCGTCCGTGGAGAGGGAACAACCGAGATTGAAATGCATCGTGAAGACAAAGGTTACTTCTCCACGCAGCTCAAAACTCGTCTAGGAGAAGAGTACGTTTACGTGATCGATCGGGGTAGCAGACCCGATCCATGCTCAAGGTGGCAGGCCAAAGGCGTTCATGGTCCGTCCACCATTGTTTCCACGGCTTATCCATGGACCGACTCCAAGTGGAAGGGGGTGGTGAATCCGGTTGTGTACGAGTTGCACGTTGGCTGCTTCGCAAAGGACTTTGAGGGGGTCATCTCGAAACTTGATTACCTGGCCGGTTTAGGGGTGAATGCCATTGAACTCATGCCTGTAGCCCAGTTTCCCGGCTCCCGTAACTGGGGCTACGACGGCGTGCTTCCCTATGCTGTTCAAAACACCTACGGGGGACCTTACATGTTGAAGAAGCTTGTTGACGCGGCTCATGCAAGGAAGATCGGAGTCATACTTGATGTGGTGTACAATCACCTTGGACCCGAGGGCAACGTGCTCGCCGATTTCGGAGCCTACTTTTCTGAGAGGTACCGCACCCCTTGGGGACCCGCCTTAAACTACGATGGGCCATTCAGCGACGAGGTTAGAAGCTACGTCGTAAACAACGCACTCTACTGGATATACGAGTACCATGTTGACGGGCTACGGCTGGATGCTATTCACGGGATATACGACTTTTCACCCAGACACGTGATCAGGGAGATCGCGGACAGCGTCCGCGACGCCGAAGCTGTGACTGGACGTAAGATTCTCCTTATAGCTGAAAGCGACCTTAACGATCCCAGGGTTATCCGTGGGGGAGAGTGTGGATACGGATGCGACCTCCAGTGGGCTGACGATCTACACCATGCCGTGCACGCCTTCGTCACCGGTGAAAGAGACGGCTACTACGCGGACTTCGGCTCCCCGGACCAGCTTGTAAAGGGTTTCTCAACTCCATTCATATATGACGGTGTGTACTCACGCTTCAGGAACAAGACTCACGGGGCGCGAGTCAAGGAACCCCCCAACAAATTCGTAGTGTACTCGCAGAACCACGACCAAGTGGGGAACCGGGCTGACGGGAAACGTCTGATAAGTCTTGTAGGAGTGCAGAAGGCGCTGATAGCGGCCACCCTTTGCACGCTGGCACCCTACACGCCCATGTTTTTCATGGGCGAAGAGTATGGAGAAGAATCGGACTTTGTGTTCTTCACAGACTTCGGCGACGACGACGTCATACGCGGTGTAAGACAGGGAAGAAGGAGCGAGTATGGTGAACACTACTATGACCCCCAATCCCTACAACCCTTCAAGAAATCCATGCTCACATGGAAGATCGATGAGTCGGTCTTCGACTACTACAGGAAACTGATCAGGCTAAAACAGAGGCATTACACTCCTTCAAGGGTGTCAGCCCGCTATCAAGACGGGGTGTTAGAGGTGAGGCTAGACCGCATGCTTGTCTTAGCGGCTTTCCAGGACGCCTCGTCACAGCTAAGCGGTGAGTGGAGGCTGGTGCTCAGATCAAACCCCAGCTTCCCTGAAACCATATCGGGCGGCCGGATCAGGCTCATGACGGGCTGCGGAGTATACGAGGAGCCGCCCGAGGCCGAGGACGGCGTTGAAACACCTCTACGCTCCTGAGCGAACCGCAGACCCAGGTTGATCAACTGTTGGCTCAAGATTTCCGCCCCGAGTCTCTAAAGCGGGAGGCGTCAGCCGGAGCCACAGCTTCTTCCGCGTGTCTGAGTGGGCAGGCTTTAAACGCTCGGCTTTGAATCTAGGAGTATGCGCTCGCTTTCCTCCACCTATCGGGTTCAACTCGACCCGGGGTTCGGTTTCCAGCGTCTAGCGGAGCGAATGAGCTACTTTAAGAAGCTTGGGGTGAGCCACGTGTATCTTTCACCCATTCTTGAAGCGCGTCCTGGCAGCTCTCACGGCTACGACGTGTTCGACTTCGACAAGGTGAGCAGCCAGCTCGGCGGCGAGGAGGGGCTACGCATCTTGTGTGATACAGCAGCCACGTCAGGAATCGGCGTGATAGTGGATATAGTTCCGAATCATATGGCGCTTGAGCCGTAGCCCGTCAACATGGTACTCGAGAAAGGAAGAGGTTCACGGTATGCGAGGCTATTCGACCTGAGGTGGGGTGACGACGGAAAAATAGTTGTTCCGGTGCTGGGTGAACCGCCAGGGGAAGCGCGCAAAAAGTTTCGCGTATCCAGGATGCATGGGAAACCCTGGCTCAGCTACGGCCAACTTGCTTTCCCCTTGAATGCTAGAGCCCGAAGAATGCTGGATGCTGCCGGGTGGACGCGGTCATCCAGAGACGACGTGTCCACAGAAGTTTTGGACGAGATAGTTGGTGCACAGTGGTATACGCTTACGTACTGGAAGGACGCGGCTAAGAAGATAGGCTATAGGAGATTCTTCGACGTGAACGGACTCATAGCTCTACGACAGGAGGACCCCTGGGTGTTCCAGGTCACTCACCGGACTCTGTTTCGAGTTATAGACGCATACGATATGGATGGGGTGAGGGTCGACCACGTGGATGGCCTTCTCAGACCCGGCGAATATCTCGGCCGGCTCAGGGAGAGATTGGGGGAGAGGTACATATTCGTTGAAAAGATACTCGCCCGTGGCGAGAGGCTGCCCGCCTGGCCTGTTCAGGGAACCACGGGCTACGACTTCCTGCAGAGGCTTAACTCGGTGTTCGTTGACTCTGAAAACTGGGGGCGTATCCGGAGGATCTACGAGGAGTTCACGGGTGGCGGCGTCGCAGACCCCGAGCAGGGTAAGAACGTGGTGCTTAACACACTTTTCCGCGGCGACTTCGAAGGCATTGTAAGCCAGCTTTCCCAACTAGCTGCAGGCGTGGACGCCGACGCCGTTAAACGCTTGGTGCTTCGAGCCCGATGCTACAGGACCTATCTCTCCGAGGGTGGGCTGTTCGAATCCCACTCGGTGCGGGAGCTAGCCGAGTTGCTTGGCTCAGCCGAGGGGGTTTTGGAGCTAGCTGGTACGGACTTCATCGGGAAACTCGAGCAGCTTATGCCCGCGCTCATGGGGAAGGGATTTGAGGACACGTTCTTCTTCAGATATTCCCCGCTGATTTCCCTGTGCGAGGTTGGCTGCGACCCGCGTGGGGCCGGCGACGGTTTAGCCGGCTTCCACCTGGGAAACATTCTGGCGGAGGCGACGCATCCTCAAACCATGGTAGCCACCACCACGCACGACACCAAGCTCAGCGAAGACGTCAGAGCAAGAGTAAACGTTCTTTCAGAGATCCCGGAGTTCTGGCGCAGGGCTCTCCTCAGCTGGCACAGGATCAGCCGTAGACTCGTCGATGCAGAAATCCATCCGGTTGACGAGTACCGGTTCTACCAGGCGCTTCTCGGGGCGTGGAATGGCGGAGGAGCTGGTTTCGGGGAGCGCATCAACGCCTACATGCTGAAAACCGCGAAAGAGTCGAAGCTTCGCACCTCGTGGCTTAGACCCAACGAGTCATACGAGAAGTCGCTGCACAGATTCGTGGATGCATGCCTGAACAGCGGGGAATTCATGGATTCATTCACCGGCTTCTGGACTGGAGTGGCTAAACACGGAGCCTACAACTCGGTTTCCCAGACGGTTCTAAAATTCACTTCCCCCGGTGTACCCGACACCTACTGGGGTAACGAAGCCCAGACCTACCTCCTAGTGGATCCAGACAACAGGCGCAGGGTCGACTTCGACCTGCTTGATCGAAGCCTAGACCGTGTTTGCGAAGCGGGTTTGGATAAGGTGACTGCGGGCCTCGTCAGCGGAGACTTGAAGCTGTATCTATCGAAAAAGATGTTTGAATTCCGGAGACTTGGTCAAGAGAAGCTGCGGGGATACACGCCTCTGTACGCGCGTGGACGCTACGCGAGGAACGTGGTTGCCTACCGGAGGGGCGGGGTGGTGGTTGCTGCCGCGAGATTCTACGCTTCCCTGCCCGGAGAGCCGATTGGTCAGACGTGGTACGACACACGCATCCGGGTTAACGGGAAATTCAGAGACATCGTCAGCGGAGAGAGCCTGGAGTTCAGAGGTGACGCGCCGTTAAGCTCCGTCTTCGAACATTCACCCGTAGCCATTCTGGTGGCTGACTGAACAGCACGGGGCGCGGCCTCAGGTCAAAAGCCTTTCCGGAGTGACCGGTGTGCTCGTGATTCTTTTCCCCGACGCCTTCTCAATTGCCCTTGCAAGCGCCGGAGGAACACCTATCGTTGGGCTCTCCCCCAAGCCTTTGGCTCCATGAGGTAGATTGGAGCCGTTTTCCTCGTACATTGAGACATACCTGGGCATGGAGGTCGACGACGGCACCCCCGCATCGAGTATTGAATAGGTTAGAAGTTCCCCTGAGGACGTGTACTTTACCTCTTCGAACAGGGTTTGGCCGATCGCCTGAGCCGCTCCACCCGAAATCTGTGCTTCAACCATCCAGGGGTTCAGAGCCCTGCCCACGTCGTAGTACGACCTGCATTCAACCACTTGAACCAGTCCGTCGGATCCAACCTTGGCCGTAACCAGGTTCGCGCCAAGTGAAATCAGGGGTTCGGTTTGCTGGCGGAACACCGTCACGTCGAAGTCCATTTTAAGCAGGTTTTCAGGGGTGTACCCCGGGCCCCCAGTTGAACCCACCGACTCAGATGCCTCCTGCTTGAGTTTCCGGGCGGCTTCCACGACTGCGGCTCCCCCTACGATCGCGGTTCTGCTACCCCAGCTACCCACGCCCTGCTTGAGCTCGTCGGTGTCACCCATTTGTAC
>JAMDBQ010000021.1 GCA_023487445.1 Candidatus Martarchaeota archaeon | reverse complement strand
CTTGTTCAGACTCGTATTCGGCGTTCCATTGCTGCATCTCTTCAAAATCGCGTTGGACCCTCTGCGTCGCCATCGAGGTCAATGAGTGCTCGGGTCCATGCTAATAAATATTTCTTGACTGCAGCTTAGAACCCCGGCAGCTACTCCGGGGAAGAGGCACTACAGGAGTAGCCATAAACAGTTCAAGAAATTTAATCGCCATCCCCGATGCCTAAGGGTTTGGTCATCTCTCGACATGTCGTCTGCCCAATATTTAGTCTCGGACATACAAAAAAGCTAAATACAGGAAAGGGGGTCAATGATGCATGGCTCTGTTCTACGAGTCTGAACAAGAGATCTGGTTCATAACGTTCCTGCTAATGGCAGTTATATTCCCTATAATCTTCTTCATTTTGATCTGGAAGGCTGATAAACCCAAGCCGGTAAACACCCAGGAGGTACTAGAGAACGAGGAGAAATCGCTTACAAAGGGAGCAGATAACTAGGTTAACCTATCGTGTTTATCCGTTTGAGGTCACAGGTTTTCATTGGATTAAAAGTTGTGTAAGCGACTTCTATTGATTTTGGCAGAGTTCTTGGATCTGAATGTATTCTCATTCACCTTGGCCGGCGTAAGTTCGGGAATTATGAGGAGCTTCGACCCCGAGGATGTAACCAAGCTCTTCCACGACACAGCCGGAGGCGGTTCAGAGGTAGTTCAGCTATTTGTCATACAGTACTTTTTATATTCAGGTGTGCTCGAGGGGCTACTCGTAGACCCAGTTTGCCTACTGACGCTCGCCCTACCCCTTCCGCTGCTAGCGCTTATCCCGGTCCGCCTAAATCGAAGGACTATGGGGTAAGGATGCTTACAACCCTATTTCTGATACTCCAGTTTTTTGTATTGGTGTTCGTGTACGTCGTCGTAAGGTTAAGCGGTGTGTACGCCGACATAGCTTTTTCAGCCTCGGTTGCACTGCTGGGCGTCGCCGCATTCCTTCTTGTCAAAGAAGTGAAGCGTCGGTTCGACTAAGGATGCCAGAATTCAGAACATACCCATATCCTTCAGAAACTTTACTGCATAGAATGTGACCGGTATCAAGGATATGAGCCACATCATATATCCAGTGTAGAGAACCTGTGACTGACTATAGTAGGGGTACCCGGCGGGGAAGAATACGTTGGACCCTCCTTCCTCCGTAAGGAGTTCACCCATGGTTCCACTCATAAAAAATATCATAAACAGGGTGACCGAACGCATGGTTCTACTCATTGAACCCCATGCGAATCCAGCCACCACACCTCCAAAAGTCATTGAGGCAACTTCGAGCGCGGTAAAGGGTGGAGAGGACAGGGACAGCGTAACGAGGCGCGGAGTATACCAAGCGACAACTATGGCGGATGGGACGACCCATACCAACACAATCCCCTTAAGGAACTGAGCCAACCTGTAAAGCAAATACGCTAATCCCCCTGCTCTCCCGTTGGAATTCATGAACCACTCGTACAGCGAGTACCCTAGGAGTCCGCCTGCGAACAGGATCATACTATCCGAAAAGACCTTTACAACCATGCTTGAGGGTTCCAAGCCAACTATTAGGGGGTTTGCCGCACCCACTATTAGAGCCACGCCTGCAATCGCGGTAATTTTGCTCTTTGGACTAAGGCCGCTCATTTGTGGGTTATCCCCACAATCCAGCTAAAAGCCCGCCTAAAACAACCACTGCGCCGCTAATGGGTACGAGTGACCATGAAAGGTAGTTTATCTCCAAAGTGTACTCTTGTCCCAAAATGAGGCTTATCGCATAGATCCACCCAGCTATCCCTATGGCAATGATAACTGAACCCAAAACTCTCCTCGCCAAAGAAATGCCCATCGAGATCGATCCAAATACTCATCCGCCGACATATATTAATTTCTTTCGTATGTGCCACAATCGGATTGAGCATCTGCCAAGTATCTTCTACCTATGAGACGAGCACAATAAGCGACGGTGACAATTAACGCCAGCCACGAAGCTGCCAAAATACTGTAGTTGACAGTCGGACTTGCAAGTATACCTATGGTTACGCCGGTGTCGACTGAACCCAGTGCAAGCAGGGTTGACGCAGAAGTTATTGTGCAGGTGGGGCATGCGAGCGCAACTATAGGCATGGTCGCTGCCACCGATGCGCCTCTAGCTCGCCTTGACAACCTCAGTCGAAACAGGGCGCGGAAACTGAATGCGACTAAATAGGCTGTGATCAAGGCCACATACAAGTGCTCCGGAACCAGCACCAAGCCAAAGCCTCTTGTAATGTACACAGTCATAGAAGGAACGTAGAGGGGTGGCGCTCCTGCCGTAAAGAATGAGTAGGACGGAAACGCTATACCCGGTGGGGCTAGCCCTCCAAGGGCTATTGATCCCACCGCTAGCAGCGAAAACACGAGGTATGCGGTGAACGTCAGAGTAAAAACTCCCCGTGTAGCTTTGTCGTTGACGAGAAAGCGTATCCCCCTAGACAGACTTCCCCCCGAATTTACAACATAGGAGTAGACGCCGTACGAAAATAGAAGTGTGCCAGCGACTATCATTGTCAAACTCAGAGCTGATATTACGTCACTCATCTTTTGAGTGGCTATTGACGCGACAAGAAACAGCTGCGGCCGGTACGTGAAAAGTAAGAGCTGGCTCAGGATTGCGGCGACACCCAACACCATGTATGACAGCGCTGGGAGGCGTGCACCGTTGGCTCTAGTGGTTTCTACATAGACGGGTTGCTCAAAGGTTACCCTGCTGAGTCCGGCTTTTTCGAGCAAGATGAATATCGCTTTAAGTCCAAGGAACCATGTTACAGGCGTTGCGACGAGCCAGACATATACGTAGAGAAATACCTGCGAATCAAGGTCTAGTCCAGGCAAGGGTATAAGGGGACGGTAAGCTATAGCAAGAGGTCCGAGCATCACCGGAACCCATGTAACAGCTTGGTAGGTTATCAGTTTCCTGGGACTCTGGTTGGATGAATAGGTGAATATCGACAGAGCCACCCCGGTAAGGTAAGCTATCCATGCATATGACCCATAAATGAAAAGGAACGCCGTCAAGGCCAAGGTTACCGCAAGCGTCAATTTGTCTATCTTCCTGCCGGAAAACACAACCGCCGCAAGAATCGCGCCAATCAGAGTTGACATAAAAATGGCATAATGCGGTGCGAATCTTGCGGATTCAAGGTTGGCCGCGTAGTACCCCGCGACTGGCACCGATAATGTGGTTAAACGCCAGTTGCGTAGAGCGTAGCCTAGAAAAAGCGTTATCAGCGCCAACCCCCCGACTATCAGCAGCGTGGCGTCGCCGGCTCTAGCCTGCACTAGGAAGACCAGGAATGGCGGGACAAATATGATCGGCCAAATTACCTCTTTAACGGGGTTTTTCAATAGATCTGTCCCATGCATTCTCAGGGTTAGAAGAACCGCGGATATACCCAGGATTGACAAGGCGACAAGGAGAAAAGACTCATCCATCGCGGCAAGCAGACCCGCAACCGGAACAAGTATTGAGGCTGCCGGCTCAACTGCTGCTAGCAGACCTTCAAAAAATTCACAGGTGCACGACAGAAAAGTTCCGATAAGTGAAAGTGACTGGACGAAAGACGTGGCTTTTCGACTGGCCAAGTTTTGCTTAACAGACCTGTATATGTCCAGATAGGCGGCCGTTACGAACATCACCAAAAAGGCGGTGGAAGCGGTTATGGCGACGCTCAGCGGAGTTAGCGCCACGTCAAAATAGTTTGTTGTGACAGAGAGAAATGGCCCCCACAGCGGGAAAGGCATGCTTGACTCCGGTATGGGCGGAGTTGTGCTCACCACATAACTCAATCCGGGAGGCAGGCGCAGGTAGAAAGGCCCAGTCGATGTTAATGAAAGGAAATCTATTAGAAGCGTCTGCTGAAAATACATGAACACCAGAGAGTACAGTATACCGCCGACCAGTATCAGCCGCCCGTGTCTTCGAAGGAACTTTTGAACAAAGCCCATATGGTGGTGCGGCGATTCTTCTTTACCTAGTTGGGAGGGAGTGTTTAATGTTGGCAGTCCCCGGCTCGCTGGGAAACTGGTCGGATCATTCGTCACCGTGTGCTTGCCATACGGACAATCACTCATTTAGGTTTCAGATCCGAGATGGTTCTTGTCCGGACGCCACAATTTAAATCAAACTCAACCCCTGCACACCCAGCAGGGCCCAGGAAGCTGCCTATGAGTCGGAGAAGCCAAGGTGGAGGATACAATGCCGCAAAGATTCTAAAGGTGGGCATAATCCTGCTCGTCTTCCTAGTAACAGCCGTCTACGCCTACGACTACACGTACACGCATAGGGGGAATCCCTCCTTCGATGCGGAAGTAACTATAAACTCAGCTGGGTCACTCTGCACGTCGCAACCCTTCCCAGGCCACGTTCACTTGGTAATCAACAACCACGCCAACCAAGGGCTAGCAGTTGTAAGCGCGCTTTTGAACGGCGTATACATCCCGATAGGGACTAGCTTACCAGCTGGCTCCAGTGTTCAAATAAATGTCTCCGCTTCCCAGAGTGCACCTATACTGGCTGGCCAGAGTCTCATGGTGATTCTCGCCGTTAACAACGGTGAGTCTCCGAGCATAGGGCTTACCTGCAGTTAAGCCACACTGCAGAATCTTAGCATTAATACTTCGAAAACTCCGCGATTTAGGCACGCGGTGAATTCGAACTTACGCTGCTAGTCGGTTTCTTCCTCATGGCGAACCCTATGGCTGAGACTATGACGCCCAGAATCATGATGCCTTCAGGAACGATCCGGAAGGTTGGGAAAACCAGTAATTCGCCTGTGAAGAATATTATCAATCCGACCACAAATATAGCCGTGTTCACACGTCGCTCAATGGCAGGCTAATATAAAAATTTTTGCTAAGTGTCAAATGAGGTTCAAGGCTCTCAGCTGACAGGGGAAACCATGGACACGGAGGCTTCGACCTTACACCAGCCTGCCAAAATCCCTGGGTTTCGAAATCCCTTGTGTGCAAATTCTTACAACGAGGCTATATGTTGACGTGGGGCTATTGCGTATTAAACACTTTGTTGTATGGTTCACGCATAAGTATGCTCCTGTTGTTGTTTGTTACCTCTTTGAACGGTCTTGAGGTAACGAACCTTTTGAAGTGTTCAAGAGATTTCCACTCTGAAAGGATCATGTAGGAATTGGGTTCATCAACCCTCCTATACAGGATACCCGAGACGAATCCATCCTCGCCTCCCAGCTGGGAGGTTACTGAATGAAATATTTTCTCGAATTCACTTTCCTTTCCCGGCTTGACGTCATAGTATAGGCCTATGTGTATCATGATTCATCCACAGTAGAAGAGCAGAGAGAGAAAAGTATTTCGCACCGGATTAGAGATGAAAGGTACTCCTACTCCTCAACTTAGTAACATGGACCCGCGGAAAAAGTTCAGAGCTGGTTGAGTAGCTCTATGCGTAGCAATTCAAAAAGTCGTTCGACGGGTGTGTTTGGATCGTATCTCGCTAGACTCCTTAGAAGGGTTGACTGCTCATCTAGAAGCTTGTTTACTATGGACTTTGACATGGATTCGAAAACCTCCTCCTCGACGTCGGAACTACGCTTTACCTTCGCCAGAGCCTTTTTGACCTCGGATCTACGAACTTCTTCAGCGTTAACGTAAATGGCTTTGATTAAGTCTTCAACCCACGCCTGCCCTCTTTTGGCATTAAACTGTCTGACTGCGTCTTCAACGATTTCCCACGCCATAATCGATTCTTCCTTCCTCATGTCTGAACCCCGCCTAGAAACGGCCTTTACGTCTTCAAGCGTCCGTACGCTTACAAGAGGATTGTGCACCTGCGCCTTATCCAGCGGTGCGTGAGTTGACGCGTCAACTACCACCAAGTGCGAGCGCACAGAATTCAGCACGTCAGCGCCAACCGGAGGGGAGGTGGCTGAAGTGGCAGAGAACACTACGTCAACCTTACCAACGACATCGGGTATTTCATTGATCAAAACCGGCTGGGCGCCTATCCCTGAGCAAAGGGTGAGCGCTTTCTCAAACGTTCTGTTAGCAACGTAGACCGAGAAACCTTCAGAAGAAAGTATCCTAGCGATCTTCGCGCCTAAGGAGCCTGCGCCTACAACGAGCGCCCTGTGGCCCTGGGTGAGTGACTTGGCTAAAGCGACTGCGCTCGCAGCCACAGAAACGTGTCCGCTTGAGAGCCTTGTGCGTTCCCTGACACGTTTACCCACCACCATCGCAGCGTGGAAAAGGTAGTCGAGACCAGGCGTCACAAGGTCTAGCTCTGCTGACCTGAAATAGGCGGTCTTTAGCTGTGAGAGTATCTCGGCTTCGCCGATTACTGCGGAGTCCAACCCAGCCGCAACGGAGAAAATATGGCGTACAAGTTGATCGCCCTCTAAAAGGGTGTACTGGGAGGTCAATCGTTCACCGGCTACCCCAGACCACACATCCAGCACCGGACCAGCTGAAGATGGCTGGTCGACATCAGCATAGACCTCAATACGGTTACAGGTTTCGAGTATGACAACCCCCCTGCACCCAGCATCTCTGAATCTTCGTCCAGCCTCGTACAGATCGATTCTAGCTAGTATAGAATACTTTTGAAGCTCAGGTATTGGAACCGTGTTATGTGTTACTGCGAGAGCGAAGAGGCTTCCGCCCCCCGCCCCAAACTGAGCCGAAACGGTATTCGATGCCTCCGACTGCATTAACACAACAACTCGGTAAGGAGTATTTCAGCGTTATCTCGATTGCGCTTAGCGCATGGGTACTGATCCACACTGGAGATTTCGGACATCGCTCACCTAATAGCCGGAATAGCGGTTGAGGGCTGTCCGAACCTGTCCTGAAGCCTCCAGAGTGTCATCAAGCCGGCGTTCCTCACAAGAGTGTAAGTGTCGAACAAATGGTCTTGGGTAAGCCCGTCTAAGAATATCAGTTTAACAAGCTGTATGTGCTGCGGTATTTCGGCCTCAACAGGTACAAACATGAAGTCAACGTTCATCTTGAGATAATCCTGCTTTAAACCCCCCAAGAAGGTCACCCTCTCATGCCTCATGAGATCCCTGAGTTTTGATACATGGTCCTGATGCAGGGTTATACCCATTCCTACTGCTATAAACGATGAATTCTCCCTTGGTTTAGAAACTGTTAGAACGGGTCCCGGAGACGGTGGCGGTGGCGAAACCGTGAGGCTGAAGTGGTCTGGCACATTCGGCGTGGTCGAAATCGAAAGGCCCGCGTCCTGTAGCCACTGGGTAATCTTCGACGCAAGTTGGTCAGCCATTGATTAAGCACGGTGGAGATGCATGCCCCGTATAGCTAAAAGTCCTTTGGAACCGTTTCCGCGGCTTCAGCAGTTTGTGAACCGGCCCTAACTTCCGAAAGCTCCTTGAAAATCGTTCTCTTGCCATAAACAAACACACCCAATGCAACCAAAGTAAACAGTAACCCAGCCCTGTAGGGGGCGTTAATAGAAGAATACTGATAAAGGAAACCGGCAAGCACGGGTCCCAAGACGTTTGTACCAGCCACTATAGACTGGACGAGGCCCAAAGCGGACCCTCTTTCACCCGGCGCAGCCAACTTCGACACCAACGAGGCGGTGGCGGGTTGACTTAGGCCAAGGCCCACTCCGAGGAGAAAAAGTGCACCATACGCCAGAACCTCAGGCGTGCGCACCGAAAGTAGCAGAAAACAACCGCCAAAAAACGTGACACCAATTAACACAATTCTCCATTCGTCGACTCTTGCAAAGAGCCTATGGATCAAACCCCCCTGAATGACCGCTTCTTCTAATCCTATCATGAAAAGTATGATTCCAACCTGATATGCACCCCACCCATACAGTTTCTGACCGTAAAGAGCTATAGTGACTTGGAGACTCACGAAGGCGAGGTTGACTAAACCTCCTGAGACAAATATACTTGAAGCCCTACTGAAGATTTTTCTAAAGTTGGCCTTCCTAGATCTGCCAAAATGCACAGGTTCTCTTATAAAAAGCGCTAGGAAGGCAAGATTCGCCCCGGCAAGGGCTGATGCCGCGAAAATAGGGACCCTTAACCCAAGTAGGCTCAGTGGAGCAGCTATCGCTGGACCAACCACGAATCCCAGACCTATCCCCGCTCCAACGACTCCCAATCCCCTGATCCTAGTCTCCTCGTCCGTCACATCGGATACGTAAGACTGGATCACCGGTATATTCGCCGCGAACGCCCCGGCGATGACTCTCGCCACATACAGCAAACCCAGACTATTCGCTTCTCCAAACACGAGGTAGGCTATTACCTCACCAGTTAAACCAAGAGCTAGGACAGGCTTCCTCCCAATCCTGTCTGAAAGCCTGCTAAGCAGTGGAGCCGAAGGAAGCTGCGCTCATGAGGTCTATGAATGCGGTAACCGAAACTATGTATACCGAGGCCGGTAGGGGTTTACGTGACACTCGGTAGGCGGTCTAAACGCACGGTTTTAGGTCTTACCCGACAGAGGCTTGTATAGCCTTTCGGCGTGCGCTCAGAGCCGAGACACGCGGGCTTTCTCCACTCGGCAAACGGCTAGACTCCGATAGTGTAGACGTGGCGTTATCAATGGTCGGTTTTGCGAGGGCCGGGGATAACTGGCGCTACTGATGCCATATTCTTTATGGGTGTCGCGAAGTCCTAACTTCCGCCCTTGTTTTTCTTGGCCAAAGCAGACTCCAGCTCGCTTAGCCTTGTTAGGGTTTCATCATACGCCTTTGAAACCTCATTCATTTTGAGCTGTAACGCCTTCATTTGAGCGGCCGCCCTTTCCGCATAAGTGTACTTGTAATCCACTGTAAGGCTGTGTCCGCATACTGGACAGACATCGTCTGACATCACCGTATCGAAGTTTTGTTTGTAAAACTGGTATAGTTTTCTGAGTGAGCCGAGCTCAGACCTCAGCTTCCTTACCCGAACGGAAACCCTGCGCCGGCTTTCCTCCAAGCTTTCGGCGTCCGAGCCATGCGACAACGACATCATCCACCTGTTCGTGTCGAGAAGACGGACCGAGCACGGGATACTCGCAGAAACTCCAAATTTGAAAGGGCGATCTCCGCCGAAACACGAACTATCTGTTCGGGATCTCTTTGCAGTATCTCACAAAGAGTTTCGCGGGCTCTCTCGCTTCCGATCACGCCTAACGCAACCGAAGCCTCATGCCTTACAATCGGTGAGGGATCATTCAAAGCAGCTTCCTCCAGCACTGGAATGGACTCCGGGAACCCCATCTGGCCCAGTATAAAAGCAGCCTCGTGTCTTACCACGGGGTCGGAGTCGGATCTTAGGACCTCGAAAACCGGTTTGATACGACTTGCATCCGCGATCAACTCTAAAACACTCAAAGCTCTAACCCTGAGCACGGGGTCGTCTGATGAAAGCATGGATACAAAGTAGTCTACGTTTCGCTCCTCAAACATTTTCTCCATCTGGGAGATTACCTCAACCCTTCTAGGCATAATAGCATCATCGCTATTTCCCTGACCTACCATAGATGTGCACCGTGAGAACGTTTAGATGAACTCTAGCATGTGCCCTATAAGTTCAAAGGCGCATAACAAACACTCTAAACATGAGTAGAGTAATGTGTTATCCACAGAACCAGCGGCTCACGGGTCAGCGCACCTCCCGTGGCTTTGAACCGTCATCTTAAACTTCTCCATTCAAGTATGGGCTGCACATAGGCGCGACGCCGAAAAGACACAGGGAAAGGTAAATCGCTCCGCTCCTATGGATGTGGTCTTCCGTCCGCTTTGCCCCCATTAAGGTTAAATCGAACCATTCAGCACCGTTTTGTTCTGACATGGAAAAGATTGGAATAATTGGGGGAAGTGGATTCTACGACCCAGGTATAATGCAAAGCCCGAAAGAAGTTAAGCGTCACACTCCCTACGGAGCTCCGAGTGACTCATTGTTTGAAGGCGAGGTGAACGGAATCCCGGTTGTATTCCTCCCGAGACACGGTAGGCGACACTCGGTTCCTCCGCACAGGATCAATTCCAGAGCGAATTTGTGGGCGATGAAGGAAGCTGGCGTGACTAGGATAATAGCTCCAAGCGCGGTTGGAAGTCTCAAGCTTGAAGTCAAACCGGGGGATATAGTTGTTCCGGATCAATTTATAGACATGACTAAGACGCGTGTGTATAGCTTCTATGACGGCCCAAA
>JAMDBQ010000014.1 GCA_023487445.1 Candidatus Martarchaeota archaeon | reverse complement strand
AGTCTGCCTCAACCGGTTCTCCCTCTTACCCATCCACCCCGAACTATGCAGCGCGTCGCCGAGATTCACGCCGTCGCGGTCGATCCTCGAATACGCAAACGACTCCGTGAAAACACCGGTGGTGACACCCGATCCCAGGAGCGACGGCTTAAACCTCGCTCCCTCCTCGTTGGTGAAGTCGGCTATGGTGAGTCCGTTACTGAGATGCCTCTCATCCGAGAAGACTCTGAGAGTCTCCAACGCCGAGACCACGCCGTACATGCCGTCGAATCTACCACCGTTGTACACCGAATCCATGTGCGAGCCGACCAGAGTGTACCGCGACCCCTCCCCTATCCGCGCGAAAATGTTGCCGATGTCGTCGCTGTAAACCATGGCTCCGCATCGCCTCGCCTCTTCAGCGAGTTCACTCCTAACCCTCAAATCGTGTTCATTCAGCGCGAGCCTGTTAACGCCGTCTCCTGATTCCCCTACTCTTGAAAATCTTTCAAACGTTGCAAGGAACCTATCTTTGTTGGTGGACACATGGATTCACTTCAGGTTCCGGCGGCGGGTGTATATACGTGTAGCTATAACCTTTTTGTAATATAAATCAGTCGTCAGCTGGCGTGGAATTCTCCATCATGTCTGAGTCCCCGAACATACCGTACGACTAAGCTTCTTCACAACGCGTGTTCCCATGAGGCGTTGACGTGCTAACTCCATTGGTTCCTATGCGCGTGTGCCGGCGGAGGCTTCGGCCCTCAGTGATTCGAGCGTCTCCTCGAGCTTGGAGCCATCCACCTTGTAGAACACGGGACTGACTTCTCCGACTTGTAACGGGAGATCGGCGTCAAGACCCGTGTCGCTCCAACTAGGCTTGGAACGCCTGAAGAATCCCGCCTGGCGCAGGAACTCCTGGGCGGCTCCGGGTATGATTGGGAGGAGCTCAATCGATATCAGCTTAACCGCGTTGAGCGCGGCGTAGAGGATGCTGTCACCGGATGCTTTGTCGGTTTTGTAGACACTCCAAGGCTGGGTTGAGCTCAGATAACGGTTCGCCGACGTCGCCTGCTCAAGGATCTTTCTACACGCCGACTTGATCTCCGCCTCCGAGTATAGTGTGCCTATGTCAAGGTGTCTCGCATTGATCTCTTTGAGATACTCCGCTTCCTCCGGCCTAAGTGTGGAGGAGTCGACCGCGAAAACTCCGCCGCAGAACCTCTTCACGCTCGTAAGAGTCCTGTTCACGAGGTTTCCGAAGGCGTCGTTTAACTCGTTATTCACTATTTGTTCGATGCTTGCCCAGCTGAGATCTATGTCGCTTCCCTCTGGCCTGAGCGCTATCAGAACATAGCGCCAGTAGTCGGCTGGCATTAGGCTAAGCGCCTCGTCGCACCAGATGCCTATTCTGCGGCTCTTCGAGAATTTCTGGCCGCTGAAAGTAAGGAACTCTGTGGAGCTTATCAGGCTGGGCTCATTGTAGGGTTCCCCGGAGGCGTGGAGGAGTGCTGGGAGCAGGATGCTATGGAAAGGTATGTTATCTTTACCTATAAAAAATGAAGTCTTTGCGTCCTTGCCGAACCAGAACTCCCTCCACCCGTCGGGGTTACCGCTTCGTTCGAAGAATTCTATGAGCGCCGAAACGTAGCCGAGAACGTCCTCCATCCACACATAGATCGTTTTGCCTTCTGCTCCAGGGAACGGTGCCGGTATACCCCACTTGGAGTCACGGGTTATTGATCTCGGCCTGAGGCCCTCCCTTAACCACGCCTTTGAGAAACTAATCACGTTGGGTGAAAGATTCGATCTGTCAAGGTAGGCGGCGACGTAGTCTCTGAATCTTGGAAGGTCAAAGAACCACTGAGTGGTCTCCCTGAGCTCCGTCCTCCTCCCACAGATGACGCAGTGCGGCTCAACTAGGTCTTCGGCATCCAGTGGCCTGCCACAGTTGTCGCACTGGTCTCCCCTGGCGTTGCCGAAGCCGCAGAACCTGCATGTGCCTTCGACGAATCTGTCGGGGAGAAACCTTTTGTCGAACGGGCAATAGTGAATCTTCTCAGCTCTGGTGAATATGTTTCCGGGGTGGGAATAGATCCGCATGTAGTGCTCCCTGACAAATCGCTTGTGCACCTCAGACTCCGTGGTGGTGTAGTTGTCGAAGGAGATCAGCCACTTTTTGAACACCTCACTTATCCTGGCGTGGTTTGAATCCGCGAGTTCCTTAGGGGACACTCCCTTCTTCAAGGCTTCAACCTCGAGGGGGGTGCCGTGATGGTCGGAGCCGGAGACGTACACCACCTCCTCACCTGCGAGTCGCAGGTACCTTGCAAATACGTCAGCGGACAGCGCTGAACCCACCATGTTACCTAGGTGGGGTATGTCCGACGACGTCGGCCAGGCGCAGGTTACAAGCCACTTGGTCATTTGTTTTGTCACAGGAGAAACGGGCACACGTTCAAAAGCCAAACGGTACCATCCGCGGAGCCGACGCTTCCATGCCTTTACGGAGGAGGCGGGTGACCGAAGAAGAACCTCCGCGGCGTGTTTAAAGGTTCAGAAAACAAGCTTGACATCGAAATAGGTACAACCCTTACATTAATATGATCCTGCTTCGAGGAAGTTCAATGCTAACAATGGTTAAATACATGTATAGTCCTGACTAAGGAGATGATTGAGAAGCCTAGGCTGAAACGCGGGCTGACTCTACTCGATGCAGTGATGTTCGGCGTAGGCGGTGCGATAGGTTCAGGCTGGCTTTTCGCTGCTGCTACATCATCGGGATACGCTGGTCCCGCAGAAGTTCTTTCTTGGTTGATCGCCGCAATTATGATTATTATCATAACCCTACCCTACGCGGAGTACGGTGCGATGCTACGCAGCGCAGGCGTATCTGCGAGATTCGGTTATTTTAGCCATGGCAAGTACGCGGGGTTCCTCGGTGGCTGGGCGCTCTTCCTCTGGACTGTCATGATACCCCCGATAGAGGCTGTAGCCGTCGCGGAATACGCCTACTACTACCTTCCATGGATTTACAACCCGGCTACGGGGCTGCTTACACCTGCAGGCGTCGGCGTAGCCATACTACTCATGCTCTTCTTTATGGCCCTGAACTACGCGGGGATAAACTACCTCGGCAGATTCAACACAGCGCTCACCTTCCTCAAGGTTATCGTCCCACTGGTAACGATCGTCTTGGCCTTCGCCTTCCTGTTTCACTCCGGCAACTTCGTGTCCTACCACGGAGGATTTGCCCCGTTCGGCTTGTCGGGCATAGTCATCGCTATCCCCGCAACTGGCATACTGTTTTCCTACGGCGGATACAGGCAGGTCGCCGACATGGCGGGGGAGATCAAGGACCCCCAGCGCAATGTTCCACGGGCGGTGATCGCGACGCTTCTGATTCAAAGCGTGGTCTACGTGCTTGCCTCAGCCTCGTTTGTGGGGGCGATCAACTGGTCGAAGCTAGGAATAACCCCCGGCGACTGGTCTTCTATAGCTTCCCTCGGATCACCATACGCCACCCTCTTCAAAGCGGGTGCCGCATCCGTCACGGGCACGCTGGCAGCACTACTTTCGGCGTGGGTGATCATTTTACTTGTGACCGCGATATATTCGCCAGCGGGCACGCTGGGACTCTACTTAACCGGCGGAGCAAGAATCATATACGGATTCTCCGAAATGAAGACCTTCCCCTCTGTATTCACCAGGATAACACGAAGAGGCGCCCCGTGGAATGCTTTGATACTCACATTCATCTTGGGGGTGTTGTTCATGGTGCCTTACCCCAGCTGGGTCACACTCGTAGACTTCGTGGTTGTAGCAGCTTCAGCCAACTTCGCGCTTGCAGCAGTCTCCTTGCCCGCACTCAGAACACTCTACGCAGACGCCGAAAGACCGTTCAAGCTACCCGCAGCGCGCGCATGGTCGTTCGTGGCGTTCGTGGCCTCCTCGCTCTTAATCTATTGGGCGACTTGGCCGGTTGCGGGCTACGCGCTCACCGCCACGCTTGCGGGAACCGTTATCTACGCTTACTATCACTACACGCAGAAGCTGGGTTCACAGCACATCAAAAGCGGGATATGGTTCCCCGTGTTCCTCATATTCATAATGGTGATGTCGTACGTGGGGGGTAAACCCACGGGCGGGCTCGGAGTCATCCCCTACCCCTACGACATACTAGTGCTCGTGTTGGTGGACATAGTGTTCTATGTGTGGGGAGTAATGAGCCGGCTGGAGAAAAGGGAGATCGAGATACCCGCCGCTACAGAGTGATCGCCGGACCACCTCCACCACAACAACTGCTTGATCAATGCGGAATGCGTGGAACGTGTCGCCTAAAGTAGTAGTGATCGGCCCGCTTCTGGATGGATACGCCTAGTCCACGCCTGAGACCCCCGGAGGTTTTGTCTACGGGAAGGCTATTATTCCGCTTGAGGATGTCATCTGCATGGACCAGCGTTTCTCCTACCTTGAATCACTCGCGTGTCCCAAGTGCTCCTCCCTCCACGACCCTAGAAGGGTTAACACCGTGTGTGAGTGCGGCTCCCCTCTTCTAGCTATGTACGACCTTGACGCCGCGGCGTCCCGTGTACGCAAGGACAGCGTCGAGGGCAGGCAGCGCTCGGTCTGGAGGTACCACGAGTTACTCCCGGTGTATGACTCATCTAACATAGTGTCGTTGGGGGAAGGTTTCACCCCGCTGATCCAGGCGTCGAGGCTGGGGGCTGAAGTCGGCGTGAACGGCCTGTTCATCAAGGATGAGGGAGTTCTTCCAACAGGAACATTTAAGGCGAGAGGCGCGGCTGTGGGCGTCTCGAAGGCGAAGGAGCTCAACATATCGAAGATAGCCATGCCCACGAACGGGAACGCAGGGGCGGCGTGGGCAGCCTACTGCTCCAAGGCGGGAATAGACGCCCATATCGTTATGCCCAAGGACGCACCCAAAGTCACGATGTCAGAGTGCGCAGCCTTAGGCGCGAAGCTCTACCTGGTCGACGGCTTGATCGGCGACGCCGCCAAGGTGGTGGGGAGGAGCTCGCAGTCCCATGGATTCTTCGACGCATCCACGTTCAGGGAACCATACAGGGTGGAGGGCAAGAAAACCATGGGCTTGGAGATATTCGAGCAGCTGCTCTGGCAAAGCCCCGACGTGGTCCTGTACCCCACGGGTGGAGGAGTAGGCTTGATCGGTATCTACAAGGCTTACCAGGAGCTTCTCCAGCTGGACTGGGTTAGCTCCAAGCCGCCTAGGCTGGTGGCGGTGCAGTCTGAAGGATGTTCCCCGGTGGTAAAGGCTTGGGAGAAGCGCCTCAAAGAGTGTGAGCCGTGGCCCAACCCCAGCACCGTGGCCTTCGGCATCAATGTTGCCAAGCCTCTGGCAGACTTCCTCATACTGGATGCGGTTTACAAAACCGACGGCTGCGCAGTCTCGGTCTCAGATCAGGAGATACTTGACGCGCAGAGGCAGGCGGGGAGGCTTGAGGGGGTGTTCATGTGCCCAGAGGGTGCCGCGGTGATAGCAGCCGCCAAGAAGCTACGTGAATCCAACTGGATAGAGACGGGTGACAGAGTAGTAGCGCTCAACACCGGCGCAGGCATAAAGTACCCTGAAACCTGCCCTCCCCAGCCCACTCTGATTTCCCCGGATGATACGATCTAAACGTGGAACACACCCGACGATTAATCGGCCTGCGGTTTAACCCGTTGGACGACTTACCCTAACACGAGAGTGCGTCCGGCGGCTCAGGGTTAAACCGAGTCAATCAAGCCGTCGATCTTCGACAGGATTTCTGTGAGCGACTTCACCTCCGACTGCGTAAGTCCGCCGAAGAGCCGCTCCATGTACGAGTTATGCAGGCCAGTGGCCAATCTGAGCCTATCCGATCCTCTGCGTGTGAGCTCCACGTAAACCATTCTCCGGTCGTCTGAGCTTCGGACCCGCCTAACGAATCCACGCCTCTCCAGCCTGTCGGCAACCATGGTTGCCCCCGCCGGAGTCATCATGAGTTCGAGGGCTATCCGGGTCATAGGGATCCTACCTTCCTGTTCAAGCAGGCGCATCATCTTGACCTCCACAAGCGTCACCCCAGCCTTGGAGACCTCTAGCCCCACAGCCTTAACCATCTTCTTGGCTGTGTCCGAGAGCGTCCTCCAGGCGTCCGTTGAGCTGAATGTTCTCTGCGTCAACTGTCTCCACCTCCGGACACCTGTTTACGCTCTTTAGCAGAGTCGCCTGCCCGAGTTACCTGAGGCATCTTAACATTCGGCGGGTTGGCCTGCGCCGTAATTTCCTTTTCGGTGTCGTAGATATATACTCTGCCTCTGAGAGCCGACGAGACAGCGGCGACAAGCGAGATCCCCGCCCCGATATAGAACGACGCCCCTAGGGCACTCATAAAAGGTCCGGCTATCACGGTGGGGAACCAGTGTGTACCCGTGAGAGTGGCCAGGGTGGAGGAACTCAGCTGGCTCACCTGCGACGCCGGTAGCTGGGAGAGTATTGAAGACACCGGGTTGTAGCCGAGGAACGCCGCGAACAGAGCCCCCGTGGGAGGTATCTTGGAGAAGAGGTAGGCGAGCGTGGTGGGCGCACCCGCGCTCACAACTGCGGCGGAAAGCGCGTGGGGAAGGGAACCCGCCAGCTCCTCCAACACTATCGTGAAGAATATTGCGAGGCTGATGGTCTGCCCGGTGTTCTGGAGAGTCGCGCGCATTCCCGAGGCGGCACCCCTGTGTTCTGGTGGAACCGAGTTCATGATGGACGCGGTGTTGGGCGAAGCAAACATTCCGCTCCCCATCCCCATGACGAAGAGTATCACCGCGAACTTGGGGTAGTAGAAGTTGTAGGAGAGCGTGGAAAGCGCGAAGAACGCTGAACCCACTATCACCATGCCGAGGGTGGCGAGGAGCCTTGCACCGTATTTGTCTGACAGGTAGCCGCTCAGGGGACCCATGACCACGAACCCCATCATCATTGGAAGCATGTATATCCCAGCCCAAAACGGCGTCGAGGAATAACTGTAGCCATGCAGCGGCAGCCAAATCCCCTGAAGCATGATTATCAGCATCAGCATAACTCCACCCCGCCCAATCGATCCTAGAAGACCCGCGAAGTTTGCTGCGGTGAATATCCTGCGCTTGAAAAGTTCAAGCCTGAACATAGGGTCCTCTACGCGTGACTCGATAAATGGGAAGGCTGCAAGCAGCGCCACACCCGCGACCATGCCGCTTATCACCCACGGGCTGCCCCAGCCAGTGCTAGAAGAGCCGTAGGGTAAAAGCCCGTAGGTCACGGCGACTAGGAGAAGCGTGAGGCCCGCCGCGAAAGCCGTGTTACCGTACACGTCTATCTTCTGGTCTTTCCTGATGGTTGCCAGCTCCTTCAACTTGGCGTATGACCACACTGTTCCCACCACGCCTACGGGTACGCTGACCAGGAAAACGTACCTCCAGTTGAGCGCGGAGAGCACGCCTCCGAGTATCAGGCCTGCGAGCGACCCCACGAGTGCGGCCACCTGGTTTAACCCAAGAGCCTTTCCGCGCTCGTTATAGGGGAAGGCGTCGGTGAGTATCGCGGCGCTGTTCGAAAACAGGAAGGCGCCCCCTATTCCCTGTACTATCCTGAAAACAATCAGGTAATTCGCTGCGAAGTCTCCTTTCCCGGGGGTGAGATACAGTAGCACCGAGCCCAATGTGAATATCATGAAACCGATATTGTAGAATTTGACCCTGCCATACATGTCCGATATTCTTCCGAACGTCACGAGTAGAGTTGCCGTCACAACGCTGTACCCGAAGAGTATCCAGAGCAGGTACTGGAAAGATGTCAGCGGGTTGATCTGTATGCCCCTGAAAATCGCCGGCAGCGAGATCAGAGTGATCGTGCCGTTGATCGAAGCCATGAGTACGCCAAGAGTGGTGTTGGATAGCGCAACCCATTTGTACTGAACCATGATGGATAGTTAACGAGTTAATATCTCGGTAGTTAAAAATCTTGCTGAACCAGGTGGCTCCACCATTACGAGGACCTGTGAGGAAGGTGTTTGTCGACGGCGATCTGCGCCGAGGTAAAAAGATTTAATCCTTAAATATTAAGACAGCTAAAAGATTGGACCGACTTTGTCTACACCGAGAAAAGGGCAAGAAACCACGCTGAAGGGTTCTGACTGCGATCTCAAGGCATACGTGTCCAGACCCGCGAAGACCGGGCGCTACCCCGCCGTGATAGTGATACACGAAATCTTCGGCCTCGTCGACCACACTAGGGACATAGCCGACCGGTTCGCGCAGCAGGGGTACCTTGCGGTTGCGCCCAACCTGATGTCTAGGCCAGAACTCGCCGCCGTTATGACGCCAGCAGCTGTTTCCGAGATGTTCGGGCTGATGTCCACGATGGATTCCTCGAAGTCACGTGACCCCGCCCAGGTGGAGGCTGAGCTCGCCAAGCTCCCAACTGACAGAGCCGACCGAATAAGGAAGGTGATGCGTCTCATGTTCGGCGGGCTACCATACGACAAGATGACAGCCGACCTGGTTCAGGTAGCCAAACACGTCAGGTCTCTCAGCGAAGTCACCAAGCTGGGATCGGTTGGATTCTGCTTTGGGGGAGGGATGTCGATCAAGCTTGCATGTGCCACGCCCATCGATGGCTGCGTCATATTCTACGGCCAGAACCCTGAGCCAGTCGACCTGGTCGAACACGTCGCCGGGCCTGTTCTCGGAATATATGGAGGAGAAGACGCCAGGATAAACGCCGGGCTCAAAGACTTGGTTGACGCAATGGTGCGCTACAAAAAGGATTTCGAGATGAGGATATATCCCGGCGCCCCCCACGCCTTCTTCAACGACACGAGCAAAGCCACCTATCGACCAGAAGCCGCGGCGGAGGCGTGGCAAAGAGTACTGAACTTCTACCGTAGGACACTGCAGTAGTGTAAAACGGAACACATGGGATAGTTCAGGTGTTTACAAAAGTTTGAGCAAAGGCTTTCTTCTCAAAACTTCGGGTTCGTGGCTTCCCTGCCGGACGGAGAGGTGATAGTGGAGGTACCACCTTCAGTGAACGAGTTCGGAAAGGCTTAAATGAGTCTCTATTCTATGGAATATGGAATTACAGTGGAACGCCCCGAAGCCCTAGAGCGTCTCTTCCCGGCATTTCACGGACCAAGCGCTCAAATTCTGGCGTATATAGCGGCGAAGGGCAAGGCCACGCCGGAAGAGATACGGAAACACCTCGGTATTCCGAGGTCGACTGTCTACAAACTGCTGACGGAATTCTTCCAGGCCGGTCTCGTGACCAAGGAGAAAGCGGGCAGGGTCGAATTGATGCGGGTGCCAGATTTCGTCTTCCGAATCGAGAACACGGCGAACATTGAAGAATGCAAGCTGACGCCTAGGAATATCCTCGCCTTCGACGCCGCCCATACACCTGCGGGGCGGATGTTCATCGGACGCCACGGTTTGCAGGCGTTCGCCAAATTCGTCGAACTGTACGACGTGTACAAGCGAGATAGGACTACGGCGCAACTGATAGCGAGGGAGTTGGGGGTCACGAGGTATGAGGTCGAACTACTTCTCAGCGACATAGACTCGATCACTCCGCAATCTCTCGAGTATGTCGACTTTCCGAGTCGTCGATAGCAGCCTCCTGATTGAGGCAGATCGCCGAGGAGTACTCGTGGCCCTCGAAAAGTATCTTCGTTCCGGCCCTCCTGCAATCGCTCCTCCGAGGGTGTACGAGGAGACCGTGACCGAGCCGAGATCCATTGGATTCGACGGCTCCGCCGCTAGGATAGAGAAACTGTTCAGCAGCGGAGCGGTGGAGACCAAACATCCCGACTATACAGACAGCCTCGTATCAAACATCGTTGACAGAGTCAGAATGTGCATAGCTGACAAGGCCGGAAGCCTGAACACGCGGTGGAACGTGCAGACCTGCAGATAGTCGCGCTGGCCATTGAGAATGCTAGGAAGGGGAACCGGGTTGAAATCATATTTCGTGACACCGCGCTGAAGGTCTGCCTAGAGAGAGCCCTTCGAGGGCAGGGCGTCTCAGGAGTGGTCGATCAGAGACTTCGGGCCGCTCATAAGGCAGCTGAAACAAGAATCCAAAGGGTGAACACGGTTTCCACGCTAAACTTTTTAACCTTATGGGGTTTCGGGGGGAAGTACCCGTCCGCAAGGGGGTAGTTCACGTGGAATACAACCTTCTGAGTGTTCAATCGTACGAAAACCGTAGATCTCCAGTTTGCTCACGAAAGGCATACACTAAAAAATAATCGATAAGCAACGTATTAGCATTTGCGGAAAGCTACGTTCAACAAAGCTTAGTGTTTACTCTTTAATCTTTTGGGGGTTGAGGGGATGGTGTCCGGATAAGCCCCTCATCCTCGTCAGCCTCATCCGCATCACCTGCGCTCCGTGTACCGAGGCATGAATAGTTCTGGTAAATTTAAGTGGTGCAG
>JAMDBQ010000022.1 GCA_023487445.1 Candidatus Martarchaeota archaeon | reverse complement strand
ATGTCGCTGTGGAACGACGACGCCAAGATTCACGAAAACCTCCTTGACGAGCCCTTTATGATCCTTGTTCACCGTGACGTATATCCAACCCTGCGGAAGACGCATCTTGATTGTCTGACCCCAGAGAACCCTGGGTCTCTCCTCGGGCTCAGTGAGTTTCTTCTCATCCTGCGCAGCGGCCTCCTCGCTTATGAGTATGCCCTCGCGCGAACCCTCCCTATACACCGTTATACCCTTACACCCAGCCTCCCACGCCTGGAAGTATATCTTCGAAACATCGTCAACAGAAGCCTCGCTCGGGAGGTTTACGGTCGATGAAATCGCGCTGTCGATATGCTTCTGTATCGTCGCCTGAAGCCTCACCCTGAACTCAGGCTTAATTCGGTGCGCCGGCACAAAGAAGTCTGGCAGCTGCGATTCGTCTGACAACCCAAACTTCTCGATGTACTCCTTAACAAGGGGGTGATACACCTTGAAAACTTCCTTGCTAAGCGACTCTGAACGCCGCGTATAGCTGAACGCGAATATGGGCTCTATCCCGCTGGACGTACCCGCCAAAACGGAGCCGCTGCCAACGGGGGGCACGGTCAAGATGGCGACGTTTCTCAGTCCGTGTTCCGCAATCTTGGACCGCAGGTTCTCATCCAGACTTTGGATGAAAGGCATAGAAAGATGTTTTACAGCGTCAAACAAGGGAAACGGCCCCTTTTCTTTTGCGAGTTCAACGCTTTCATCGTACGCGATACTCTTGATTCTGTCGAATAATTCGTCGACGAATTCTATCGCAGAGTCAGAGTCATATTTCACGCAAAGTTTCGCAAGCATGTCAGCCAGCCCCGTGAATCCAACGCCTATCCTCCTGCTGGAGGAGCTGGCTTCGGCCTGAGCCTTAAGCGGATGCCGAGCGTCGTTGTAGGTGAGCACGTTGTCCAGGAATCTTACAGAGTACCGAACCGCCCTCTCGAGGCCATCCCAGTCAACTGAAGGATTCGCGGTGAACGCGTCTTTCACGAAGGCGGAGAGATTGATGTTTCCGAGGTCACACGCACCGTAGGGTTGAAGCGGCTGCTCCGAGCATGGGTTGGTAGTCAGAACATTCATTCCATTGTACTCGCTCGGTGAGCCCCTTTTAACGGCGTCCCAGAAGATCAGCCCGGGCTCCGCCCAGTCACGCGCGGACTCAACCAGCTCATTCCAGAGGTCCCTAGCACGTATTCTGCGCTCTATTTTACCCGCTTTGTCACTTGCGTACCAAAGCGTGAATTCCTCGTCGTTTTTCACGGCGCGCATAAAATCATCGGTTACCCTGACGCTTATGTTGGCGTATCTCACCGATCTAAGGTCCCTCTTCACCTTGATGAAGTCGAAAATGTCGGGGTGATCCACTCGGATCGTTATCATTAGAGCACCCCTCCTGCCCGCCTGACCGATTGTTCCCGTGGTCTCACTCATCACATTCATGAACGAAACCGAACCCGTCGAATATATTGCACTGTTGTGGACTGGGGCGCCCTTCGGTCTGAGCACGCTCACATCTGTTCCCACCCCGCCACCATAACTGTATGTTCTCGCCGCCTCCTTGCACCAGTCAAATATCGCTTCTATAGAGTCTTCCTTGACGGGGATAACATAGCAGTTCAAAAGCGTCGACTTCCTAGTCTGTCCTGCCCCAAACATTATCCTTCCCCCGGGTATGAATCTGAACTCCTCGAGAAGCCAATAGAACTTGGATTCCCACTCCGTCCTGGCTTCAGGCGACTCTTCAACGCTTGAAATCTCCCTTGCTACGCGATGCCACATTTCTATTGGTGTCTTTTCGATAACCTTTCCCTGTTCGTCGCGCAGGGCATACTTCTCTATGAACACCCGCGCACGCAATTCATCTCCGCCAAAGAAATCAAGGGCCTCCTTACTCAGCGCCACACCCTCAGGCGCCCTTCCGGTTTCTACTGATGTTTCGGTCAAATCACTTCACCATGCAGTGTTCTGGAGAGCCGGGTAGTATATCCAAAAATCGACCAAGCCCCAGAATCGCCACCAACTTGGTTAATCATTTAACTATAAAAAGGCTCGCGTCCCCAAAAACAATCCTGAGAGGAGTTGCTTAGCCAGGGTGAAACCATAGCACATTAACATTGGCCGTGGCCGACTTTTGTCATGTCACCTTTCCAGGTTCGATCAGGTTATATCTACCTCGACGTGAACACAACGAAATGGGCGTTGATGTTATAGTAGGCGGATTCTTTGGAGATGAAGGCAAGGGAAAGATTATAGCCTACCACTCTCTGAAGGTTAACGCCAAGATAGGCGTCCGCGCAGGAGGCGGACCAAACGCTGGGCACACCGTTGTGAAAGACGGCGTGACCTACAGGCTCAGGCTTATCCCCTCTTCATTCGTAAACCCCGCATCCCGGCTGTTTATTTCCCCGGGGGTTTTGGTTGACCCCGACGTGCTTCTAAGCGAGGTGTCCGCCTTGGACGTGGAGGGCAGAATAGTTGTAGACGGTAAAGCTGGTTTGATAGAGTCCAGGCACATAGAAAGGGATAGGTCGAGTGAATTTCTGAGCAAAAACATTTCGACAACGGGCACGGGCACAGGACCCGCGATGGAAGAGAGAGTAGGGAGAAGGCTCAGGCTGTGTTCTGAAGACCCGAGGCTTTCGAATATGATCGGCGACACAGTTGAGTCAATCCACGAAGAGCTCGAGGCGGGCGGCAAGGTTCTGGCTGAAGGTACGCAGGGAACGTTTCTTTCTCTTTACCATGGCACCTACCCCTACGTGACAAGCAAAGACGTAACCGCCTCGGCGGTTTGCTCAGACATCGGCGTCGGTCCCAAGACCGTTGACGAAGTCATGGTTGTCTTCAAAAGCTATGTGACTAGGGTTGGCAACGGCCCTCTAAGAGACGAGCTTTCAGAGGAGGAACTCCAAGCAAGAGGCTGGGTTGAAAGGGGCACGGTTACCGGCAGACCGCGTAGGGCCGCGCCGTTCGACTTTGATCTTGCAAAGAAAAGCGTCAGGTTAAACGGTGCGACGTGCTGCGCCATAACCAAGATTGACGCCCTCTTCCCTTCCGCAAAAGGGGTCAGGTCGTTCAGCGCGTTACCTCAGGAAGCCAAACTCTTCTCTGAAAAGGTTTCTAGCGAACTCGGCATACGAGTTGCATACATGGGTACGGGGCCGGATCTTCTCGACATAGTTGAACCGCCCACGAGCACGGGCTAAGCCTTGTCCGAATCACGGATTTTGCGCTTTATTTTTTCAGACAGCGCCTCCGACACCCATGCACCCGAGACTTTGCCTCTCAACCTCTTCATTACGTCGCCCATAAGCGGTTTCACTGCGTCTTCCCCCCGCCTTAGAACAAGGTCGACGTTCGCCTCGATTATCTCGTCGAGTACTTTCTGCAGTTCGTCTTCCGATACGGAATCCGACATCGCCGCGGAAACACTCTTACCCTCTTTGGCCATGGCTGAAAGAGCGTGTTTAGCCTGGTCCCTGCTCATCCTCCTCGAAGTGGCCTCTAAAACGAGCTTCAAGGCGTCTTCGTCCGTGATCTGGTCGGGATCCACCCCGTCTCTCGCAAGCTCCTTGACGTCTTGGACGAGGAGCCCACATGCAAGCTGGGCGCTTGCAGGATCAGCCGCAACCGACTTCTCTATCACGTCGACCCAATCCGAGTTGACCGCTTGACGGGCAAGCTCTCCGCTCACCCCTGCCTTGACTAGTGTATCCATAAGAGACTCAAGCGGCGGCGGAATCTTGGATCTGACATCTCCAAGCCTTTTCCCGGTTATCTCGACGTACGGTACATCCGTCTCCGGATACATTCTTTCGGCGCCTGGCATAGGTCTCAGGAACCGTGTTGAGCCGTCCGCTAGCGCCGCCCTCGTCTCCTCCAGCGGGCCGTCGAACGCCCTTCTGCACCTTTCCAGCACGATTTCAAACGCCGCGGAGGCCCTCGTGGTTTGGCCCAGGATAATTATGAAGCCGTCGTCGTCGAGGCACCCCAGCACCTCCTTTACAGCCTTCACCTCGTCCTGTGATATCCCGTAGGCGGGTAGCTCATCGGAATGCAGCAAGCCTCCGACCCCCGCCAGCTGTCTTGCGTAGTCGGCTAGCTCTGTGCCAAACCTCCTGTTTTCCCCCAGCTGAAATCCGAACACGCCTCTGAAACCTATGACGCGGACTCCGAGCACCGACTGACCCGCGGCGAGAGTTGACCTAACAATTTTCGACTTGGTGGACGCGAACAGTTCGCCAAGGTTTACCGGTTTGTCAGCGAGGAACTTGCCGGGGTGGGAGCGCAGTTTATCTCGAAGCTGTATCAGCCCGCTTTGCCTACGCGTCTCCGACTCTATCACTTTACCTACTAGACTGAGTAGCTGCACGCCCTTCACCTCAACCCTTGCGCCTCCGTCGGCGGATACGTTGACGTCCTGACGTATTGACCCCAACCCTCTTTTAACACGCCTCGTCCGCCTGAGTATCCCACCTATAGCTGCAGCCACCTTCTCCGCTTCCTCGGGGCCGGTGATGTCCGGCATGGTGGATATCTCGACCAGGGGTACCCCGAGCCTTTCCAGGCTGTAGGTTACAACGCCTCTTTCAGCGTCTTGGGCAACCAGTTTCGCAGCATCCTCCTCCAAGCACACCGTGGAGACTCTCACGGTTTTGCCGTCAACTTCGAGCGCTCCGTCGGTTGCGATCAGCGCCGTGCGCTGGAATCCACTCGTGTTTGAGCCGTCTATGACGAGTTTACGCATCACCTGAACCTCATCCACCGGCTTGCAGCCGAGGAGTTGGCTCACCATAAGCGCAACATCCAGGGCTTCCTCATTCAATCTGTGCGGCGGCTCCTCATCCATTTCAACCAAACAGCTACTCGAGTTTGAAACTTGGTAGACAAACTCCCTTCCCCTGTGTTCCTCGAAAAGAGCCGCGGCGTCGACTCTGCCGACTTCGCTCCTGACAGCTCTGAGCCGCCTTACAAACTGGGCGTCAACCTTGGCGGCATGTGCGTCGCTCGGACAACTGCAGAACAGCTTTCCGGGCACGTTCAGCTGCTGATGTATTTCAAGTCCAGCCTTCACTTCTGTGCACCTGGGTAGTTAACACGCTTCTTTCAGAGATTTCACCCACAAGGTTGGAACGCATAACCGAGGGAACTTTTTCCCACTCGAAGTTCGCCACGGCCCAGGACAGCTTAACATACGCGGTTTCCATCAACATGTCTTCGAGGGGGACCACACCCACCTCCAAAAGCCGTCTCCCCGTGGTGTACACGTTCATATTCACCCGCCCCCACAGACACTGGGAAGTCATGAACACGTGGCAGCCCGAACGAATCAGCTCGGACAACGTATCTGTGAGGTCAGACGCCACGTGTCCCAGCCCCGTGCCGCCGATAACCACACCCTTCGAGCCCTCGGTCATGCTCCTGATTTTGCGGGGGGTGACTCCAGGATAGAAATATATCAGGGAAACATCCTCGGAGAAATTCGGCTTAAAGTCAAGTTCATCCACCCCGCGTGTACCTGGTGGATGAACGTAGCTGATGCTTTTCCCGGAAACAAACGCATACGGTGCAGCGTTAACAGGCTGGAATGCTGAGCGCATGCTCGTGTGCAACTTCCTAACCCTGACCCCCTCGATTACCATGGACTCGCCGTCCGACACACCCGAGTGCATACACACGAACACCCCCCTCGCCGCTCCACTCTTTGCGAAGCTTACGGCGTTCACCAGATTGGTGTACGCGTCGCTGCTCGGCCTGTCACTGCTCCGCTGCGCCCCCACGAGCACTATTGGAACCCCCACCCCTTTCAGGGCGAAGCTCAGAGCCGCGGCCGTATAACCCATCGTGTCCGTGCCTGTGGCCACCACTACGCCGTCGCTTCCCCCGCCCACCTCCTCGTACACCGCGTGGGCTATCTCCGACCACAGAGCGGGGCGCATGTTCTCGCTTAGAATACTCATGAGCACACGTGTTCTGACTCGAGCATACTCATCCAGTTCTGGCACCATCTGTATAAGCTCCGAAGCAGACAGGGCGGGTTTGACAGCGCCTGTTTCGTACTCAACTCTACTCGCAATCGTCCCACCCGTGCTCACTAACGAAACGTATCCATCCCCGCGGATCAGCCCGGCCTTCTGGGTTTCACCACGGACGGAGGTGTGCTCGGAGGGGCTCCCTGGGTACACAGCCTCTATCTTACACTTTGAAGATTTTACACCGATGTTGTACCCGTTGTCGAGTTTAATGGTCAGAATATCACTGCTCGAGCCCACACGTGGCATAAGTCTTCCAACCACAACCCTACCCTCGACACTTAATCTAATCTTATCCCCCACGTTTGCACCGGCTTCCACCAGTGTTTTAGCCGCCCCGCCCGTGTATCCTTCTATGTTCACCAAAGCGCTACCACCGGCTCTCGGCGTACATTTCAACGTAAGCATTTTTAGGTTGCGGTATAACCTCAGCCGCCCAAGGCGTGAATCTTAATGGATGCGTGGTGGAACAGCCAACGCGATTAACATTTGCGGGCGAAGCCGACGGCTTAGTTAAACGCCGCGTGGACTCCGGGGAGACTCATCGTTGAATGCGCGCCACCCCGATCCGAGCCGGCTGGTCTCACAGGCGTTCAAACTGTTTCCGCATCTTGCCAGGTCTCGGCTAACCCTTGTGGAGGGGGGATGGGTCAACTGGGTGTTCGCCGGCGGCGGCTACGTGCTCAAGACGCCTAGGACTAAACGCAACTGGTCTAACCTTGCGAAGGAGGCGTGCGTGCTCCAGGCGTTGGGGGGTGAGCTCGACTCCCGCGTACCCCAGCCGCTGGCTCTTCTGAATGCGAGGTCACGCATCCACCCACCCATTCTTGTGTGCAACCGGGTTGCAGGTTCAACACTTGCAAACGCCAACTCATACACCGACGAAGAAATGGCGGTGATATCATCTAAACTCATCCGGATGCTCGAAAGAATTCACGCCTCCAAAGGCTATGTCAAGTGTGGTAGACGCGTCCCACGGTTCAACCCTGGCTCATGGAAAGCCATGCAGAGGCGCAGACTGGTTTCAATGATGCGCCATGCGGAGCACCTGATTCCCCCTCCGCTTAGACGCCTCGTGGTAGACGATGTATCCGCGTGGTGTGGCCCCGGCGGCATAACAGGGTTTCAGCCGGCGTTTATCCACGGCGACATCGACCCGAGAAACATATTGGTCGACTCAAAGTTCAACATCGGTTTGATCGACTGGGGGGACTGCATGGTGGGCGACCCCGCGTTCGATTACGCCGGACTCTTCTTCGATCGACGCCTGGGCGAGGAGGCCTTGAGGTTTGGGAAATCGCGGCCCGAAGCCGACTTCGCGGGTAGAATGAGTTTCTACCGCAGGGTTTCCCCGCTCTACACTGTTGAGTACGGTCTGAGGCTGCATCAGCCCGCCATGGTAAGAGCCGGAGTTGACAGGCTCGCCGAAGAGTACCGCGAAGAACTCTAGCTTCGCAGACTTTTGGGACGCATCTGAAACAAGTGGCTTACTACGCGAAGAATGCGTAGGCCTGAACCAGCGCGATAACCATCGTCGCCGCAACACACGCCGCAAGGTAAGCAGTGAATCTGATGCCGTTCAAACCTATCTTCTGGGCGTAGGGGTAGAAAACCGGGAATGCGGGAAGTAGTAGCCTGGGTATCGACGCCGCGGGGGTGCCAACCACGAATAGAAGGGGAATCGACACAAGGGCGCAGTAACCCGCCCAGAGCTTGTTTACGCCGCCGCGGCCACGCGCAAGCAGGTAGACCCCCAGAAAGTAGAAGGCTTCGAACACCATGTTTCGAACCAGCCAGTACACGGGCGTAAGCTGGATCCCCAGCACCTGCCAGACCTGGGCGGTGAACCACCCTGAACCGTTGAGGTTCAGCAGCCACTCAGCCTGGTAGATAGGAGTGACTAGGTGCGCCCCCCACACGGCGCTCTCGAGGCGGAACCAGGTGAACGCGCTTCCAGTAGATAGGTAGTATCCGGCGAGAATCGAGCCGCCTGCGACCGCCACGGGGAGGGCGTAGAGCGTGGCGTTCAACACGGGCTTCTCGGTGCGGGTTAAGGCGTAAACCAGGATAGCCGCCCCCGCCAGGATGAGGCTGTAGGTGTTCAGGCAGGCGACTGCATAGCACACCCCGGCAAGGAGGAAACTGTTTCTCTTTACGTATAGTAGTGCGGCGGCTACGAATACCAGTGTGAACACATCGGAGTAGGCGGCTGTCGAGTAGTAGGCGAACGTGGGGAATACGGTGGAAAGCACAGCCGCCTCGTAACCCATCAAGTAGAGAAAGGTGACTGACGCCGCGAACCCGATTAAATTGGTGACGACGATCCCCGCAAGAGGATATGAACGTACTAGGTAGGCGGTGAGACGTATCAGCGCGGGGTAAACAGGTGAGAACGCGTAGAGCTGTGAACCCGCTGAGTGCGGGTAGCCCTTCTCAGCTATTTCAACGAGGTTCAGGCTGTCCCATCGTGAGCCAAGCACGGAGAGGAACCCGACGCTGCCATGCGAGGATGCGAGCAGAACAGCCACTATCGCCGCCTTTAGCGCAAGCGCGTACACTGCGAGGTGGAGAATGTGTCTGCGTCGGACCCCGCCCCCACCGACCCCCATCCTATCCACAGCGTTGAAACCCAAGGGTGTACGCCAATCCATCACTCGATATGAATTTTGCCATGACTCACTGGCATATGGGTATTAAGGAAGCTGGTTGCGGAGCCACCCCTCAGTACACGTAGTTGGCACCTGGGTCACCCACAACCCTTAAATTCGCTTATAGCGGAGACACTAAGGTTATGCCAAGCCACGGCTCACTAACCAAAGCGGGTAAAGTCAGGTCTTCTACTCCGAAGGTTGAACCCAAGCCCAGGCGCTCTTCTGTTCCACGCATCAGGAAGAGAGCCATCTACTTTAAGAGGCTGGTGTACAGGCGCGAAGGCTCTGATTTCGGGTCCTTCAGAAGATTCTAGCGTAAAGCCTGATTCCTCTTCTCCTCATTGGGAGTCGCCTAGCCTAATGGGTTCTGGTGCGAATCCGTCCCAGTTTTATCGCCTAGGATACGGATAAATAGGGCGCGGGAAGTGGTTAGTACATGGAGGCTTATCTCGCTTCTACGGTTTACGGCGTATTCGTCGTGGATAAAGATGGCAAGGTCTTGGCTGCGGCTAGGAGAGCAGGCGATGAGGATGCGGCTTTAACCCAGCTTCTGGACAGGGCGAGGTCGATGGGCGTCGACAGGCTTCTCACGACTGAGCCCGAGATGTCAAAATACGCTGAACTCGTGCAACCCGAATCCGTGGGCGGGTCAATCTACTCCGACGAGGCCTTCTCAGAGTCTCTGGGCATGTCTCTTGCCGAGGCGCGGGAGGCGGTGAGGAAGCAGGCGCTGGGGTCTACTAGGAAGGGTGTGGCTGAGCAGTCGGGTAGAAAGGACAAGATAGTGGCGCAGGCGGTTAACGCCGTTGACGAATTCGACAAAACACTGAACATCTTCGCCTCACGGATAAGGGAGTGGTACGGCCTGCATTTCCCCGAACTAGGCGAGGTCCTGGAGGATAACGCAAGCTACCTTAGAGCCGTTTCCACGCTTGGACTACGTGCCAATTTCACAGAGGAGGCTGTTCGGGGTCTTGACTTCCCCGCTGAAACAAGCGCCAGAATAGCTCAGATGGCGTCGGACTCGATAGGAGGAGAACTTTCCGAGGAAGACTTCGAGCCGATCAGGGTTATGTCTCAGGCGGTTTACCAGCTTTACAGCCTTAGAAACAGGCTCACCGGTTACATCGAGAACCTCATGAACGAGGTAGCACCGAACCTTACTGGTATGGCCGGCGCAGTCCTCGGCGCAAGACTGATAGCGTCAGCCGGAGACCTTGAACGCCTCGCCAAGTTCCCGTCGAGCACGGTGCAGGTGCTCGGGGCCGAGAAAGCCCTGTTCAGGGCGATTCGCAGGGGCGCCAAACCGCCCAAGCACGGAGTGATTTTCCAGGACCCCCTCATCCATTCGGCTCCGCGGTGGCAGAGGGGGAAGATTGCGCGTAGCTACGCGGGGAAGCTGAGCATCGCGGCGAGGGTTGACTTCTATGGCGGCGAAGATATCTCAAAGAGCCTGAGAGCCCAGTTTGAGGCGAGGGTTAACGAAATCAAGTCGAGTTTTCCAAATCCCCCCAGAGGCGAACCTAGGGAGGAGCCTCACCCAGGCGGATCATTCGGCGGCGGAGGCGGGGGAGGTGGCGGTCGACGCGGTGGATGGGGAGGCAGACACCGTGGTAGAAGGGGGTCTGGCCATGCATCGGAGGGGAGAGGCTGGTCTGGCCAGGGATCCGGAAGACGCGGAAGACGCGGCTTCAGGGATCAGTGATCGCTGTCCGCGCTGGGGTAACCGGCTTTCAGGATAGATACGGCAGGGCCATCTACCAAGCCT
>JAMDBQ010000004.1 GCA_023487445.1 Candidatus Martarchaeota archaeon | reverse complement strand
CCACGACCTTGGATGCGCCCCCTGCCTTGGCTCTGGCCCTGGTCATAAACGGGTTTGCGGTCTGTCACAAGCGCGAACCCCGAGCTCATCTTTCTCGTGTCGCGGTGGCCCCTTGTAAGGCACACGAGCATCCCTCCACTACGGTAAAGCTCCTCACCGCACTCCCTGCACTTGGCCTTCACCACGCCCAGCTCCTGGCCCTTTGTGGTGAGAACGTATGGAGCCTTATCGCTCATCACCCTGCACAAAACCACGTCCCCTGAGACAAAGCACTCCTCCGCCGACTCAACCCTCCTCTCATCAATCATGGATACCGGGATAAGCCCAAGAAAAGAGTTCGAAAGCGGCTTGTCATCCACACTCACGATGTCGACAGTGACCATCTTGGGTTTAACGTCGGTCGCCACCGCGTACACCAGACCACCCTTCCTCGGTAGGGCTAATTCGGGCACGAGTTTGGCAATCCTGATCGCGTGGCGCTGGTCATCTCTCTCGACTCTACCCACCACTAGTGAACGGAGCACTCCGTTGTCCTCGACCACGTTTTCGCCGGGGACGTACTCTTCTGCCACGCCCACGGTTTCACCCGGGGTAACAATCTGGCTCACTGAAGCATGACAACTCCTCTATCCACGTTCAGACCTGATCTGTACAGCCTCATAACCTCGCGTGCTTCGAATACCGGCAGCGGGCTCCTGTCGTAGTCGTCTGTGGCGAACCTGGTGCACGCCGAGGTCACCGCGACTTCGTAGCCCATCTCTTTAAGGTGGATCAGAAACTCGTTTGAAAACACTTCAACGGAGAAAACATCCACATCCTCACTGTGGTTTTTCTCCCTTATGAGTTTTGCGACGTCCTCGGCGACTCCGTCGGTGTGCTGACCAAGTATAGGTGTGTCAACCACCGCAACCCTTCTCGCGTTCATCAGGGTATACGCCGCGTAACCCCTCACCCTGTTCACCCTGTCAACCTCAGAGCGGGGAACCCACTCAACTCGCCGGGTGTAAGGCTCCACGTGGAGAACGGGCTTATCCACGCTTAGCGCAAGCCCAAGCGAGTGGAACACTCCCCCCGACACCACCACGTGGGCGTCAACCCGGGGGTCAACTCTGATACCGGCATAGTAGTCGCAGCCCACAACCTGCCCGGGGTAAGCCCCCCTCCTACCCGGTTCCCCTACGAGAACGCGTTTACCACGCGCTTCGAGGAAGGCTCTAAGGCCCGGAAGGGTTTTCACATGCTGCACCGAAGCTTCCAACCCCACCGTTGGGAAACCCGTGAGGATCGAGGAAACCATTTCGTAAACCGGCTCTAAGCTCAGCCTGCTGTGGCAGGGCACGTAGAGGATGGGGTAGCCCACGTCAACAAATCCCGTGTGTCCGAAGTGAACCACAGCATCCACGCCCACCCCAGGCGGGGATGCATGTACGTCGCATCCCCCGAACCTGCCCCTACCGTCAACAACTACCGAGGCGCCGGTCTCAGCTTCAAGCCATCTTCGCACGTCCCCTAGGTAATGGGTGAGGCCGGGCGCCGACTGAATGAGGACACGCCGAAACTCGCCGGAACTCACCCAGCGGGCCACGCGTTCAAGCTCGAAGTCGTAGTCTCTTTCAAGCCTGCTTGGAAGCGGGTGCGCTGCCACCTGATGCACTACCGTCGGCTCCTGTGTCTGTCTGCGCCTGGGACTGAGCTCCAACCTCAGCTTCAGCATGGATGCCATTGTGTTTTCCGGGTGAACCAAGGATTATCAGGGTGTCCAACGGAAACTTGGCCTGGGCTATTCGAAGCGCCTTTTTCGCCGGTTCCACACCCGACTCACCTACGCCTATCGAGAATATCACGTCGCCCTTTTTAACCCGGGCGGCTAGTCCCGTGGGTTTCCCGAAGGACAGGCGCATCCCCTGCTGCATTCGGTCGGCTCCCGCAAACGCCATCATCTTGTTCTCCCTGAGTATCTGGTGGGGGTACTTCCTTATCTTAAAGTGGTAGTTATCTTCGCCAAGGCCGGAGAGAATCTTGTGGATCGCCATCCTGCTCGACTCAAGCGAGTTGTGCCTGATCTGGCCGGTCTGAGTCACCACGAGGTCAAGCGTATACGGGAAAGCCGTCTTAGAATTGCCTAGGTCAAACTTGGTTATCTTGGAATTTGGTGAACCCGGAGCGTACTCCTTCCGAGTGTACGGCGGGGTGTCTATTCTCCTGTAGCATCTTCCAGGTCTTAGCGGCAAGTGTCGTCACCCTGAATTTGTTCACCCCTGTTTATAGGGATTTCCGTCAGCGAAGAGCGTAGCCCCAAAGGTCCTCCTAGCATCGCGGCTACCCCAGCCAAGCGTAAATATGCGCATAGGCTTTATTCAGGCTTTATCCAGCAGCCAACATCGCGCTCTATCCATCCTCCGCCGTTCCACGCCACAGCGGAAACACCCATTCTCCCCCTGTCCCAGTCGAGCCCGGCCTCCTCGCCCAGACGCTTCAGCTCTCCCACTCCAATTTCTCCTCCACCCGACACCCTGAACCTGGGAAAGGTCATCACGAGTCTACCGCCTACCCTCAGAACTCCAGAAGCCGATTTCATGAACGACTCGTAGAGCGGGATAAGCCCCTCCACAAGCCTGCGAGCCCTGTGCTCAGGCACCGGACCAGTAAGAGGAGGACCGAATGGGGGCTCGGTTACCACCGCGTCGAACACGCTTCCCCCCAAGGTTACGCCGAGCCTTCTTGCGTCGGCGCGGACAACCCTCCACTGCATCCGGCCCAGCTTGGACTCGGCCCACTTCAGGTTACGGGTAGCCATCTCAACCCGTGCGGGATCTGAGTCAACGCCCGTGGGCGCGGCGCCTGCGTACGCGGCTTCAACCAAGATCGTGCCCGTTCCGCAGAACGGGTCGAGCACGGTGCGAAGATTCTTCGACAAAGCGATGTTGAGAAGAGTCCTCGCGAGTGCGGGAGGCATGCTCACCGAGGAGTCCTGCGCGGGACGAGAAAGGTCTCTTTCTCTAAAGCCTCTTAGGTCGAGCCAGCGCAGGGTTCTCCAGACATGAAGCCTCCCCGAATGTTTCTCGAGCACAAGCTCGAACCCCCGGTCTTCACCGAGGTTTCTCAGAGCCCGGGTCACGCTCACACCGCCTTCATCTGAACCCGTCGTGGTGGGATAAACGTACACTGATTTACGTCTGTGATTCTTAAGTGATGATGAAACTGTTTCCTTTACCTTCTCCGCCTCTTCTTCAGAGGTATTGAGCGAATACACAGTCCAGTAAACCGCCCTATCCCTGAACTCGTACAGGGGGTAGGGATCGAACTCCGGATACCCGGGGGAACCGCTCGGCAGTTCCTCACATACCCTGAGAATCGACCCGAACACAAACTTCCCAAGTACACGGGGAGCCGCGCCGTCCAAAACCATATGCTGCGAAGACTCCCTTACGGCTTTCCCGCCAGAATATTCCATGAACGACCTTGCCTCCGCTGCGGAAAGCAGCGGACTCGCCCCGTACTGCAGAAGAATCAGCGTCTGCCGCCGCCCACGCTTCTCCTCTTGAGCTTCGAGCCACATGCTTCACACACCCGCTCAGCCGCCTGCGCCTCGGCTGCAGCGTATCTCTTCGAACATGTAGGACAGAACCAGATCCACCTGAGTTTTCTGAACACGGGCTTGGAGAGCGTAGCACGCCAGTGGCGGATACCCATCCACTCACACACGTTCGAAACAGCGTAGTCATCGGTTACAACCACGGGGTCAACTCCCTGCACGTGGAGATCGTATGCGAGTGCCACAACCCCGATGTCGGCGGGCGACATCGCAGCCGAGTCCCCTGAAGCTGACGCGGCGTTTGAGACGGCTCTAACCGAGCCGGAAGACGGCTCGACAACCCTTACATTCACCGAACCTACCCACGACTCCCAGTCAACCGAGAATTTCCGAAGCTCCTCCACCACCTTGGGTGTAGTGTAGTTCGCTGAGGACGCGGGGGCGAAGCCCGCCGTGATCGCCGCTGTGTCGAGTACCGTGACCTCCGAATGCAGGCTCCCTCGGGAAGCCCCCAGCCACCTCGACTTAAAAGAGGACAACACTACAACCCCAAGCATAAGTCGTCGTCCGCTTTTAGGTTTAATTTTAACGTTCTAATGCTTTGAACTCATCTCAGATTTGATTGTGTTTTTACTTTGTTCGTGTTAGGCTAGGCTCCGATCGGGTGCACGCCTACCGCCTAGGCGTTCACGAATTATCGAAGCAGAGCTAAGTGAGCCTGCGCCTGAAGAGCTTTTCGAGTATGTTGTTCTCGGTGCGGTAGAGCCTGAGGGGGTGGGTGTGCTTAGATATTTCAACCGCGTCGCCGGGGGAGAGCTTCCCCCACTGCACTCCGTCGCTGAAGAGCAGGGCGTCGGCCGAGCCGCGGTTGGTCACGGTTACGGTTTTCGAGTTGTCTATCACCATGGGTCTGAGCGCCATGTTGATCGGCGCAACCGGGGTTAGGAGGACCGCCCTGCTACTAGGGTCCACTACGGGTCCGCCCGCGGAAAGCGAGTAGGCGGTTGAGCCCAAGGCTGTCGACACTATCAGGGCGTCGAGCCTCCCCCTATAGCTCAGCGTATCTTGTACATCCACTTCGAGTGTGAGCAGCCTTGAAGGAGAGGTGGGCGACACCATGATCTCGTTCGTGCACGGCGGGCTAGCTACGGATCTTCCGCCTGCCCCCTCGGCGGCTGCCAACCCCACGAGCCGCTGCACCACGTAGAACCTCTCTTCTCCCTTCAAAATCGCCTCTAACGCGTTTATAGCTGAGCCCCGCTCCACCTCGGCGAGGAAGCCAAGCCTCCCATAGTTCACACCCACTATAAGCGGCGACGCCTGACTGAACCTTGCGGCAGCGCGAAGAATCGTGCCATCCCCTCCGAAAGTGAACACCGTGTCACAGCTGGTTAGTTCGTGGTCTCCCAGTGATGTAAGGGGTATCCCACTGACGTAACTTAAGCCGCGCTTCGAAAGTTCGGCGCAGAACTCCGAAGCCGCGTGCGAAGCCTCCTTTGAAAGATTGGATACAACTGCGAACACAGCCATGGTTACGTAGCCGGAACGATCCACTATTAAGCGTGCCTGCGTCGAACACCGCTTGTGAAGATGTGGGGCGCCTATTCCTTCACACCCACTCAGCCGCAGCGGGGAGTCAACCAGTCTGGGCGACGCTTCTTCCGCAATTCATATAAGTCAATGCAGCCGGCTAAGATGGTGAGCTTCGATGAGTAAACCCGTTGAACTGGGCGACATCAAAGAGGGAGGATATCTGCTTATAGACGGTGAACCCTGCCGCACGGTGAGCGTTGAAAAGAGCAAGCCGGGTAAACACGGCAGCGCTAAGGCGAGGATTGTGGCCATAGGCGTGTTCGACGGAACCAAGAGGAGCATTGTCAGCCCGGTTGACGCAAGGGTTGAGGTGCCCATGATTGAGAAGCGGGTGGGGCAGGTGATAGCGGTCCTGCCCGGCGGCACCTATCAGATCATGGATCTTGAGACGTTCGAGACGTTCGACTCACAGGTAGACGAGGAGCTTGCGGGTCAGCTTGCACAGGGCCAAGAGGTTGAATACTGGGTTATAATGGGTCGTAGAAAGGTTATGAGGAAGAGGTAGTTTCGTTTGGCAGCCCCCTGTGACCTAGCTAGGCTTGCCTGAGGCATGAGGTTGATTATGAGAGGGGAGGGGGTGGGTTTTGCCGGTTCTTGAAGGCCTGGGGTCGTCGCTACGCTCCCTGATGGACAAGATAACCCGTCAGCCCGACCTAAACGAGAAGCTCGTGGGCGAAATCGTCAACGAGCTTGAAAAGGCCCTGATACGCGCGGACGTCAACATCTACAACGTGAAGGCACTGGGTGAGGAGGTACGTAAGAGGCTACTTGAGGAGGAACCTCCCTCAGGCGTGCCACGAAGAGACTACGCAGTCAAGGTGATTTACGACCAGCTCGTGGCACTACTCGGCGGAGAGAGGAGCCAGCTCAGCTGGCCTGAAAAGGATAGACTGCACGTGGTTCTCCTCGTAGGGCTTCAGGGCTCGGGTAAAACCACTACCGCTGCTAAAATAGCTTCCTTCTACATGAGGAGGGGGTACAGGGCGGGGCTGGTTGCAGCCGACACCCACAGGCCAGGAGCGAAAGAGCAGCTGATCCAGCTCGGCGCCAAAATAGGCGCCCCGGTGTACAGCAGAGGAGACAAACCCGACGAGATAGCCCGTGCCGGAGTCGAGGAGCTACGCAAAGCGGGGTGCAACATCGTGATAGTTGACACCGCGGGACGCCATAAAGAGGAGAAGTCGCTTCTTGATGAGATGGCGCAGATCCAGACAAAGCTCAAACCCGACGAGGTATATCTGGTCGTGGACGCAACCATCGGCCAGCAGGCGAAGGCTCAGGCGGAGGCGTTCTCGAAGGTGGCGAAGGTTGGGTCGATCGCGGTCACAAAGCTCGACGGCTCAGCAAAGGGGGGTGGCGCGCTTTCAGCCGCCGCGGCGACGGGTGCGCGAATTAGGTTCATAGGGGTGGGGGAGGGTATAGACGATCTTGAGGCGTTCGAGCCTAGGTCATTCATATCCAGGCTCCTCGGAATGGGTGATCTGCAGTCGCTACTCGAGAAAGTAAAGGAGGCTCAGATAAGCGAGAAGCAGATGCAGGAAATAGTCACCACGGGCAGGTTCACCCTCGTCGACTTCGAATACTACCTCGAATCCATGTCAAAGATGGGGCCGCTTTCCAAAGTGCTAACCATGCTCCCCGGCGTGGCAAGCCTCCCCTCTGAGGTCACGAAAGGGGCGGAGGATGACCTGAAGAAGTTCAGGGTGATTCTGAAGTCGATGACACGCAAAGAGAAGGTAGACCCTTCGCTCATTAACGCCTCAAGAATTAGGCGCATAGCCATAGGCTCGGGCAGAAGACCCGAAGAAGTGAGGATGCTCATCAAAAGGTATGAGCTTATGAGAAACCAGATGAAGCAGTTGAAGCGAAACAGGGCGATGCTCAGGAAGCTCGGGGTGTTCGGGGCGCAGTGACATCCACCGCATCCGCCGCACCCAGCCCCCCCCGGCTAAACCCCGCACCCGTGTGGTGACGAACCTGAAGCAGGACCCCGAACGCATTAGGAGAGAAGGCGGCACACGCCTCACTGATCTTTGCGCGCCGTGCTATGCCGACCTATGCGGCGAACTCACCGCAGCCTCTTCGGACGGGTTCAGGGAGCTCACCGGTTCAGGGGAGGGATGTATGGTGTGTGGTGGTTTATCGCTTGACCTCGACGCATCAGCCGCCCAGCTCCTTCGCAAAGCCTCGGAAGAAGGCTACATCTACTCCACGTTCCGGGTTAACGTCAGATTCAGATCCGACCTTCCCCATGAGCCGCTTGTAAAAGTGAAGTCAAGGATCAAGCGCGGCCTGGGGCTACGAATGGAGGCCTCGTCAGGCAAGGTGGTTGACACCACGTCGCCCGAGCTTGAATTCACACTCAACCTCCCCTCAAGAAGGCTGGAGCTTGAATCGAGGCCGGTGTATCTGGAGGGAAGATACAGAAAGCTTGTGAGATACATATCTCAAGCCAAGTGGGTGTGCAGGTCGTGTGGCGGAAGAGGCTGCCTCGACTGCGGGTTCAGGGGCAGACACTTTTCAGCCTCGGTTGAGGAACTCGTGACCACGCCCGTGTCAGTGTTCCTGAAGTCGACTCCGGTATACCTCCACGCTGGCGGAAGGGAGGACGTGGATGTAAGAGCCCTGGGAAAGGGCCGGCCGTTCGTACTCGAAGCATGTGATCCGAGGAGAAGGGATTTCTCTGCAGCGGAGCTAGAAGAGTACATCAACGCCTACGCCCAGCCGTTCGTCGAAGTTGAACTCTCCAAGCTAACTACGCGTGAAAGAGTGGCCGAACTCAAACAGAGTTCAGAGCGAAACCAGAAACTCTACACTGGATTAGTGGTGTTCCAGCATTCGGTGAATCTCCCCGATACGGGGCTGACGCTCAGAGACATCGAGCTCGTACAGCTTACACCGCTACGCATGCTCGGCAACAGAGCCGACCTTGCTAGAAGAAAGCGCATATTCAAAATGGTTCTGAAACCTGTTGACCTGCGAAAAGCAGAGTTTGAACTAGTGTGTCAGGGAGGCACCTATGTGAAAGAATTTATAAGTGGCGATGATGGTAGGACGATGCCGAATCTGTCTCAGATAATGGGGACACAGGCTAGATGCCTTGAACTGGATTTGGTGGACGTGTACAGCGAATGACAACATCTAAAGGTTACAGAAACAGGAGCAGGAAGCTCCTCGCAAAAACCCCTAGAACCAGGGGGGTGCCTCCTCCAGCCGTAATGCTGAGGTCATTTTCGGTGGGCGACAAGGTGGTGGTGGACCTAGAGCCCAGTATACACAAGGGCATGCCTCACAGAAGGTTCCAAGGCAGGGTGGGCACCGTGGTTGAAAAGAGGGGTAGAGCCTACGTGGTCAGAGTGCCCATGCCTAAGAAGGATGGCTTGATAACCGCGCGCCCCATACATTTGAAGCCTTTCGCGGGTGGTTGAGTGCCCCTTGGCGCGTAAGGTTGTGTCCCAGGAGCCGATAACCTCGGCTCAGGCTAAGCAGATACTCGAGTCAAGCGTTGACGAATCTGTTAAGATGAACCCCAAGATACAGATGCTTCTACAGACGCTTTCACTCACGGCGTCGAGGATCACGCCGGAAAAGGCTGCGGAGCTCGCAAAGAAGCTTGAGGCCGAGGGCGTGCCCGCAAGAACCGCCGCGCAGTTCGCGGATCTGCTCCCCGTGAACGACACCGAGTTTATAGCCGTAGCAGCATCCGACACCAATCTACTCTCCAAGAAGGCGCGTATAATAGAACTCGTATCCAAGGCGCTAGAGTAGAACCGGGCGGGTTGGTTAAGTTGACGGAGCAGTACAGGTCAGCGCGTGATGAGTACTTCTATGTGCTGGACTACCTGCCCGGCGGGTCGCCTGGGGACTCCAGGCCACCCCACCTCAGGGAGCCGGTGGCACAGGTTGTCGGGGAAGAGTACTTTACTCTTCTTGAGGTGATACCGCTTCCGGGCATCTCTATCCGCACGGGCGACAGGATACTCGTGGGCAAAAGCCAGGAGGACAGGGTTTACTCACAGGTTCTCCGGGTCAAGAGGCCGATCTCCTATGCCGAGTTATCCATGGTTGCGAAGAGGGAGCTTGAAAATATACTTGAGATAATATTCGACATCAACGAGGCCAGGTTCGTCAAGTTTTTCAACGAGGCTAGACCCCTAACGATGAAGATGCACCAGCTGGAACTCATCCCCGGCATAGGTAAAAAGACCATGTGGGAGATACTGGGTGAGCGGGAAAAGAAGCCGTTTGAAAGCATAGAGGACATTCAGGCCCGGGTTAAGGTGACGGGACTCAGGAAAAAAGTGATCGAGCGCATCGTCAGGGAGATACAGGGAGACGAGAAGTACAGGTTGTTCGCAGGCGGGGCGCACTGACTCCATCCGAGTGTAGACCCGGGCCGGAAGTCAGGTTCAGGAGGAGCCTCGGTCAGAACATGATTGTCGACGAAGACGTGGTGTCTAGGATAGTGGACCAAGTTCCGCCTGGCTCAAACGTGCTTGAGGTGGGCGCGGGAACCGGGGCGCTGTCCGCCCCTCTAAGCGAGGTGGCGGGAGAACTCACGCTTGTCGAGGTCGACCCCTCCCTTATACGGCTCATGCCCGACGAGGTAAGGGAGAAGGCAACAGTTGTTGAACAGGATTTCCTAAAGTGGGGGTTCAAACCCGTGGATGTGGTGGTGTCTTCTGTTCCATATTCAATCTCGCTCAAATTCGTTTTGAGGCTCGTGGAAAACGGGTTGAAGTGGAAGCTCGCCCTACTAGTGCTGCAGAGGGAGTTCGTCTCTAAGCTCACCGCCGAGCCGGGTTCACCGCACTACAGGAGGATATCCGTGATAGCCCAGGCCACGCTCTCCATGCGCCCTCTGTTCGGGGTTCCCCCCACGGCGTTTAGCCCTAGGCCGAGAGTGCACAGCGAAGTCATACTGGCCTCACCTAGGCCGGAGAGGCTTGGACACGCCTCCAAAATAGTGGAACTAGCCACAAAGGCGTTCACCCAGAGAAACCGGTCGCTTGCGTCGGCGCTCAGAAAACACTACGGGGAAAGAGGTGTGGAGGCAATCGAAAGGATCGGTGGCTACAACCTAGATAGAAAAGTATACTGCGTCGAGCCTGGTGTGTACGCTGAGGCCGCAAAGCTACTCTGAATACTACGGCTTCAAGATCGCCGCCAACCTCCCAGCGCCTGTGTATCCGCCGAGCGAAGACTCGTTCATGCTGTGCGACGCAGTGGCGGCTCAGCCGAGGGTGGATAAGGCGGTCGACCTGGGATGCGGCTGCGGGCTCACTTCGCTCGTAGCGTCGACGCGGGCGTCGAGGGTGTATGCCTACGACACCAACCCGCTTGCCGTAAAGGAGACGAAGCTGAATGTGGCTGCAAACAACCTGTCCCGCAGGGTGCGTCCAGCCCTCGGCGAGTGCTGGGAGGCGCCGGCGGCCCAACTTTACACGCTCAACCCTCCCTACCTACCCTCGTCTCCACCCATGAGGCAGGATCTTTCAGAGCTAGCATGGAACGGTGGACCCGACGGGCTTAGAGTAGTGTTGCCCATGCTAGGCTGTGCGGCTTCGAAGCTTGCCCCGGGGGGAAGGCTGGTGCTCGTGTGTTCAACCCTACAGCCCACACACATGATTGAGAAGAGACTGGAGAGGCTGGGTTTTTCTTGGAGGATTCACTCTTCGAAGAAGAGGTTGTACGAAGAGCTAAGAGTGTACGAGTGCGTAAAGGGCGGCTGAAACATGGCGTCGGATAGGCTTACAGTTGTGTTCGTGGGGTGTGAAACACCCGAGAACGCCGGGTTCCTCGCCAGGGTTGCTAAGAACTTCGGGTTCACCCGCCTAAGATTCGTGTCTCCGCTGACACCCGTCAAGGAGCAGGGCCTGGTCACCGCGATGCACGCCTCAGACGTGCTTGAGTCGGCGGGAATATGCTCAAGCCTAGAGGAAGCGGTTTCAGACGCCGACACTGTGGTTGGCACAACCTCGGACAGACCCACCTCGCACAGGAACGTGCTGAGGGCGTACGTCACCCCCCGAGAGTTCGCCGATCAGTGGAGCCGAACCCGGTCATCCACGGCGCTCGTATTCGGAAGGGAGGGCACAGGACTCTCGAACGCCGAGCTTGAGCTATGCGATTTCGTTGTGAGCATACCAACCCATCCCGACTACCCGTCAATGAACGTAAGCCACAGCGCCGCGGTCATCCTCTATGAGCTTGCACTCGCCTCCCACGCGGTCAGGGAGGCGAGGAGGGTTGCCTCACCCGCACAGAAGCAGAGGGTGGTCGCCGAGGCCGGGGCGTGCTTGGCAAAGACGCTACAGCCCGCGCACAAGACGCGGATAGCACGCCGCGTCCTGAGAAGCGTGCTCGGCCGGACCTACGTGTCGCCGCGGGAAGCCTCGACCATGATCGGGTTGTTCAGGAGGCTGAAGCTCAACTTATCCCAGAGGCCGCGGCGTAAAGGCAAAGGCTAAAGCCAGCCGCATAGTTGGGATCCGATCAGAAATCACGCAGCTAGAGGTTTCGCCCCTCGACGGAAGATACGCGCGCCAAGTTAGGGGGCTCGCTAGGCTCTTCTCGGAGTACGCGTTCACAAGGGAGAGGCTGAGGGTGGAGGCTGAGTGGGTGCGTTTCTTCACCCAGGTGGTTGGCTCACCTCTCACCACTGAGGAAGAAGAGGCGCTTGCGGGCGCCTCCAAGTTCACGCTCAGGGACTACGCCGCCTACAAGAAGCTGGAGGAAGTGACGAGGCACGATGTAAAGGCGATCGAGCGCTTCCTATCCTCACGCCTAGCGGAGCACACTAGGCTGATCCCTCTGATACACTTCGGCCTGACATCTGAGGACGTGAACAACCTCGCCTACGGGAGACTCCTCAAAAGAGCGGTGAGTAACGTGGTTCTACCCGAACTCATCACACTCCTTGGAAGACTCGTGGACATCGTCGAAGAAACCGCGGAGGTGGCCATGGCTGCGAGAACACACGGCCAGCCGGCGTCTCCCACCACGCTGGGCAAAGAGCTCGCGGTGCACGCCCACAGGCTCGCTCGTAGGGTGGGGAAGCTTAGGCGCGTAAGGCTCGAGGGGAAGCTTGCAGGCGCCGTGGGTAACTACGGCGCCCTTTACGCAGCCCACCCCGGGGTGGACTGGGTTGAGCAGTCAAAGAAGTTCGTGTCGAAGATGGGCCTTACCTTCACCGGGGTAGCCACACAGATTCTCCCCGCCGACTCCTACACCGACCTTTTCCACGAGCTCTACTCGCTCAACTGTGTGCTCAACGGCCTCAACAGAGACATCTGGCTATACTCTTCCTACGGATACGTCTACGAGGCCCGGGTGGCTGGTCAGGTTGGATCGTCGGCTATGCCCCACAAATCCAATCCCATAGACTTCGAAAACAGCGAGGGAAACCTGGAGGTGGCTAACGCCCTGCTTTCGCTCCTCTTCTCAAAGCTTGCTACGTCGAGAATGCAAAGAGACCTCTCCGACTCAACCGT
>JAMDBQ010000011.1 GCA_023487445.1 Candidatus Martarchaeota archaeon | reverse complement strand
CGTCCTCGTGGCCCAGGCCCGACCGGGATGCGTCCCGTCAAAAGTCCTTACTACTATGCTTGTGTCTATGTAAATCAAAACCTGTCCCTTTCCAACTCGAGGCCAGACAGCTTTATCCTCCCTGCCCGATATAGCTTGTCGATCAGCCTGACAGCCTCCTTGAGCGTTTTCATCTCGCCGTGGGAGCTTAGACCCCTGTTCAGCAGGTCTCTGATGGCTTCACTCATATTCTTGTAGACTCCAAGGTCTACGAGTGTGTCAAATGCCTTTAGTGTGTTTCTATCTAGCCGGACGGGTACGGTGGTCTCCACTGCATATGCGAATATGCATACGTACACAGAGAAAAACACTTTCTGCACATAAATGGTAGGCGGAAACATGTTGCATCATTTGGTCCATTGCGAGGTGGCGCACCAGTCCCGCATGATATGAGCCTACTTGGCCACCCTTTGCCGCGGGCGGCGACGCCCCCTAGTAGAGGGTGGAAGACGGGGTGTGGGGTGAATATCGGCGCGTCAACGGCTTGCTTGGTGCTGCGGCGGCGGGTTGAGTTGGTGCCGCCTGCGCCTAAGGTGAGAATGCTGCATTCAAAGCACACGTTCCCGGGAGAGGTATCACGCTTAAATAGCGGTTGAAGGGGTGGTTGAGGGTTATGGCTGGGAAGCGCCTGGTTGAGGTGGTTCTGGGTGTTGCGGCGTTCGTGCCGTTTGCGGTGGCTTTGGGCTACTACAGGATTCACAGGGCCACGCCTTCATTCTACTTGAGCCTGGGGTTGTTCGTGTTCTACGCCCTCATAGTCGGGGCCATGGTGTTTGCCCAGCGTAGGTACAAGGCTTTTTCAGACGACTAAACCAGGATAAGTGAGTGTTTCATCGTCGCCGTCCCCGGCTGCGCGGGGCTGGGCGCCGCGTTCACCGGCTACGCTTTACTTGGGCGACGCCTTGAATCGGGTTCCACACACGGGGCAGAGGTACATGCCTATTTTGCCGCCCCTCATATCCCAGGTCTTGATTGGTGCATAAACTTCGGCGCCGCACTTGGTGCACTTCGCCAAGGTAAACGATATCTCTGTGTCCCCCATATTAGGTTTTGGCGTTGCCTGCACCCTCGCAAGGATCCGGGATGGAGCTCGTTATGGAGCTGCTTAAGGGTGGCCGCGTACCCTTCAGCCACGCAGCCGCCGCCGCCACGCTTCCCGGGGTAGCTGTGGCACGGGATCTAAGTGGAAACGAGTTCTGGTACGCGTCGCAGAAGTGTGAGCTAGCCGTGTACGCCGTAGCAAGGGGCGCGGACCCGGTTTCGGTTTCACGTTTCCTCCACTGGAAGGAGTTCGAGGAGTTTGTTACAAGGGCGTTTGAATCCTTCGGCTACCCCGTTAAACACGACTTCAGGTTCAAGACAAACGGTTTGAGGAGGCAGGTGGACGTCGTGGCGAACCTACCCGGAATGCTTGCCTCGGTTGACTGCAAGCACTGGAGCCGCGCAGCCGGCCTCCCCGCGGCGTGCAGGGACCAGGCTGAGCGATCAGCCCTCCTCTCCAGCTACCTTGGAGGCGTCAAGGTGCTTCCCATCGTTGCCACTCTGGGAAGCTCAAGGGTGTACGAGGGGGTGCCCGTGGTCTCAGCGGGATCGTTAAGGGACTTCCTGCTTAACCTCGACTCATACGTCGACGAGTTTACCGTGCTGGGTGAGACCCCGGTGAGCCGCTCGGGTCCTTCGAGTCTCTTATGATGGCCACAGCCCCACCCATCGAGCCCCTCCTTGCGAGCAGGCGGCTTCGGGCGCACGCCACCACGAACACGTCGCCCTCCCGCGGCGAGGCCTTGGCGGCGAGTTCACCCCATACGCGGGATGGCTGCCTGGACTCGCACGCCGAGTTATCCTCGGGGAAGACGAGTCTTCCACGCCTGTAGACCACGATCATGGCGCCGTCCGCCCCCTCCTTCACTGCGGCGTCCCTGTACCGCACGCTCTTGGAGGCTACATCGGTTTTCCCGCTTATGCATACTGCATAGCACGTCTGACCCATCCCCTTTACGCCGTCGCGGACCGCGCCCCGCCACCTGATATATCTCCCCATGTCCTCGGCAGCCCGCCTGCCCTTCGGGGTTAACTCGCATCCCCCCGCTGTGGTTGAAACGTACCCCGCGCTTCTGAGTCGCGACAGCGCGGTTCTGATCGCTCCGGGTCCGAGGCTGACGGATTGGCTCAGCTTTTCCCTGCCCATTCTGCCGCGTTCGTTGAGCACGAGAACACACTCCATGAGGTCAAGCTCATTGAATGTAGCGGCGGGTCCAGGTGCGCTCCCTGCTCGGCTGCCCAGACTGGAAATCATGGATCTGGAACACCTCGCGCCGATATATTCTTTAAGGGAGCGAAAATGTTTATATTGATGTCGGCTGGATAATCCATCCAGCCTTGTTCTCTGAAATGCGACCGTCTAGGAAAGCCGCTGTCATAGCGCTGTTCACCGCGGTGTCTCTGAGCACCGACTACCTCATGCTTCCGCTCCCCAACGTCAAACTCATGGATACAATGGTGTTCATGGCGGGGTACATCTACGGCGTAGACGTGGGCTGCTCGGTTGCGGCTCTGAGCTGGCTGATCTACGGCACCTTCAACCCCTTGGGGGCAGCCACGCCCGGGCTGCTCGCCGTGATGATAGCGGGCGAATGCCTCTACGCCGTGGCGGGAGGCGTCATGCGTAGACAGCCACTTGTCAAGGGGGCGTCGGCTTCGATACGCTTCGGAGCCGCGGGGTTCCTTTGCGCGTTCATATACGACTTCATTACCAACGCCTACACGGGGATCTACTGGTATGGGAGCGTTGTGAGGGCGCTTGTCCTCGGGATACCCTTCGCAGTAATGCATGAGGTCACGGACTTCGCGTTCTTCTCAGCGATTGTGCCGGCGACGATATCGGTGCTTCAGGGAATGGGTAAAACAGGCGTGAATAGATATGTCAAAACCAGGAAGTGAAAGGGGAAGTTTAGGGGTTTGGCAGGGAGTCGCCATAGTGTTCATAGTGGTCGCCGTAGTCACGGGGAGCCTCGCCGCATACTTCTACTACCAGTACAACACTCTTGAGACCCAGGTGCATTCCAACCAGATCCAGGTGGACCTCGCATACGGTACACAGGGGCACAGCCTGACGTGGTCGAACATAACCGTCCCCGAGGGGACCTCGCTTTACCAGGCGATGGTTGACGCCGGTTGGAAGATGAACTACACCGACACCGACCCGCTTCTGGGGTACTTCATAACCTCGATAAACGGGGTGTCTCAGAGCCAGTCTTCGGGGATGTACTGGACCTACTGGGTCTACACGGGTGGTAAACAGGATTGCTGGTACAGTGGTCCGTCAGCCGCGAACTTCTTCTCTCTTGCAGTTGACAGGGAGACGGTTGCCTGGTATCTCTCAGCCTACAACTCAACAACCCAGAACGACGTGCCCCCTCCGTGTTAGCTTCCCTCAGTTTGAGTTTGGTCTAAACGCGAAACCTCTATCCATATTTTTGAGCCGTCGAGGTCAACGGGGTCTCCACGCCCCGTCCCCCGGTTAGCCTCAAGCGAGGCGGCGAGGGTTTCATCCATTATGTATTTTTTGAACTGGTTTACGGCTTCAACTATCCCTGCGTCTTCGGCTGTGAGCGCCACCGCGATTTTCTGGTCGTAGTCGAGGTTGATCTCCCTCCTGATGAGCTGTATTCTCCTCACGATGTCCCGGGCTATCCCTTCGGCTTCCAGCTGAGGGGTGGTGGACAGGTCTATGAAGACGTGGATGCCCCCCTTCTCAGAGTGGGTGTAGCCCTGCTTCGGTGAAACCAACACTCTGAACTCCGCCGTGGACACTTCAACCGACTCGCCGCCCAGGTCCACGGCCGCCCGCCCCTCCTCGGCGAGTTTCTGGGCGTACTCTTTCCTCGAGCGGAGAACCGTGTCCGCGACCGCCCGGGACTTCGCCTTAAACCTCCTGCCAAGCGCCGAGGGGTCTGGTTCCAGGTCGTAGGTGAGCTGGCCGCTCAGAGAATCTATCCTGGAAAGCTGCTTCGCGTTAACCTCGTCGAGTACTAGCTCCATGTTGCGCTCAACCGCGGTCCACGTGGCGTCGTCGCAGTAGATCTGGCAGGAGGCCACGGGCTGCCTGGTTTTGACCTGGGCTTCGCTTCTCGCGGCTCTCAGCGCCTCAACCACGAGCCTGACTCTTTCAACTTCGTCGTACGCCTCCTCGAACACTTGTTCCCCGTCTTTCCGGGGGTAGTCGAGGAGGTGGACGCTTGGGGCGGCGTCGCCGGGGGAGAGTATCCTGTACACCCGTTCCGCTGTGAATGGTGCAATCGGCGCGATTAGCGTGGACAAGCATCTGAAGGCGTCGTAGAGCGTGGAGTACGCCGCCCACTTGTCGTCGTCGTGCACCGACTTCCAGAAGCGTCTCCTGGATCTTCGGATATACCACTGGCTCAGGTCGTCCACAACGAACCGTTCAACAGCGTTCACCGCCCGGCTGAACTCGAATCTGTCAAGCGACTCACCGCACTGCTCCACCAACCCCTGCAGCTTCGTGAGGAGCCACTTGTCGAGTATGCTCCTCTTGGATGGAGGTACAAGCGTGTGTGCAGGGTCGAATCCGTCGAGTTCAGCGTAGGTGAGGAAGAAGGCGAGGCTGTTTTCGAATATGTTGAAGAATCTTCTCTTGGCGTCTGCTACACCCGATTCGCCGAACCGGATGCTCTCCCAGCTCGGGGTTGAGCCTAGGAGGTTCCAGCGGAAGGGGTCGGCGCCGTAGCTGGATATCAGGGTCCACGGATCCACGTAGTTCCTCTCGCTTTTGGACATCTTCTCGCCTTTCTCGTTGAGCACCAGCCCTATGACGAGGCAGGCTTTGTACGCTGGCTGGTTGAACAGGAGGGACGACAGGGTTAGCAGGCTGTAGAACCACCCCCTGGTCTGATCCACTCCTTCGGATATGAAGTCCGCGGGCATGTTCCGGGACAACTCGTCGGCGTTCTCGAAGGGGTAGTGCAGCCTCGCGAAGCTCGCGGAGCCCGAGTCGTACCAAACGTCGATCACCACGGGGTCCCTGAACATCTCGCCGCCGCAGCGCTCACACCTGAGCACGTATTCATCCACGAACGGACGGTGCAGGTCGAGTCGCCCGGGTTTCCTGATCGAAGCCTCAACAAGCTCGCGCACCGAGCCAACCACTTTGACGCTGTGGCACGCGCCGCACTCCCAGACGGGGAGCGGCGTCCCCCAGAACCTGTTGCGGCTAAGCGCCCAGTCCACCATTTCGTTCAGGAACTCGCCGAACCTGCCCTCCCTGACGTGGCTCGGAACCCAGTGGACGCCTGCGTTCAGCGAGATCGTCTGCTGTTTGAGCGCCGTGGTCTTCACGAACCAGGTTGGCCACGCATAGTAGAGGAGGGGTGAGCCACACCTCCAGCAGAACGGGTATGTGTGCCTGACCCGCTCGGCTTTGACGAGTAACCCCTTCTCCCTGAGGTAGGAAATTATCTTCTTGTCGGCGTCCTTGACGAACAACCCCTGGAACTCGAGCACCTCGGATGTGAACCTGCCCCTGGAATCCACCGGCTGGAAGAACGCCATCCCGTTCGCCGAGCACACTTCGAAGTCCTCTGCGCCGAACGCGGGCGCCATGTGCACCACCCCCGTGCCCTCGTTCAGGGTAACCCCGTCGTAGCCGAGGACGAGGTGGCGCTTACCCTGGCTTAGATAGTTGAACGGGGGGTCGTATGCGCATCCAATCAGCTCCGAAGCCGGGAACTCGCCGAGTTTAACGCCTGCCCCCAGCGCCGAGACAAGCGTGGACGCCACTATGAGCACTTCTCCGTCAACCTCCACCCTCGCGTAGGTTGTGCCGGGGTTGACCGCGAGCGCCACGTTGGATGGAAGCGTCCAGGGCGTGGTTGTCCACGCAACGAGTTTTTCACCGGCGTGGGCTCCGTCCCTTATCCTGAATTTGACGTACACCGACGGGTCGTCGGCTTCGTCGTACCCCTGAGCCACTTCGTGGCTGCTGAGCGGCGTCTGGTCGTTGGGGCAGTAGGGCACCACCTTGAACCCCTTGTACAGTAGTCCGCGGTCGTACAGGGTTTTGAGCGACCACCAAACCGACTCTATGTATTCGTTTCGGAACGTGACGTAGGCGTGGTCGAGGTCGATCCAGAAGCCGATTCTCTCGGTTATTCTGCGCCACTCCGACTCGTATTTGAACACGTTTCTCCGGCATTCCTCGCTGAATTTCTCCAGCCCGAATTTCTCGATGTCTTCCTTGCCTTTGAGGCCGAGTTCCTTCTGCACCTCGAGTTCCACGGGTAAGCCGTGGGTGTCCCAGCCCGCTACTCTGGGGACGTATTTGCCCTTCATCGTCATGTATCGTAGGACGCAGTCTTTGACCACCCGGGTGCGTATGCTGCCGTGGTGGGGTAAGCCGTTGGCTGTGGGGGGACCCTCTAGGAAACGGTACTTCTCGCGGTTACGCCTGTTCTCTACGCTACGCTCAAAGATCCTGTTCCGCTTCCAGAACTCCAGCGTCTCCTCCTCGGCTGACGGGGTGAACAGAGCCTCCTTTGGTCTTTCAAACACCAATCAGTAACAACCTCCTCGGTTCAGATGAAGCGCTGGTGTACGGCGACTGCTAAATCTGTGTTCGTGGCTGAATTTGGTAACCGACCGCCATCTTCATCTAGTGTGCGAACAATCTTCCACGCCTATTTAAGCGTGATGAAACACCCGACGCGGCGGCTGTATGCGCGGCGGGCTATCGCTGCCCGGTTTGATCCTGGTGTTCGGGGAAGTTGGGGTTGAACGCCGACCCGTCCACAAGCTTGCACCGCAGGAACTCGAGTATCGCGTAGTAGCGCTTCATACGGTGCCTGGGTGAACCCGCTGTGCTGTGGCCGTGCGCCCCCTTCTTGAACACGATTAGATAAGACTCCTTTCCCAGGTGCTTCAGCACGTGGTGGAACATTAGTGACTGGTCGAGCGGGCACCTGTAATCCTCGAGGCTGTGTATAAATAGCACCGGGGTCTGCACTTTCCCTGAAAGGTAGACCGGGCTCTTCTCCCTGAACGACGGATCCGTAAGCGGGTCGCCGCCCACGAGTTCCTGGTCGAACCACAGCCCTATGTCGCTGAAGGCGAAGCTTGTGAACCAGTTGCTCACCCCGTTTTCACTGATCGCCGCCTTGAACCTGGATGTGTGGGTTATGGTCCAGTTGGTCATGAACCCGCCGTAGCTTATCCCGGTCACAGCCATGGCTTCAGGGTTACACGCGGGCTCGTTCCTAATCACCCAGTCGAGGCCTCCCATGATGTCCGCGTAGTCTTCGTCGCCGATTCTCCCCCTGACCATGCCCGCAAACTCTTCGGTGTATCCGTCGCTTCCTCTGGGGTTCACGCACACCACCACGTAGCCGTTGGAGGAGTACAGCTGAGCGCTGAGGTTGAACGAGTAACCGAACATCCCCTTCGGCCCCCCGTGGATGGTGAGGATAACCGGGAGCTTCGCGCCTGGAGGCGCCGCGGGCCTGTAGTACCATCCGTCGAGTGTCAAGCCGTCTGCCGCCCTGAACTCGAAGTGGCTGGGAGCGGTAAGCTCCAGAGTGTTTGCTAGGTGGGTGTTGTACGAGCTGATGTTCTCGGTGGCCCGCCCAGTGTAGACGTAGACCTCGGGCGGAGACGTGGGTGACTCCATTATGTACGCAACCTTGCCGTCGTCGCTTACATCGAACGATGTCACAACTGAATCCTGGTTGACGAGCCACTTGTCGGCGCCGTCGGGGGATGCCACTCCCAGGATGTACCGGCCCCTGGAGGCGCTGAGGAAGTAGACGTTGCCCTCCCCGTCTATTCTGCAGTCGGCGTTGTCAAGCCCGAGCTTCTCGGTCACCGGCTGAACTTTTCCATCCACATATTTGTAGACGAAGCTGTGCTCGGTGTGGGTGTTAACCTTCTCCTTACCGAGGAGGGCAACCGCCTTACCGTTGGAATCCTGCGCGCTCCAGGAGACATCCTGGAACAGGGTTTCCACGTCTCCGGTGCTCCTCCAGACGAGTACACTGTACCTCTTGAACGGGTTGTCGTTTGAAGGCACGTTGACGATCACGTCGTCTCCGTGCCAGATCGCCGCAGTCGTCCCAGGAAAAGTGATGTGTTTGTGCTCAAACCCTCGTATCTTCACCCCGGTCTCGGAGTCGTACACCGACGCCACCGTGGCTTCGCTATCCACGTAGCCCTTGTCGTCGAACCAGTAGGGTGTGTCATCGTAGTAGTAGAAGTGTGGATCTTCGTTGCCCCGTGTCGTGACCACGAGGAGCCTGCGGTCGTCGGCGTTCCAGGAGAGTGAGTGAACCCTCTTGGCTTCGAACGCCTTGGAGCAGCTTGCGTCCCCCGTGTTCCCAACCCACACCTCCACCGAATCCTGGGTTCCACCCTTCCTCGTGAATGCGAACCTGGACCCGCTTGGGCTGAGCGACCCGTTTTCGGCGTTGGCGATCGACCTGGTTCCGTGGGAGGCGAGGTCCTTGATAACGAGCGTCGACTCGTCCTTATCCGAGTCGAGGCTGTGGGTGGTCACGGTGTAGAGTACGATGTCGCCGTCCCTGGATATCTGGACGCCCGAGGGCTCCGCGAACCGTGTAAATGTTTTGGCATCCCATTTTTCAAGACGCTTTTGACTGGGCAATTCCCGAGCACTGAGCCACCGCATCCTTTAATCTTTCGGCGGTTCTCCTAGGGGTCGCTACCCGCTCACCGTGGTCCGCGGCCTCGGAGAAGTGGACTTTGCTTCCCCTTTGCGCAAGACTTTTCGCGGTGTGACCCGAGTATGTGCGGACGTAAGTGGCGCCTAGATGCCTTGCACTGCCAGATGTGTTCCTCGACCACCTGGTGTTCGCCGCCGACCTCTACTCGTTCACGAGGAGCGTCGAAGGCCCGGGGGGAGTCGGGCGGCTTCAGCTACGCCAGGAGCTTAGGCTGGGCGGTAACGCGTTCAACTTCGGATACCACTTTTCGAGGCTGGGTGGGAGAACCACTCTGGTGTCGAGGACGTCGTCGCTCATCTTGGAGATGCTTCGAGAGAGTGTGAGCGGCCTCGAGTTCGATCTGAGGTACGTTGAGGAAGGGTTCGAACCGTCCCTTACCGTTGCCTTGGAGTTCGAAGGCAAGGGTTCGCCGCGCACGCTGAACATCAATCACCCCGGCTCGCTTGCAGCCTACGGCCCAGAGTTTTTCCCGCATGAGCTTGTGGGTTCAAGGTTCGACTACGTTGGACTGTTTAACTGGACGAACAACCGGAGGGGGTCGGAGCTCTTCGGATACGTGTGCGACGCAGTGGAAGGGGTGAAGCTTTTCGACCTCGCCTCCCCCCAGCTCAGAAGTGACTTTCCAACTGTGAAGTCGTTTGTGAACCGGGTGGACATGGTCTCTGGCAACGAGTCGGAGATCGGCTACTTCGCAAGGGCTCTGGGGTACACCTCCGCCGACGACCCCCTGAGAGGCGCTGAGGAAGTGTCCAAAACGGGGATCAGGGTTGCGATGCACGGCGACACCCGCAGCGTGGAGTGCGTCGGCGGCGAATCGTCTTCGGCGGATGTGCACAGGGTTCCCGCCAAGGCCTCGACTGGATGCGGCGACGCCTGGACGGCTGCGTACGTGTACGGGTTGTCATCGGGGCTCAGCGGGGAGAAGCTGCTTGGATACGCGAACAAGTACGTGGCGTCCACGCTCACGGGCTCGGATACAGCACCCCGGGATCAGGGGTTGATGGGTTGAGGGAATTCGGCTACACGCTGTACCGGCTCGGCTCGGCCGCGGAGGTCGCCGACGGGGTGAAGCTACTCGTGTTCGAATCCGTGCACGACCACATGGAGCCGCCTTCCCCCGGATCCTACGTGATGGTTCACGTCCCGTTCAGCGGAGACGTACCCCTCAGCGTTTTCGACTATTCGCGCCGCGACGTATCCTTCCTAGTCTCGGACTATGGTGGACCAAGCACTTCGCTCTACGCGTTGAAGCCGGAGTCATGGGTGTGGATCCGCGGCCCGCTCGGCCACGGATTCAAATACGTTGAGGGCGAGAACTACTTGCTCGTGGGTGGCGGCGTAGGGGTGTCGCCCCTCCTATTCTTCGCCAAAGCCAATTTCATGGGGAACAGGGGCCCGTTCAAACTCGCCGTGGGCGCAAGAACCTCGGCGAAGCTCATCCCCGTGGAAGAGCTCTCAAAGGGCTACGTCACGCCTTACCTCGCCACGGACGACGGCTCCCGGGGCCACCGCGGCAGCGTGTTCGAGCTAGCCTCCGCCCTAGTAGACGAGCACCAGGTGACCCAGGTGTGCGTCTGCGGCCCCGAGCCCCTGCTCAGAGCGGTGCTGCAGCTCTGCGTTTCACGGAGGCTTGGATACCAAGGCTCATTCGTCCGCGACGTAAGGTGCGCCTACGGTGTCTGCGGGTCGTGCGTGGTTGAGGGCACAGGTAAACTTGTGTGCGTGGATGGACCGGTGTTCGACAAAGCCATGCTCACCCCCGTGGGTTGAGGCGTGTACCTACGACGGTGTTTGAACCCTTCAAACGCTGGCGGCGCACCGTGGTCAGGTCTGGGTTGAGCAGGCTTCTTCAAGCCTCTTGATCACGTTCTCCTTGCCCATGGCTGCTATGTACGAGCCGATCCGTGGACCCGATGACTGGCCGATCAAGGCGGTGTAAACCACTGAGAAGGCGCGTTTTGTGTCCACGTTGTTTTGCTTGGCGGCCTCGTACACCGCTTCCTGGTAGCCTTTTTCATCATTCTTCTCCCTGAGCCTGTCTATCACCGACCGCAGGATCTTCGCGTCCTCCCCTGACACCGCGGTGGACTGCACGATTGCTCCCTGGTCGCTAACCCAGTTCCTCGCAAGCTCGACCCTCTTAACGAGGTCGGCTTCCTGGTCTGGGGTCGCCGCAGTGTAGCCGTAGGCTCTTAGCTTCTCCACTATGTAGGATGCGTCGGACTTGTTGGGGGCTACAGCCACAAGATAGGTTAGGAGGTTGTACGGGGGGTGAAGCCTCGGCTTCGCAGGCGGATTCAGGAGGTGAACGTAGCGGTAAAGCGAGAGCTTGTCGGCTTCCTCGTCCCTGTCGGCTAGGTGTTTAACTCCGAAGTAGATGTCTTCCAGCTGGTCGAGCTCAGCCATGTAGATGGGTACATCTTCCACGCCAACCGCCCTCGCCCCCTCGAACCGCTTTAGCATAAGGAGGAGGAGCGACTGGGGGGAGCCGTATCTCAGCCACTGCGCGGGAGTCACCAGTTCCCCGCTCGACTTACTCATCTTCTTACCCTCCTTGGTTATGAATAGCTCGTACCTCGTGTGGACCGGGGGGCGCACGCCCAGCACCTCTCGGCACACCCTGTCGTTTGTGCGTATCGAGGAGGTGAGTTCTTTGCCGTACGCCTCAAAAGATATTCCCAGCGCAGCCCACCTTGCGGCGAACTCCGTCTTCCATGCAAGCTTGCCTTCGCCCGCTGAAAGCGGCGCCTCACCCCTGTGGCCGCATCCGTCAAACCATTTGCCGCCTATCTCGCCTCCGGTGCACTCGTAGACAACCGTGTGGGAACCCTGATCATAGGTGTTCGCCACAGTCGTGTATATTCTCCCGCACCCCGCGCACACCGGCATGTAGGGGAGGGTCTTGGTGTACTTGTCCTGGCCGGTTTCCTCGTAGATGATGGCACCAACCTTCCTCCACTCGACGAGTATTTTGTGTATGTAGGGGTTGAGTCTACCCGACCTGTACACCTCCGTGGCGGACATCGCGGTGTACTTTATCCCCAGCTGGTCGAGCGCCTCGAGGAGGAGTCCGCCCATATGTGAGCCGAAGCTCGAGTGGCATCCCGAGGGGTCGGGCACCGAGGTAACCGGCACCCCGATGTATTTGCCGAGTTCGGAGGGCATCCCCTTCGGGATCTTGCGCAGGCCGTCCTTGTCATCCGAGTAGGCGATGTGCTCAGCCTTCCTCCCCCTGGACTCGATTGAAAGCTTGACCGCGTACGACCTTACGGCGTCGCTCAGGCTTCCAATATGTGGGTAACCGGATGCGCCGATCCCGTTCTCGGTTCTGTACACCTCGGCGTCTGGGAAGGCGCCGACCACCTCGTCGCCGAGCTTGTCTATCCAGAACCTTGTACCCCTGTGGGTTTGAGTCTCAGCCAACCATATCACGCTTACGCATCCGAAGGTGCGTCTGGGCTAAACACAGCCGCCCATATATAGCATTCATTCCCCACGCCGGCTCCTGCGCTAACCCAGCCTAGTGGAGCAGAAGGATGGCTAGAAGCATCACGGGGTAGAGTATGAATGAGATGGCGGCGTCGCTTCTGGTTAACTCCAGGTCGTAGGTCGCCTTCAAGCTGTAGACGTTAACCGCGACCAGCACGGCTATGGGTAGGAGTTCGCCGCCCACGGTGATCGGGGTGCCGGCTAGGCTTGAAAGGAGGATGGCTGTGCCGAGTACAAGCGTGTTCGACTGCACCTTGCTTCCCACGAGGTTCGCCACGGCTACATTCGACCCCTCAACCGACCTCCTCGACAGCACAAACGACGAAACCAGCTCGGGTGTCTCCGCGGCCACGGGGGCGGCTATCACTGCTATGAGTAGCAGCGGCAGGTGGAGGCTCTGGCTTATCCCCACTATGTTGACCACGAACGGCCTTGCGCTGTAGGTGAGGATGAACGCGGCTGCAGCTATCTTGGCCACCGCGAAACCCATTTCACGTCTCTCGGGCTTGATGATGCGCTCCACGCTACGCGCGCTCGAATCCGGCAGACCGCTCAGCTTTCTACGCAGATTCCTGAGCCTGTGCGACTGTGAACGCATCCCCATGGACACGTAAACCGAGAAGAGGATGAGCATGATTACCCCCGACCACCAGAAGAACCTGCCCGAGGCGGCTGAGAACAGCACCAGCACCGCTGAGCCCACTAGGAAGAGCAGCTCCTTGTGCATGTCCTTGGAGAGTAAAACAGTCTCCTTGTGGTAGTAGAGGGTTGAAACTATGACTAGGCTGTACCCCAGCGTGAACGCGAGTATGTTGGCGCCGAGCACGGTTGCCAGGGCGATGCTTGAGGAGCGGTTGAGCACCGCGGCCACTATTATGAAGGTGTCGGGTATATTGTTGAGGAGGCCGAGTATCACGCTTCCCACGAATGTTGAGGTGAACATCTTCTGCAGGCTTTCCACGGCGTTTGCGACAAGCTCGCTTGCGAGCGCTATCACAAGAATATAGTAGAACACCGAGGCGTAGTTTTCAAGACCTATCTTGTATCCGGGCTAAATCACGTGTTCGCGACTTAAGAGTTATGGGCTAGCCACTTGTGGCGACGTGTACCCGGTCAGGTGAGGAGGCTAGGTGCATGTCAGGACTGTTTGAGCTCGAGTTCCCCCGTCTGACCTATGGACACCTGATAAGTGTCTCCCACCCTGTACGGGGCGGGTAGGTTCTCCCATTCATCAGGCGTCAAATACACTACCACGCGGTTGCTGTAGGCTTTCTGGGCTCTGAACAAAGTCTTGGGTAACGCCTGAAGAAACGGGAGGAACGCCTGGGCTTCGGCAGGAGCATCCTTGGGCAACGTAAACACCGAGGGGGGTTGAGTCGACTCGTACGCAAACTCGACGCACACGTACTCGTTGCCGTTTGCGTCGAACGCCGGGTGAATCGAAGTTACCTTGCATTCAAATCGGACTGACAACGCTTACACTGGTGCCTCGGAGCCACCACAAGACATAAGCGTTGTTGTACACCCCCCGCCCCGGCTTCGCCCTCGACAGCGTGTTCAGCCAACCCCGATGCGGGTGTCGTTTATATTTACCGGACCCGGATAGAGTAGGGGTTATGGCGGATACGAAAGCTTGGATCGTGGAGACGGGGTCGTTTGAGCAGGACCCTAAATACGCGGTTGTGGGCCTACCAGACGTTGGCCTTGTGGGTTCGATTTCAACCGGCTACCTAGTTAGCAACCTTAAGGCTAAGGAGGTAGGCTTCGTTGACTCAGAGATGCTTCCGCCGATCATGCTTCTCCACGACAGCGTCCCCAAGGAAACCAACAGGCTGTTTTCGAAGGATGAATACACAGCGCTCCTAGCTGAAACACCGCTGCCTCCGGCGCTCATGTCCGACGTGATACGCGCATCGATGGCTTGGTTCAAAGCCAAAGGGATATCAGAGGTGTTCAGCCTCGGAGGGGTTGCGGCGGAGAACAGAGCTGAAATGGAGAAGCCTGAGGTGTTCGTCATATCCAACGACGAAGCCAAGCGGAAACTCGCCTCGGAGCAGAAGATGAACCTCCTTCAGGAAGGAGTTATCACCGGGCCGTTCGCACAGCTGATGCGTCAAGCGATTCGAATGGGAATCGTAAACACCGTGATTCTCGCGCAGGCGTTTCAGGAGATACCCGACCCCGAGGCGTCGGTGGCGGTTCTGGACACACTCGGCAAACTGGGGGGACCCAAGGTAAACGTTGACTCGCTTAACAAGATGGCTTCTGAGATAAAGATGCGCTCGAAGGAGCTTTTGCAGAAGGCGGCTCAACCTGAAGAGGATAAGGGGTACAACGTGCCCATGATGTACGGGTGATCTTGGAAGTGCGGCGGTCGGTTCTGGATATATTGGAAGACCTTGAAGAAGAGTCTGAAGAGTTTATGGATGAAGTAATGCGGGAGATGGGGAGCCTGATCGACCAGATAAACGCCTCCTCCCCCATGATGAGACACGGTCTCCCCCAGTCGTGCATTGTACAGAGACCCGCCCACCAGGTCTACAGAGACGACAAATACTTCACCGTGGTGGTTGACCTGCCATATGTTGAACCCGGGCGGGTGAACGTCAAGATACACGGCAGAAACCTGAAGCTCAAAGCCCTCTCAAATAGGAGGTACATGGAGCGCGAAATATGTCTGCAGTTAAGCATCACTCTTCCCGAAGACGTTGAAGTAGAGGAGTCAAACGCAAGGCTGAGCGACGGTGTGCTCGTGATCCGCCTTAGGCGGAAGGGACCCACCGAGATAAAGATTGACTGAATCGACCGCGGTTCATTGTGTGAACCGATATAACACGGGCTTAGGCTATGCTCCGGATACCGCGGTTGCGAAGCTCATGCCGGCTTTAAGTAGGCTGCTCAGAGCCTCAGCTAGGCTACGCACCCTTTGGCGCCTCTCAACCCTCGTCTTATACGCCTTCTTGGCGTTGGCGCTTCTACGGCTCACGAATCGGCCCTTCTTGTCTCTGCCGTACACCTTAACCATTGGGCACTCTACGCATGTATCATGCGGCGAACTAATTAAATTTTACCCGTTGAACAAATTTTCTGGAGGTCCCAATGGGGGGGGGGTGCGGCGTTAAGGTAGATGGCTGATCTCAGATACTATGGAATCTTGGGTGCTATGGAAAGATGGATGGCGATAGATGATTTAGAGACCGCGCCTTTGTAACCGATAGTCGATGAGCCTGAGGGGTTGACGACGCCTTAATGGAATAAGATTGTGGGGACGCGAATGTGGCGTAGTAAACCTCCTTTGTTCCCAGCCTGAAGATTCTCGCACATAACCAGTGGATGCTGTTATAGGCTTACGCTTCTTGGAAGCCGCTAAGGGGGCAGGCCTCGATTTTTCCTTTACAAAACCATTTTATTCTTGTGTACAGACACTCCAAGGGAACATTGGGCGGAGGTTCTCGGAGCCATTCAAAACGTCAATGAATGTGGTATGCGATATGGATCACAAGAAGATACTGTATTTGTGTAACCTGAACCTCTCCAAGGGCGGAGCTCAAAGAGTCACTTTCAAAACGCTGGGTTGCCTTTCAAAGGTGTTTGACATAGTTGTATACATGCCTGAAAAACCTAGTCCTGAATCCTTGGTTTTACTACGTGACCTAGGAATTGAATACGTATTAGATGAGGAGTTAGACCTTGAACGCCTAAAAGGCACAGTCGCTTCCAAGAAAATAGATTTGGTTTTGATTCAGCGGGAACACCCGCTTTGGATTACAACAGTTTACCGTGTTAAAAAGGCGATAGGTGTTGAATACGTGGTATTTGTCCACGAACTCCCCTTTATAGGAACGCCACCTGAAAGATCTCAGAAATTTAGGAATTGGCATCTCCTCATTTTCCTGCGATATTTAAGATTGTTTTACAGCATAACTCTCGACAGGCTACACAAGGGATACGAAGAAAATTTCATCGCCCAACCGCCTGGCGTAGTCCGTGAAACCAGGGTTAGGAGAACCATCTCACCTAAAAAAGTGTTAAGAGTTATAGCTACAATTCGCTATACGAAGAGTGGATTGAAGAGTGCAAAGAGGGTGATAGCCGTAGGTCCGGCGAGCAAATTTTACATTGACAATTATCTGGGACTGCACAATACAACAGTGTTAAAACACACTGCGGCGCCCGATATCACGCTGAACAATGACTTAGATCATAGAAACTTTGTTTACGATATATGCTTCATGGCTGCAAGACTGGAGCGGGGAAAGGGTATCTTCGACGTGCTGGAAGTTGTTCACCGCCTGAAGACAACCCTGAACCGAGATGTTCGAGCAGTTATGTTGGGCAGATTTCTGGACAACAGGACACAGAAAATGTTTCTAA
>JAMDBQ010000009.1 GCA_023487445.1 Candidatus Martarchaeota archaeon | reverse complement strand
ACGGACGAGCATGATGAGTGGGGCCATGACCTGAGCGATGTTCTGGCAGGTCTCAGGGAAGCCGTGGTCACTAGGAAACTCATGCATGAGAAAAGAATGCGCAAGCTCGAGTCGCTTAGGAAGGAAATGCGTAGGCCCAACCTCTACGGTAGAGACATAGCAGATCTCACTTTACTCGCATGGGGTAGTACTGCGCTGCCTGTTAGAGAAGCGTTGGAAGCTCTCTGGAGCAAGGGTTACAGAGTAAACGCCTTGGAGTTTGAAGACGTATATCCGCTTAATCCCGAAGTGGACAATATTTTAAAGCAGTGTTCGGACCTAATGGCTATAGAGCAAAACTACACGGGTCAGTTCGCAAACCTCATTAGACGCGAGACTGGCGTAGAAGTCAAGAAGAGGTACCTCAAGTACGACGGAGAGCCAATTTACCCGGCGGAGATAGTGAATGCTGTGGTCGAGTACTACGGTGATGAGAAGGTGAAACAACTTGCTTAGCCTGAAGAGTTATGAAAGTGATGTACGACCCGACTGGTGTCCTGGATGCGGAGACTTCGGCGTACTCGCCGCGTTAAAGAACGCGCTTCTTTCACTTGAAATACCGCCCAGCCGAATTGTAATCAGTTCAGGGATAGGGTGTTCTTCCAACCTCCCGGGCTACATAAGAACCTACGGCCACCACGGACTGCACGGCAGGCCTGTTCCCGTAGCCGTGGGCGTGAAAGTCGCGAATCCTTCGCTTACTGTTATAGTTACGGCGGGAGACGGAGACGAATACGGAATTGGTTTTAACCACGTGGTTCACGCGGCGAGGAGGAACAACGACATCAAGCTGATCGTAATGAACAATGAAATATATGGCTTGACCACGGGGCAGCTGTCTCCGACATCCAAGTTTTCCCAGAAAACCAAGACATCCCCTGACGGAAGCATAATCTATCCGCTCAACCCTCTTTCGACGCTTCTTGGCGCGGGTGCAACCTTCATAGCGAGAGGCTTCAGCGGCGATCCGAAGCACCTTTCCATGCTCTACAGGGAAGCAATCAAGCACAGGGGGTTTGCGCTAGTGGATACTCTCAGCCCGTGTGTTACGTGGCACGATATATACGATGAGGTTAGATCGAAGATGTACAAGCTAGAAGATGTAGGACATAATCCCTCCGACGCCTTAGCCGCGTATAACAAAATGAATGAAACAGACAAGATTCCTCTGGGGATATTCTATCGAACCGAGGATAAACCGTCATACGAGGAACTGATAGAATCAGAGGTCACTAGCACTAAGCCCGTGGATTCGGTTACGGGGCTAAACCCATCACAGATCAAGGACATCATTTCACAGTTCAGCTGAGCCGGGATGGGGGGAGGGGCTGGTTTCCACGGTGAAAATAGACTATCTGCGGCTCAAGAAGTACGTCGAGTCTTCTCAGGGGTATTCGCTAAAGGAGGATGGTGGCGCGGTGACTCTCGACTTCAACACTCAGCTTGCAGACGCAAAGGAACACTTCGAATCAGCGACGATCAGGTTGCACGGTAAAAGGGAAGGGGACAAAGTCAACATTTACCTAGCTCAAATGGATTATGGCGCAGGCGAAGTGAAGGAGATTAGCCTGGGATTCCTCTCGGGATGGCTGCTATCCGTTGACGAAGAGGCTGAAACGGATTAAGAAGCTTGGTGACATAATGTACCCCGTCAAACCTGTGGATTCAGTTCGGTATACCTCAGTATGGGAACACACGGGCTTCTAGGCATCAAAACCCATCGCGAGTCGAAATGTTCGTTGAACCCGACGGGTTAGACACGCCTTCGTTTTTTTGGGGTACGTTTAAGTATGGATTAGCTGGGTTTGGTGTGACACCTGGATGGGTGAATCCGCAAGAGTCGGGGATCCGATGCTGGCTGTAAAGGCGATGGTGGAGAATACACTTCGCCCGGTTCTAGGTGCTGCAGAAATAAGGTTCGAGGTTCCACCGGACCCTGAAATGGGCGATCTCGCAGTTCCATTGCACGCGGCCGCTAAGGCCGCGGGGGCGAGCCCGCAGGAGCTTGCGGTAAAGAGTTCTCTTTCGCTTGAAAAAGACGCTACCCTCGTTGAAAGTGCCAAGCCGGTTAATGGGTACGTAAACGTGTTTTTGAAGACAAAAGCGGTAGCCGATCTTCTGTGGGAGATGACTAGGACCAAGCAGTTGACCTATGGGTTCTCGGAGAAGGGAACCGAAAGATTCATCGTTGAACACACCAGTGCGAACCCAATACACCCCTTAACCGTGGGTCATGCGAGGAACGCGATTTACGGCGACACTATTGCACGTATATTGAGAGCCACGGGTAGACAGGTTGAGACACATTTCTACATAGATGACACTGGCAGGCAGACAGCGGTAGCGGCTCTGGGATACAAAATGGTGGGTGACGGAGAGCCGCGTGTTAAGCCGGATGTCTGGGCGGGTGAACTCTACGCTTTGACAAGCGCTTTGGTAGAGATAGACGCCGCTAAGAGGGCGCTTTCCCTTAAGGACGAAGCCAAGGTCGAAGAGGCGAAAGCAAAGATAGACGAGTGGGTGGGCGTGGTGGCTGAACTTGCGGAGAAGTCACCACAGCTATATGAACTTCTGAGTGAGAAGGCGAAGGACATCGATCTGCAAAGGGAAGTCGCCTCAATCATAGCTGGGTATGAACGAGGGGAAAGAGAAGTTTCACGGGTTGTGAGGCAACTGGTTAAGCTTGTGCTAGAAGGTCACAGGCAGACCCTTTCCAGATCGAATATAAATCATGACGTCTTCGATTACGAGAGCGACTTGCTCTGGGAGGGCGACGTAGACGCGGTCTTATCCGATGTCAGGTCGTCCAAATACGCTGTTGGTACTGGGCTTTCCATTTCGTTCAAATGTGATAACGCCGCGGAGGACCTGGGTCTTAAGAAACTGCTTAACATTTCACCTAACTATACTATACCCGACTTGGTGCTTACGCGGTCCGACGGCACCACGCTCTACACCACCCGGGACATAGCTTATTCACTGAGGAAATTGGCTAGGGCGAGCAGGGTGTTGAATGTTGTGGGTGTGGAGCAGTCGCTGAAGCAGCTCCAGCTAAAAGTGGTTCTGTATGCACTGGGTCACCCAGAGGCGCTTAATCAGTCTCATGTGGCGTATGAATTCGTGGATGTCGCGGGCTTCCAGATGTCGAGCCGAAGGGGGAGGCTGATCAGCTTCGACTCCATGCTTGATCAGGCAAGGGACAAAGCCATCCCTGAGGTGAAGAAGAGGAACCCGTCTCTGAGCGACGAACAGGTAAGCCGAGTAGCCGAGGCGATCGGAGTTGCTGCGATCCGGTTTGCTTTAGCGGGCATCGGGGCAAACAAGAGGATCAACTTCACCTGGGATAGGGTGCTTGACTTTGAGAGAAACAGTGGACCATACGTGCTGTACACTTATGCAAGGATACGTAGCATACTTGGAAAAGCTCAGGGCCACCTGGTGCAAGACGATAAACCAGACTTCGAGCTTCTAACAGAAAAGTTGGAGCACAGGCTGATTGTGCTCTGCTCCAGGTTACCCGAGACTATGCGCTTCGCCGCCGAAACTCTCCGCACCGAGGTTGTGACGGAATATGTTCTCAGGGTGTGCGATATCTTCAACTCCTACTACGCAGCGGTACCTGTTCTCAAAGCCGAGACAGCGGAGTTGTCATCTGCCAGACTAGCTCTCGTGACGATCGTAGAAGTTTGCTTGGGATCGGTGCTGGGTGTGCTTGGTATAACCCCGCTTGAAAGGATGTAGAGGTGGAAAGCATTGAACTATGAAGAAGCTGAGAAGGGGTTTGTGCGAGCTGGGGAAATTCTGGCTAAGGCTCTCACCAAGGCGCCTGAATTTGTCCACGAAGGCGCAAGTGTAATGGAAATATGTGAGAGGATGGATGCACTTGTTAGTATTCACGGATGCCAGCCAGCTTTTCCCACCAATGTCTCCGTGAACAGCGTTGCAGCCCACGACACTGCGTCGCTTGCAGACCCTCCGACTACGATACCTAAAAGAGCCGTGGTCAAAGTTGATGCTGGTTCCCACTTTAATGGCTACGTCACTGACTCGGCGATCACGATCAGCTTCAACGAGGATGCTGCCCCCATAGTCGAGGCATCACGAACCTCGCTTGAACTTGCGTTGTCCAAGGTTCGTTTGGGGATGCCCGTGGGTGAACTAGGTTCGGTGATAGAGGAAAAAATTAGGAGTTACAAAGTCAACCCAATCGTGGACCTAACGGGTCATACCATCGAACGCTATAATCTACATGCAGGGGTTAACGTACCAAATGTTTCGAACAGGATTGGATACAAGCTCAACCCCGGGGTGGCGATAGCTATTGAACCGTTTGCCACATTCGGAACCGGGGAAATCAAAGATAGCGATGATGGCAAAATATATAGGGGGCTAAGAAAGGTCAGGTCTCCCATTAGATTCGATCAAAGGATTATGGAGTATGCTCTCGATGAACGTAAGGGGTTGCCTTTCTCGGATAGGTGGCTCAGGTCGATAGGTCCCAGAGACGCTGTATTGTCGTCGATCCGTAGACTTGTCCGCTTCGGGGGTCTGTATGAATATAAGGTGCTTCTTGAGAAGTCGGGGGGATTAGTGGCCCAGTTCGAACACACTCTCTTCATGAGCACCGACGGTCCGTTGGTGGTAACAGCCCGTGAAGTATAACAGCTCTGGGATTTGGACGCGTTTGCAAAGCACTTAAATGAAACTTGAGCCGAAAATTCCAGCAGTCAGTGAGAAATTTGAACCGCGTTGCCACCTTAATGCTTTTTCTTTTACTCATTGCTGTGGCAAGTACGAGCCTTGTTCAGGCAGCGTCTCCCAGCATAACCTTGAGTCAGTCGAGAGCCACAGCAGGTGTCACAAACCTGAAGGTCGCAGGTTCAGGGTTCGCACCCACCACTCAGGTTGTAATACACTTAGCCATCAACGGCACAACTGTAAGCCAGCCGTACTGGAGTGTCGACACGAGTGCGAGTGGAACGTTTTCGGCTGTTATCCCCGTACCGAGTTACCTTGCACCGGGAAGCTATTCAGTTGTGGCGACTGACGCATATGGTAACACAGCAAGCGCCTCGCTGACAATCGCCGCGCCGCAGCCAAACCCGCTGACGACTCTGGGGACCTTTATCTACCTCATATTCTTTGTAGTGCTGTTCTTCTTCCAGACCCAGCTTCAGAGCATGATTTATCGCTCTCAAATCGAGAAGGCAGTAAGGACGCTTGACTCACTTGAAAAGGAATCGTTTGATATGGTGAGGCAGGCAGCCCTTCAGGGCGGTGCATCAAATCAGGAGGTCGACCGGCTGATCAACGAGTCGCTGGAGACGTTCACGATTGAACCCGTTGACCGCGACCCCACCGGGGTTCTGAGTCGATTAGACCACATTCTGGATGTTAGAAACATCAGGAGTAAGGGGGACGCAAAGAAGATAGCTCCTAACTATAATGGTCCCCAGCTGATGAACTTCGAAGTGAGCCTAGAGGCGGCTTGGGCCACTCACTACGTAGACAAGGTGGTCAAACACTTCTACTTAACCGCTAAGAAAACCAACAACTTCTACCTCTTCCTTCAGTTGAGCATGATGATACCCATGATAGTGGAGATCGCCAAAATCTACAAGCGAGCGACCAAGCACTTCCTTCTCGGAGTGCCGATCGGCGACTCGGTTGGTCCAATGGTTGCGCTCACGCTTCTTAACGGGGCTCCGCTCAAAGATATTGAGGAGGACACCGTTTATGGTGAGACTCAGCTTGAGCAGAGGAGAATAGTTGTAGTTAAGGCGAAGGGTCCTGGCGCAACAGTTGGGAAGCCAGGTAAGGCGATAGCGAAGCTGGTAGAAATGTACAAGGAGGGTTTGTCGAGGATAATAACAGTCGACGCGGCGCTTAAGCTCGAGGGCGAGAAGACTGGTACCGTGGCAGAGGGGGTAGGAGCAGCCATAGGCGACCCTGGACCAGAGAAGTACGCCATAGAGAACTCGGCCACCACGCTAAGGGTGCCGCTGGAGGCGGTTATCATCAAGCAAAGCGAGGAGGACGCCATAACCGCGATGAAGAAGGATATCGTGGATGCGGTTCCTTCGGTAGTGGAAAGGGTGAAGAAGATAGTGTTGGAGAGAACAAAGCCTGGAGACACGGTTATAGTGGCGGGTATAGGTAACACGGCGGGTGTACCCTAGTACAGGAGTTGAGTGGCTTTGGCTTACAGGTTTGATATAGGCAGGTTTGTGATGATAGTTATCGCCGTGCTGTTTATGTCGGTTCTTTTCCTCTACAGCGGATATGGTACAGGTGTGGGGAGACCCGCCTACTCTCTTTCAGCATCCCTGCCGTTTCTGGTGCTTGTGTCGGTAAGCCTCGGCCTTGCGTTGAGTCTAGTAAGGGTGGCTCCGTCAAGGGATGACACGGATATAATCGTGGAGACAAGGTGTCCGAGCTGCGGTTTTGTGTCGCAGAGAAAATTTGTGAACGGAGACTACATAACAAAGCAGGATCAGCCTTGCCCGAAGGATGGCACCCCCACGGTTGTCCACAAAATATATGTAGAGGAACAGCAGCCCAAGCGATAAATTCTCGAAAGGCTTATACCCAAGGGCATGACGTAAACCTTGTCTCGTCGATCATAGGAGACGGGGAAACACCCGGTCCCATCCCGAACCCGGAAGTTAAGCCCGTCTTCGTTACGTGTTCCGTCGAGCCCACGCTCCGCAGGGCACGTAAGTCGACGAGGCATTATGATTGCTTTATGGGTAGGGACACGGCTAGCAGGCTGATCTACGATCGAAGTAGCCGTAACGCCCTCCAAGTCCTGATGCAGCTTCGTTTCACTCTGGTTTTGCTGCGGGGCATGGTTCTACCCTAGTTTAAGGAAGTAGATAGATAGGGCAGGCGCTCTATGCTGCTTTGTCCCGGCTCCCCCCCCCCGCACAGCCCACCACGCGTTGTCCTGTGTCTCCTTTTCTTTCGGGAATAGTTCGTCTGCACTAGTTTCCACGAACAGCCTGTATTAACCCTAGATTTCTCAGCAGGTTAGCCCATGTGTTACTAGATCTCTGCGTAGATAGGGGAGCTATACGGCTTCGTGTGGACGTGGCACTGCGTCGGAGGCGACGGTGGCTGGGTCTAGAAAAACTTATCAGTGAATCGATGTGGCCTAGTGGATGCGGGGGCGTAGCTCAGCATGGTAGAGTACCGGGCTCCAGAGCCAACTGCTCTCGTTGACCCGTCTAGGGGATGACTTAGCTTTGGAGCAGCCATGCGGTGAGACCCGAGGGTCGGGGGTTCAAGTCCCCTCGCCCCCACTTTCACAGTGTATGTTCTTACGGGTTCCTTTGTTCCAGTTGAGAATGGAGGGGCGGGGGTTTAAGACGGGGTGCAGGTTACCTGTCACTGAGCGGAGAGGCTTCAACCCCTGAGGTGTAGTAGATGCCGGGAACGCGCCGGGTTTTGACGCTAATTGTGTTTGCAATGTTCACGGCTCATGCGGCGCCGCTTGCGTCTGGAGTCTGGTTGTTTAGTGCAGGTGGGAAGAATACTTCGGTGACCGACGTTAAAATAGGCTCACCGAATTCTATAATCGGCTCTTCCTCCAACCCTGTAGGTGCACCTGGTGCAGGGGTTGGTTCACGTGGGAGGGAGTATCACGTATACGCTCCGCGGCTCAACGAAGATGGCCGCGTTATCATAGTCAAACGAGTCGGCGGAGCGTTTGTTGTGGAGAACTATTCCGACTTACAGGTTCTTGTCAAGACGGTTAATAGCACTTATGCGGTTCAAAGGGCGCTCAGCTTTTCCCACTATGATGGACGAGGGACCGTTGTTCTTGAGGACGATGTGTTCAAAATAAGTGGATCATTGCAGGTAAGAGGTGGGACCACGCTGTATTTCAACCGGTCAACCCTAGACATCACCACTCTACGATTTAATAGTGGCTCATTCATCATAAACGGATCCGACATCGCCGTGGAAGGATCGCTGAATGTGTCGGAACCCGTGAAGTCAGGAGTCTACTTTCTAGACGTAGTCAAATCATCCGGAATAGTTGTTGATGCGTCCATCAATGCGTCGGGGTTTCCCCCCAAGCCGCCGGAAGGGTGGGCCTCCTACCTTGTAAACATCTACCGGTCATCCAATGTAACCGTGGCAGGTCAAATCCGAATCTACTCGGGCGACGCCGTGCAGGTCAACAGTGGGTCGAACATTTCCATCAGCAACGTCTGGGCCGAATATCATTCAGACACTGAATCGTCAATCGTAAACATCTTCGACCAGGCGTCAAGTCTTCGGGGCGTGTCTGTTACCGGAGTGGTTGTCCATGCAGGAGGAAAGTTGAATGTTACGCCCATCATGGTATAGGTTACAGCAACGAGTCACTGTCAGGCGTTCACCTGAGCCACATATACGTTTACGACACGTCGGGAGACGCCGACGGAGTTGATCTAATAGGCGGATTCAACGCTACGGTTGAATCCTCGGTGTTCAGGTCGACGAATGTAGGCGTGAGCGTTATCTCCTCTGACACCGTGGTCTACAACGTCTCGGGTTACTACGACAGGGCACCCTCGGTAGAAGTGGGGGATCCAGCAGTAAACCTGTCCGTAACCGACGTCGTGGTCAACGGATCTCTAGCGTATGACTGTGGCATAGGAAACGGTTTGGGTAGCCCCGCGGCCTCGGGGTTCGCGGTTTACGCGCATCCCGGCAGTGTGATACGCCACGTCCTCTTGATAGGTGACCGATCCGTAGCCACCTGGCCGAACGGACAAAGATACGCGGTTTCGGTGTTCGGTGACTCGCAGGTTACGATAAAGGAAAGCCTTTTGACCGGACTATATGAAGCGGTCTACGTTCATTTATCGCGTGTACTGCTTCTAAAAGATCTTATCCAAACACCGCTTAATAGACGTCTTGCTGAAGTGAAATAGCCTTTGCTGTCGATGCGGCGGTCGAGGCCTGTGACCTTGGCTGCGGTCAGCGCGTAAACCAGAGTGGGTGCGACCGCGGTAACCATTAGGTAAACCGGGATCAACGAGTAGAACACCGAAATCTTCAGTTGCTCCACTATAGATGCGGGGAAAGCGTATTGGTCGTACAGGATGGCTGGCGAAACAAAGTAAAACATGTTGTATGACAAAGCGAGGTATATGCCTGGAAGGAGGGTGTAAGCCAACGAGTACACATCCATTTCCACCATGAGGAGTAGCGGAATAATCCATAGGAAGTACTGTGGGTTAACATAGTTGTAAGTCAGAAACAGGATCAGAAGGGCGAGGATTGCTAGTTTACACACGTTTGCAGATGGCCTTCTATACGCATAGTACACTATGAGCGCGTACAGCGGAAGCCCAGCGTACAGAAAAATTGGTAGGGGAGGAGATCTAGCTACAAATAGAATCTGCTGCCACGTTAACCCGTTAACAGTAAATTCTCCAGCATAAGTGGGGACACCGCGGGAATACGCGAAGATAAAGAGGGATTCTCCAAGACCCCCGAACACCGCGTAGCCTAGGAGGCTGAGGACAAGCGCTGGCAGCGCCCAAACCATCTTATAGATTGATCTTCTATTACGCGCCGCCATTTGAGCTAGGAAGATCGGTATGAGAAGGCCGGGCCAGACCTTGACCGCTGCTCCAGCCGACGCGTACAGGAAACTTCGACCAAGGTTTCCCCTTGAATATTCGTAGAGTGATGCCACAGCGAACAGGGTTGCCACCGGGTCGAGTTGACCCCATAACGAACCAACCACAAATACTAGGGGGTTAGCCAGCCAGTAGGAGGCTGCGATTTTATGCCCCCGGGTTCTCTCAAGGATCAGGTAGACCCCGAACACAGAAGCTATGAGTGGAAGCTTGACCAACAACGCCAGCACAGGCATTGAGGCGCTCACGAATCCTCTCCATACGCTGTAGGTTGCGGTGGCGTATCCGGGGTACACCAAGGAGGCCGCTTTGGGAATGGCGGCTCCGGTGATCAAGTGGTACGCGTAGAACGCAAATGCGCTGTAATATGCATAGGCTGGAGGGTAAGCCCACTTGAGAGCGAACGGGTAGATCCCAGGGTTTCCCGGGTTGAAGGGGTTAACGCCGTCAAGTATTCTCACACCCGCGCTTATCATAAAATACATGTCGTACCTTTGCCCAGTAAACGCAGCCGCCCCCAAGTACAGGATCGCGGCCGCTATTAGGAAAGCCTTCCTAGGCAGCCTCCTCGAGAGGATAAAAGCAATGAATGCGGCGGCGATCACTCCCCCGTACAGCGTTGATTCCCCCAGGTAGCCCGGCGTGTCGGTCTTAACAACCAGTGAAGCCGAGTTGGAATCAGAATCCTGCGTCACAATTCTTAGTATGTTAACGCCTGGCTGAGCCCACCGTGTTGTAACCGGCAGATAGTACTGAATGAATCCTTCGGGGTTTGCATGGATCGAAGTAATGTTAGCCCAGCCTTGCGCACCCCGGTACTGTAGCTCGAAGGTCTGGTTTTCGAATGGTTTACTGAAGTTTATGAAGAGTAACTCGCTGAAAGATGGTCCGGATGACGGTATTGAACTGGGGTAGTTCACGGTTGACGGCTCAACGGAAAGTATGATGTAGTTCGGCTGCGACGAAACCAGGGGTAGTGTAACACCAGAGAACAAAACAATCAGTACGAATACCGGGAGCAGCCTCATCTTTAGGCTCTGATCCAGAGAGACCTATAATAGTTTCCTAGGTAGGTTGTTCGCGTGTACGCCGCATGTGTAGGTTGTTGTACCCTGCGAACAGGTGCTAACTCTAGGGTTTGTAGCCGAATCGTATTGATCTTGTCTTCATACCGGCGATTTTGACAAGGTTATCAGCAAGTAATTTGGCATCACGTTTAGTCCAAAATTCTTTTGCGTAGGCTTTCGCACCGACGGCTTGTCTTATGCCTTTAGCTACCCTGTTTGTAAAGTAAACCTGCACGCCGTAAGGAGGTATCAGTGCGCCCATCTGGTTCAGTGTTCCGGCGAGCCATGTAGCAGCCTCTATCCCGCCCGAAACTTCTTGTACGGCTAGTATAGCCGCGGTTACCCCTTCAAGCAGGTAACCGTTGTTTTCGAGTGAGGTTAACCTGTCCACAAAGTTCTTTAGCTTTCCTGGAACAGCAGACCAATAGGTGGGCGTTACAAACACTAAGCATTCGGCTTCTTCTGCTAGATGGGTGTACACATCGCTTGCGTCATCCACCACTATGCAGGGGTAGACACACAATGAGGACTTCTTCGAGTAGCATCCAACGCATTCTCCTATTGTAAGTTTCTCTAGTCTTATCAAAGACGTCTCTACCCCTCTTTTACGTAGTTCCCTAACCATATAGTCTGCCAGCCTTCTGCACGTTCCAGGTCCCGTAGAAGCGTCGACGATGCAGCTCTTCATAATCAGGTACATCACCTCAGGCGCTATAAATCGTTATGCCGTTATACCCCATTTGAGGCTGCGGTGAGACCTCCGGTGTTGAGGTCTTTGGGGGTTTAGCGGAACATAACCATGGATCAGCTGTAGTGTAGAGCCTCTACGTTAACAGGCAAGGTGAAGAGCACACACCTAAAACAGTTCTGCTTATATTGGTGTAGGGATAAGTGGTGTCAGGTACAGTATATGAGTTATGAAAGAAGTTCCGGCGGCAGGTCGCCGTTCGGTCCTAAGCCAGTAGAGGAAGGAAAGGAGTATGAGGTGGACGTGACGGAGCTCTCGAGTCGCGGCGACGGGGTAGCCAAGATTCAAGGCTTCGTTATCTTCGTTCAAGGCGCGAAGGTGGGTCAAAAGGTACGCATCAAGGTAGAGCGCGTGGGACCAAGGTTCGCCAGCGCCAAAGTGGTTAGCTGATAGAAGCCTCTGCCTAAGTTTCCTAGAGGAATCTCCTCTAGGTCATTTCCCAAGATATTTTCCAATATATTTTTGTTTTATTACGGTGCCCGGAAGATTAGGTAGGTTAAGTTTTGCTAAATTGGTGTGCTAACCTCTATCGGTGCCAGGACCCATTTACCACCTATGGAGGCCATCTGAAACCGGTTTGTGTTGAAAACCCACACGGGGGAGTGCAAGCTTAGAGATTCTAGCTTGGGGAATCGCTTGTGCGAGGCTGGGTCTGCGGGGTGGAGGATAGTACATCTTACTTGTGAGAACCTAGCACACGAGGACGACATAAATCGGTTTTCAGTAAGGTGACTAACTTGATACGTGATCAATACACATGCGATAACCTTAATTGTTTATCTAGAAGGAAAATCCCTCCCTAGGAGAATATTTCGTTGACTTTCATTGAATCTTTGGCGCTCTGGGCCGTGGTTTTCCTAGCAGGTGAAGGAATTTCCTTATACATTCTGTTCGGTGTTATAGGAATGGGTGGGCTTGAGGAGCTGAGTAGATACGAGGCTGGTGCAACATTCTTCTACAAGTTAAATCCGGTAACCAAAATGTACATTCAGCTGGCAACAACCGTAGTCGTATACTCAGCGCCTCCGCTGCTCACATCGGGCTTAACGGTTCTCATGCTTGTTGCCTTCTTTACGCTTAGCGACGGCTCCAGAAAATATCAGCTCGCCTTCTGGCTTATGATCCTGACATTCATCGCCTCGTTCTGGGGTATGATAGACCCTTTTCCAAGAGGCGGATTTTATGGTTTGTCCGCATACAATCTTGCGTTTCCCTCCGCCTCGTTGACACTCGTTGGCGAGGCTTTCTATCAGGCAAGTAAGACCATGCTGGTGTTGCTTGCGAGCCTAATCATAGTGTTGACCACTACTCCGAGTCAAGTGCTGAGGGTACTGGAAAAGCTAAAGATTCCACTGTTCGTCACCTTTTCGATCATAGTCGCTATGAGGGAACTGCCTAGGTTGTTTAGGGCGATGGATACGATCATGAAGGTTCAGTTCATGAGGGGGTTCGGGTCAAAGAGCCCGGCGCCACTCAGGCCATTCTACATGCTTGCCGCGTTTCTGCTGGGAGCGGTGCCGGTGATGGTATACGTTCTAAGAGGCGCAAAAACCACGGCAGTGGCCGCTGATACGAGGGCCTTCAGGACGTATTCCCGCAGAACCAATATGAGCTCCGTCCCGTTTAGAGCGATTGACGGGGTCATCGTACTGGTACTCACATTGGGTATAACTGTGCTTCTGGTGTAGCGTGTGGTTTTTTCTCCTTTCATGCAAAGGGAGATGGTAGCATCTGCTTAACCGGCTGCCTACGCCGCAGAATCCGCTAGGTGGATGGAAGTGCGGGACGCAGCCCTTAACAAGAGTGTTGCGCATTCTGGGTATGGGTCACGGTGAAAGTTAGAGTGGGAGCCAGAACCGACAGGAATTCATCTGTGTCAATGGGGGACACCGCTGTTGAAGCTGTGTACCTAGTCAACCCGGGAGATGCTAACCCCATAGGAATACTCCACGGGGGGAACATGATGAACTGGATGGTGTCAACCGCAACCCTTGCGGTTTCGAGGCTGTCAAATGGCAACGCGGTTCTCGGATCCCTTGACAGCATATTCTTCGTAAGCCCTGTAAGAGTCGGCCAGATGGTTCACATTCGAAGCTGGGTGGAATATGTTGGGTCTTCGTCCGCGGAAGTTGCGGTGCAGGCGGTGTCCGAAGACCCTGTCACCGGGAAGAGTGCTACTACGACTCTTTCCCATATGGCGTTTGTAGCGGTTGACTCTAGGGGAGAACCAAGACCAATTCAAACCAAGATTGCTCCTTCAAAGAAGGAATTAGGATCGTACGGGCTTGCAAGACGTAGATGGTTGAAGAGGAGGCGAACACTTTCAGACAGAGTGCAGAAGAGCTTGGATTTGTCGCCATACGCCGCGGATAGTGAATGGAGGCTGGACTCCTCAAAAATAGTGTTTGACGATGATGCGCTTTACGGGGAGCTTATGTTTGCTGGTAGGCTCCTCAGACTTCTTGATGAACTCACAGGTGTTGTTGCGACTCGGTACAGCAAGGGTGCGGTCGTCACGGGATGCGTAGATGATATGAGCTTCTACTACCCGATCAGGGTGGGCGACATCTTGACCGTGTCCGTGGCGTTAAATTTCACGGGCAATACTACCCTTGAACTCGGTGCGAAGATCTTCTGTGAAGATCCGTTTACGGGTAGGAAACGACATGCGGCGACATCGTACTACACGTTTGTGCACATAGATCCCTCGGGTTCTCCCTCACCGGTTCCACCCTATATTCCTCGCACGGCGGGCGACAAGATGAGATGGGAGAGCGCGAAGAGGAGAATGTACCAGCGTAAGAGAAAACTGCATTCGTTTAGGAACTACATTATGCACATGGGGGATGGGTACGCCCTTTAGCGTTACGGTTATTATTCCGGGTAATTAGGTAAGGCCATGTCTAAGCAGAGGGTCTACCTGTCGGTTGATATGGAGGGTATTACGGGCGTGGTGTCGTCCGAGGACGTTGCACCCGGCAAAATGAACTATGAACGCTTCAGACACCAGATGACGAAGGACGTAAACTCGGTGATCACTGGTCTAGTTGAGGCAGGCGCCGAAGAAGTTGTTGTCAACGACAGCCACGGAAACATGCAGAACATCGTAATAGAAGAGCTTCATCCGATGGCTCAGCTCATATCCGGCGTGAACAAGCCGCTGTATATGATGGAGGGGATAGATGACTCATTCCGGTGCGCGATGTTTGTTGGCTACCACTCCATGGCTACGGGGAAGGGGGTGCTTAGCCATACCATGTCCGGTGTTACACGTGTTAAGCTAAACGGCAAGCCAACAACGGAGGGCGAGATAAACGCAATGATCGCAGGACACTTCGGGGTGCCTGTAACCATGGTGAGTGGTGACCAGTACACGGTGTCCGAGCTACGTGAATCGCTGGGAGACATAGAGGGTGTTGTTGTCAAATATGCTATCGAGAGGGCGTCTGCTAGGTGCCTTCACCCCAGCGTCACCACTAAGCTGCTTACACAAGCCTCAAAAAAAGCGTGGACGCTCGCGGAATCCAAGAAACCCTACGAGCCAGCCAGGCCAATTGAATTTGAGCTCGAATTCAACCATCCGGGAATGGCCTACCGGGCTGGGTACCTGCCTTTCGTAGAGCCAGTAGACGCCCGTACGGTGAGGGTCACCGCGGGGGACGCAATAACTGCGTGGAGAATGTTTTGGTCCACGCTGCTACTGGGCCGCTCCTCTTTGGAGTAGACACTTGATGTGATACCCCCCGTTCGAGATTCAGAATAGGTGGTTTCAAGCAGGTTTGAATCATCTTTGGCGCTGAAACATCTGCACCTTTAGAGAGCATGGTAATCTGTTGCGGATGGGAAAAGCACAGATGATACACAGCCTAGGGTTTATCTATGAGGTCGAGGTGGCCCGACGAACCTGTCTACCCTAGCCCACCCAGTTGATGATTGACTCCGTAAGCGCGCATGAGCTGACCCGAAAAAAATGCGCTTCCATTACACCGCGTAGGAAGGCACCCTCACCCCTTTTGCATCATACTTGGGCGCCGTCAGCCGCTTCACCCTAGGGTTCGGCTAAACCGTTGAATGTATGGGATAAGGTGGAAATTTATTCCAGAAGCCCAAGATCGGAGGAGTCTTCCCTAAGAAGCCGTGGGATGCTCTAGTTCCATCCTTTCTCGAATGAATACGCCCTAGACATGAGAGGAGTGAAATGAAGTCCACCATCCCTCGGCGTACACGGATAGCGCTCTGAAACCCAAGCTTCGCCAGGCATACCGTAGCCATGAAAGGCATACCGTAGCCACGCCCACGCACACCAGTGCCTGTCTACGTGAGGAGAAACCCTACGACCCTATAACAGGGCTTTAAGCGGTTTTAAAATGGTTTAAAATACTTTCAAGGCTGTAGGGCTATATCGCTTAGACGCTAGGCGAATATAGGAACAAGCCATGTACGCACACAAAGCGTTGGGTAAAACCACAGGAATTCTCCTCGTGGTTGCCATACTGGTAGCGGTGGGTTTGGGGGCAGCATACGAGTTGGGCGCTTTCATACATGCAAAGAGCGGGTACCTGACAGTTTCGGCGCAAGACCCGGGGCCACTGAACAACGTGAAACTGGTATACATAAAGGCTGAAGAGATCCAGATCCACGACGTTAATGGAACCTGGATAACAGTGTTGAACAAGCCCACAGAAGTCGAGCTGAATTACGTGCTGAACACCACGGCTAGCCTCGTTAAGACACTTGTGCCCGCGGGTTCATACAATCAAATCAGAATCATTGTCCCGGAAAGCGGCGTTACCGTCACGATAAGTCAGAGCTCGCCTGGTGGGGGAACCACCTCAACCGTTGGTTTAGCTAACGTGACAGCCCAGGTTCCCAGTGGCTACGAAACAGGGCTCAAAATCAGCTACAATTTCTCGGTTGGCTCTGGAACCAGTCAGATCATAGTGCTGCACTTCCATCTAGTTCTCAGCGGAACGGGTCAGTACATTCTCTCGCCGCAAACCACCGCTACCTCCGAATATACGTCGGCTCAGTCCACTAGTGGATTCCTCAGCTACGGAGTAACAGATCGGAGGGCTTGGATGTAAATCGAGTTTTTCCTGGATTCTGGGCTGGCTGCACGCGCAAGCCGCTTACGTCACCTTCACCTTTTTATCTCTTTTAGGTGGGAATATGTTGGTGGGCCAACCATTACGGGTCCCGCATAATGAGGCTGTTTTCTAGGCACGGAATTCAAGAAGGGTAGGCAACCCCCGGGCTAAGGGCAGGAAAGAGATCAGCTTGCGTGCATCTTGAAAGCTTGGACGCTGCGTATTGGAAAGCATCTTCGACGAGTTTTCCGCAGACTCGGTGGGTAACCGCGTCGGGCGGGAGACAGCCCAGTTGACCGATGTCGGCGTTGAGCTGAGTAACAGTGGTTTGAACACTTAATACGCAGGGGCGTTCTGTTCCCCTAGGTGGGCGTAGTTGAATCGAGGTCTGCGCAGAAGCGGCAGGCGGGTAGCGGCTTGGAGGAAAATGAACAATCCCTGCGAAGATTACAAGAGTATCAGTGACTACGGGATAATAGGTGACTCGAGGACATGCGCGTTGGTTGGGATAGACGGCTCCATCGACTGGTACTGCATTCCAAGGTTTGACTCACCCAGCGTTTTCGGGGCTCTACTCGATTCAAGGAAGGGAGGGAGATTCAAAATCGCTCCTTCTGACAGGGTTTACCACGTCTATCAACACTATGCGGGGCTGACCAATGTTCTCGTAACCGAGTTCAGATGCGACAAAGGCCGTTTTAAGGTTACAGATTTTATGCCCTGCTTCAAGGCCGGAAGGCAAATGGCGGCTCTGGGAGAAATACACAGGATCGTTACAGGCTTGGAAGGTGAGTGCAAGTTTTCTGTGGAAGTCTCTCCTAGGCCAAACTATGGGGGGATGACTCCTACTGC
>JAMDBQ010000019.1 GCA_023487445.1 Candidatus Martarchaeota archaeon | reverse complement strand
ACCAGATTGGAAGACGAAGAGTCTTCGCCGCTCGGCTTGATCCGTCTGCTCTACGCTACAGCAGATTTTACCGAGGATGCTCTCGAAAGACAGTCTATTTACGAGCAGGCCGTCAAACTCAGGAAAATGGTTCAAAACCTTTCACCCGGGGATCTCTCCATGATTATGAAGGCGAATCAGGATCAAAAGCGTCTAGAAGGCTTCCTCGGAGCGGTTCAGGAGCAGATGGGTGAAGGAAGAAGGATTTTCCACGTGATGCTATCTCATCCCGGAGTTCTGGAGAGACTGAAGAACTCGGACCAGTTGATAATAGAGCAAGAGCCCTTGGGTCTTATGGTGTTGACTCCTGATACAAAAACCTACATCCAAGCAAGTGGCCGTGTAAGCCGGCTGTTCGGAGGCAAACTCACCAAGGGCCTGTCAATCATATTGGTCGACAACGAAAGAGTTATGTCTGCGCTACGCCGGGTCATGCAGATTGCCTCACGTCAGGTCAAGTGGCTAAACGAAGACCAGGTCGATGTCCGTGAGATAATGCGGGAAGTGGACTCGGACAGAAAGATTTCTGCAAACGTCAGGTTTTCGAAGGACATGATGAAGAGCTCGATACTCATAGTTGAATCCCCAAACAAGGCAAGGACCATAGCCAATTTCTTCGGTAGACCAGGCAGGATTTTCTCTGACGGAAGGGTGTTCTATGAGGTTGCGATTAACGACACCCTTTTCGTTATCACTTCCACCGGAGGCCACATAATCGACCTCCCGACTGAGGCAACCAAGCGCTCGAACTACGGCGTACTCAAGACCAACGGGACCTTTACCCCTACATATGAATTCATTAACAGATGTCAGGCGTGCGGAACCCAGTTTACGGGAAGCGCCGTTGAATGCCCCAAGTGCAAGTCAACCACCCTGCGTAGGTCTGCTGAGGTCATTGAGGCGCTTAGAAGGAGGGCTAACGATGTCAGCTGCGTATACATAGCTACCGACCCAGACTCCGAAGGCGAGAAGATAGCGTGGGATGTGGCCATGCTGATATCCCCGTTCTCAAGAGAGATCAGGAGGGTAAAATTCCACGAGATCACACCTGAGGCGGTTCTCGGAGCCCTTGAAAATTCGGTTGAAATGGATATAAACATGGTTCAAGCCCAAATGATACGCAGAATCGATGACAGATGGATAGGCTACGGCTTAACGGATCTGTTAACTGTTCGCCAAGCCGAGGTTCTGGGCTCTGATAGGAAGTGGTGGAGGGTGCCAGTGGGGCGTGTTCAGGTGCCAGTTCTGGGGTATATCATCCAGAGAACTGAATTGAACAGGCAGGCGAGGGTGAGAAAATTCAGGGTTAGGTGTAAAACCCAGCAGTCAGAAATCGTGCTTACCTTCAGAAAGCCGTTCAACGAGCTATCGGCTTCAGAAGCAAGAGGGATAGAGCGCAAGCTTTCAGACTCACACGTCAAAGTGGCGTCGGTTCAGACCGAAGCCACCGAGTTCAAGGCTCAGCCTCCATTCACCACGGATAGCCTTCTCGAAAACGTTTCACGGAGTTTCGGGTGGTCCGTGGGTGAAATAATGGTTAGGCTGCAGAACCTGTTCGAATCCGGGCTGATAACCTACCACAGAACTGATCACACCCACGTTTCCTCCACGGGTATCGAGATTGCAAGGCAGTATCTGGAGTCGACTTGGAGGGATGAGTGGACGCTTCTGTTCAAGCCACGCGAGTGGGGCGAGGAGGGCGCACACGAATGCATACGCCCCACCAGACCGATAAACGGGGAGGAACTGAAGAGGCAGATAGACCTCCTCCAGATTCCTGGCGCGGAGTCGCTTGACTACAGACACATTAGGCTGTACGACCTGATTTTTAGGAGATTCGTGGCAAGCCAGATGAAGTCGTCCAAGCTTATGAAGCAGCGTGCGGAGTTCTCGGTTCTCGACATGTCCACTACGCAGGAAGGGTACGTGGATGTACTCGAAGAAGGTTGTAACAAGGTTTACCCGCCGCGCATGGTTGCCCCCGTAGCGGAGGGAGATAGTTTGCCAGTCACCAAAGTTGACTACTTGGTGTCGTCAGACAGCCCTCTGCCAACAGAGGGAGATGTCGTGAGGCACATGAAGGAAAGAGGGATAGGTAGACCCTCCACGTACGCCTCGATAATAGAAAGGCTCAAGCGTCACGGGTACGTGTTCGCGACCAAGCGTAACTCACTCGTGGCTACAAAAGCAGGTGTGAAGGTTTACTCCTATTTGGACAAGAAACTAGTTCAGCTTAAGACTATACTTGACGAAGCCTACACTGCCTCCTTGCAGGAGAAGCTCCAGTCGCTTGAGAAAGGGGCGGTAAAGTACTCAGAACTTGCCCAAAGCTGTTACACGGACTTCTCCCTAATCAAGGAGCTTGCCGCCTAACCGAAAGCGGGCGGAACAAAGTCGCCCAACGCTTTCTTGTTGCGCGCTTTCGCGTATCTTGACTGCGCTGCGAGCCCTGCAAAAACCATGAGCAAACCCGACGCCGCCGCCACCCCCGAACCCACCCAGCCTGCGTCTAGCACACCTAGAACCACGGCGGCTATCACTTGCGCTACACCCAAACCAGATTCGAGTAAATACGCTTTTTCTTCGCCAAGATAGGCGAGCCCGAACACGATTAGCGACAAAACTATCGCTACCCCCATTGCGATGTGGGCTGCAAGCGTCCCCGTGAAAAACTCTGCCAACACAGCGGCCACTATGTTGACGAGAGGCGCGTTCCTGTGAACCTTGTACACCATTGCTTCAGGCATGAGCGTCCGACATGCCAACCCAGATCCAAGAATTAAGGGTTTGCGTTACCTGCGCCAGGCCACCACGCCGGTCCATTCGCCTTTTTCGGGTTTACCCTGCCATCTAAGAGGGACTGGAAGACTACGATCCAATGAATCGTAAGCGTTATACAGGCGTAGCCGGCTGGCTAACCGGGCTATGACGAATCCGGCCTGTATGATGTGGTGATATCGATCTTGAGTGCGGAGAGCCCGAACGGTAGAAGGTACGTCGTAGTCAGCGCCAGGCCGGGCAAAGCAGAGGCTTCTAAAACCGAAGCCCAGGATCTATTCATCCTTTCGGGCGCTGACGCCCAACTCGTGGCATCCAACCTCACTGGGACACTGTGCGTGTACTCTGTAGCTGCCAACTCTGTTCCCAAGCTCGCGAACCTTTTGAAGCTAAGGGCGGGTCCAGCTATAGCCTCCGCCTACCTCTGTCAACCTGCGACGGCCACACCCACCGAGGACGGTTCTTCCCCCTCCCCCTCATCATCTCAGACCGTAACCCCGCAGGTAGGAACCGACCTCCAGTCGAAGCCTAGAAGGCAGACTAGGAAGAGGACTTGGACAGTGGGTGACAGATGCTGGGTTCAGGCGGAGAAGTGGGTTTGAGTTATCCGATTTACAAGAGGCAACACCGCGGTGGAGAATTCATGCCTGGATAGAAAGGCGTCCCTAATCCCAGCTCGGCACAGCGTCTGCGTCTCGGTGAATAATGGGTTAAGCGTGTCTGGGCCGCGGAGGACGTTACATAGCCAGTTAGACCCCGGGATGGTGCATGATAATCAAACCCATCGCCTCTACGCGCCCTGATGGAAAGTGCTCAGGAGATTAACCCTCGAATATCACAGAACCCTGTCCGCACAGGCAAAAGACCTTAACGTTTGAAGAACCGAATTGCTTCGTCAGTGCGCAAACCTCCCCCACAAGGTTCTCGAGCCCCGTAGTAGAAAAGTTTACTGACGCACTGCTCCTGTATCCGATAACCCTCAGTTGCGAGGGGGCGTCCAGGATTCTTTCATATGTTTCCGCCCTGAATATTCCACCCGCCCTCTGGGCTTCAAGCTTGCGTGCGTCGAATCCACGCCCAAAGCCGAAGGTTTCACGCCCGTACACGTGGAGGCCAGCGTGCTCCGCGAAAACTCTAAGGTTAATCGTAACTGCCTCGTCTTCGTGCATTGATCCTTCGAAGTAGTTCTCCCTTATCAGCCCCAGATCCCCGGTGTATTTTGTCTCCTTTTTAAACGATTCCAGAATGGATGCGTCGACGTCGCCGAGGCGTGGTACCCGACGGGTAACTAGGGTCACGCCTCTATCCAATGTTGTGAAAACTGGCGTGCCGCCGATCCTGGTGTACACTGCATAGGGGGTGTAAACACTAATCACGGAGCAGTTCCTCTACTGTTTTGGTAACCATATCAGCCGCCTGGTAGCCTGACACAGACGATGCGATTAAACTGGATCTTTCGGCAAAGTGATTACCCGTTATCTTGGAGACTGCCTCAACCATCCCTTCGCTTGTGAGCTGCCTGTAGCTTATCTTTAATCCTATTCCCAGCTCATTCAGAGAATCGCCTATCTGGTCGTGTTCGGTGTGGTTAGGGGTGGGAACCACGACCATGGGGACACCGTACCTTATCGCCTCTCCAACCGACGTTTGTCCCCCAACAGACACGAACACGTCAGCCGCCTTGTACGCAACTCTTCTATCGGAGAGCCAGTCGCATACTTTCACCCCGTTTTCTTCAGAAAGCCTGGGCAGTCCCCCTGGTTCACCCCTTGAAAACAGCACTGTGTAGCCTTTACGCGAAACAGCCTGGGCGCAGCGCATCATCTTGGCTGCCATTAGCCTCCTCTCCCACGGAAGCCCGCTTAACCCGAAGTATATTAGAGGTTTATCCGCGGGGAGTCCCAGCGTCCTCTTCGCCTCCACTTTAGATATCTCGGGGATGGGAGCCGAGACCGTCCCTATGAACTTCGCCTTGTGCCTCAGGAACTCGGGGAGAACAACTGAATCCTTGCACACAGTGTACGGGGGAGGATAATCGGTTATGAGCACCACGGTGGCTAAATCCCACCCCAACCCCAGAACCTCAAGTGCTATCCTCTCAACAATCTTTTTGACCGCTCTGAGACCAGGCGCCTGCTTCTCATCTATCGGTAAGACCACTTTCAACTCGTGGATAACCAAAACGGATTTGACGCCGAGAATCCGTGCGGCAACAAGCGTCGACAGCCTGCTATCAGAAACCACCACTCTCGGCCTGTGGGTTCTAAGAACGTTTAGCTCGGATCGAATCTGAGAGAGGAAGGCCTTCACGGCCTTCGGAGTCTGCCTAAATGTCTCTTTGAGGCTGAGCGAGCCATCCTCCTTGCTGCCGTAGCTAAGCACTTCTTCCCTGTACGTCAGAAAACCCGCCTTGGAGCACATGTTGGCTGCGTCGCCGTACGTGGTGAATATTGTGTTGTATCCCTTTGAAAGAAGGATCCTCGCAATCGGCATGAGGCGGCCTACGTGACCCAAACCTATACCGCACGCAGCGAGAACAACGGTCTCTCGTTTGGGTGCGCCAGCCATCCGCTCTCCGCTTCAGTTTGTCTTGGCTCAACGTATTATAAGGTTTTGCAGATAAATGGTCATCTACGTGTGCTGAGGCACTTTCAGGAGGCGGCGGCCACACTCAAGCCGTGTGAGCAACCGTAATATCTTTCCAAAGGTTACATGCTCATGAGTGGTAGAAAGTGAGTAGCCTTGTCGGTTAGGGTTGGCACATTCATGTCTGCGCCGGTTATGACGGTCACTCCAAACGACAACCTGGCCCACGTAAGGAATATGATGATCAAGTTCAAGATAGGTAGACTAGTCGTAGTCGATGGGGGACAGGTCGTAGGCATTGTGACTTGGACAGATTTAATCAAAGCGCTTCTCTCACGCGAAAAGAAGTGGGCGTATCAGCCCGTTGACGAAATCTTGGTCAAAGAAGTCATGGGTTCGAGTCCGTTGATGATCAGGATCTCGAAGTCGGTTAGGCTCGCCGCGAAGGCAATGGTGAGAAGAGACATAAGCGGCCTCCCTGTGCTAGACCAGAAGGATGAACTCAAGGGAATAATAACGAAGACAGACATCGTGAGAGCCATACCGCAGACGAGATCAGCCAGCCTGCCTGTGTCTAAGGTAATGGTGTCACCCGTGGTGACCGCAACCCCCTATCACACGGTGTACAGAGCGGCCTCACTTATGGCCGAACACGGCATCGCGCATCTGGTGATAGAAGAAGGGGGGTCGCCAGTGGGGATAATAGCGAAAAGCGACCTCGCGTCTTTTGCGCCCCTTGTGAGCTGGAACTCCCATCCATCATTCATAAAGCTAAAGCACACCAGGGCGGGGGCGCCCCACCCAGCCAGGCTGTACCAAGTTCCCATAGCTGCAGACCTTATGACGGTGAACATGGTCGTGACCCGCCCCGACGCCACGCTCATGGAGGCTTCACAGTTCATGCTTAGACGCGGAATAAGCTGCCTTCCCGTTGTATCCGAGGAAGACTTGTTGATCGGGATGCTCACAAAGTCAGACCTGGTCAGGGCTGTTGCAAAGTATAGGTAGAAGACAGGAACCAGCTAACTCAGATCTTTGGTTTGGGCGTGCTAGGGATCAGTTTGCTCGGTCCTGGTATAAAGGGCAGCAGCTCATCTGTTCTGGTACCCTTCAAATATTCTGAATACGGCTCATCCACGGAGGTGTTAAGGGAAAGCAGCTTCTTTGCCAGGTCGTTCGGATTGGTTTCTCCAGGAACTAGGTCTGCCAGCGTCACTTCGGAGGCGACCGACGGCGGAAAGGAGTGGAGCCTGAGAGACCCATCCTCCAGTCGACTAAACCCTACTGATAGCCGGAGGGGCACAGACTTGATAAAGTTCTTCTCCTTGAATATCACGCTGCCCCTCGGAAGAAACTCACCCGTGGGAGGGGTTAGAGATATGTTTTCTGCGCTTGTATAAAACACATCGACGCCGCCCAAACCCTGCGACCACCCTTTGGAGTAGCACGCAGCGTAACAAGCCACTTCTCTTATCGTGGCGTCCCCGCATCCTTTGGTAGCAACCACGAGGGAAGCTCCGCGGATATCCGCGTGGGCGACCAGCGCATCCCTACCCATGAACCTCTTAGCCAAAGCTTCATTCTGAGATACATCCCTGCCCGCAACAACCAGAATGCCCTCCGACGAGAAGAACCATCGATACTTCTCAAACCACCTTTTGTTGACCAAGGATGACCTCGTGGACCTGACGGTGACCAGCCTAGCCTGCTCACTAATTTGCTTGGCCTCGGCCTCGAGTTTGTCAGCTGCCTCCAGCGCCTTCTTGGCTTTGCGTTCAAGCTCCTTAGCTTGGTCGTAGACATACCCAACGTTGTAATGGATCGACTCCCTCGGCCTAAGCTTAAACCCAATCTTTTCGTCTGAAACCTCAATTTCGTTGGCTCCTCTGAACCGCCTTGCAGCCGCACCAGAGAAACCCAGCTCGGACAGAACACCCTTCTCATCGGTGTTGGGGCTTAGAAGCCTCTCCAAATATGTAGGATTATAGGAGAGCTGATCGGCGACCCTCCTGATGGCGGCCGCCTTCGCCAGTTCTTCCTGCGTTTGTTCCCGGGTGCGCGCGGCCGTAGCGAGCTTACGCTCAGCCTCGGCTCTAACAGAGCCAGCCGCCTCATTGGCTGCCCTCGAAACTATGAAGGGTTCATAGTATTCTGCTACTGCCAGGTTGAACAAGTCTCTTTCAAGCGTTTCAAAACTTTCTTCAGAAACAAAGTGAATCGGGTGCACGTTGATTTTGGTGGACCCCGCACAAACTATCACGGGCTGCAGTTTGTCTGCTTGAACCAGCTGGATAAGCTCAAGGCACTTGGTGTTTATGCTGGCTACAACTTCGGCGCTAACCGAATCGGGAGGCGCCAGTTCGTCAACGCCGAGTCTTCGCATCGCCTCCCTGTATAGTTCGGCGGGGCAGCTGTAGGAGTGGCTCATCGCCTGAATCAAGGTGTTGCCCGCTATGGGTACAACCGAGCGCAAGTCGGCGCCCCTCTTAGGCGGGGGGGCGTAGGAAGACCCCGGCCTGATTTCGCGTCCCTTGACTCGTATATAGTCGAGTGCGGCGAGAACTCTACCGGACTTTGTCAGCAAAATGTTTCCTTTCCCCACGAGTTCGAAAATCACGGAGTACTCGTCGTCGAGGCTGAGCCTTACCACTCGATCAAAATCCATCTGCTCCGCGTTTCTTAGCCAGCCACCCTTTAGTTCGGCTAGCGAAGACCCGAACAGCTTACTTGCGGAAGACTTTGACTGGGAACGCGTGATGAAAATGAAGCCTTGGGCGTCCATCACCAGGCTCAGCTGACCTGACCCGGGGGAGTAGAGTTCGAGGGCAATGGCTCTGGCGTGCAGCTGTCTAACAGAGTTTACCCTAGCAGGCAAAAAAGTGTTGAGTTCACGTACGATTGCTGCGATGTCGAAAGCGCTAAGCGCGGCTTTTGGCTTGGGGATTGCGGGCTCAGTTTCTTTTGACGCCACTTGGCTTCTTTCCTTTCTCAATGGATTTTGCAACGTACTCCAGAGCCTGCCTGCACGCGTCGAGCCTGAGAAGCTCTGACCTGGGCAGCATAAGCGAGTCCTGGGCCTTGAGAATCGATGAGACGCAGGCGTTCAGCCAGTTTGCATCCTCACGTATCAACGCCTCTACTACGGCGTGGTTGGTGTTGGATTCCCTTAGACTGGATAGAAGTCCTTCTAAGAAGCTTATATAGGGTGCAAGATCGGAGTCGTCTGGCCTCAGCTGCTTTTCATCGCTCAGCGTCTTCTCGGCTTCGCCGACTCCGCCGCTATAATATTTGGACATCACCTTAACCACAACCCTGCGTCCAGCCTCAGATCCCAAGTCACTCATATCTTGTCAACTACGCCTTCTTCCGATATTATAAACTGTTGCTCGCTGCCGCGCACTCCCTTGGGTTCGGTGACCTGTGCAATCCTGATGTCGCCTGGCCCCTTCCTGAGGTTTATCCTCGCCTGCAGAAGCGGAGGGTAAGGAGTGAACCCGGTTTCAGGCTCCGTCATGACTACAGCCAATCCGTACCTCTTAGCGGCGAAGCCAAGCTTGATCAACAGCCGGGTGTAAGACGCATCCGACTCATACTGATCTTTCTTGGAGTGTCTGAATGCGAACAGAGTGTAACCCGAGTCAACAAGCAGAACACGTCTCTTGCCTCTGCGCATCAGATTCAAGACCGAGTCCACAGTCGAATGAAGCTCATCTGCGCTAAAGACGACCGAGTAATACAGTGTTTTGAGCCACGAAGTGTTCTCGCCGCCCGCATTGGATATCTTGATCAAACGCTTCACGTTCATGTCCCCTTTGCAGTCTAGGTACACCACGCGGCTGGACAACCCGCCTTGGTTGACAGGCAGGTGGGCCCGGGCGCAAAACTGCATTAAAAGCTGGCTCTTGCCCGTGCCTGGGCCACCAAGTAGCTGCACGAATCGCCCCCGCCTTACTCCGCCATCCAGGAGTTCGTCGATGGAGGAAACACCTGAACCCAGTTTTTCACCTGGCTTGGCCACGTGTCGAGGTGGAATCCCTGAGTTGACTGGCTTATCCATTTTGGCGAGCTCCCTAAGCAGGATAAACCTGTCAGATGGAACCCGGGGAAAAGCCTGCGGCTGATCTGCGCCAACCAAGCTGTCGTAAGACAACCCATTCGCCTTAGCTTCATGGTAGACATCGGAGACATCTAGGAATTCAACGGCAGCTTCGAACCCGCGTCTATCCATCTGGTTTACCGTTGTTGATGTACTTCAGAAGGTTTACACTCGACGCGACGCCTTCCACGATCTCAATGCACCTCCTCGGATCCAGTGCCTTGAACTCCAGCTTGGACTCGACTAGAAGCTTTCTCGCAGACTTTGTCACCGAGGGGGCGGCGAGAACCCCCCTTACCTCGCGTCTCTTCGCGTTCGCCCTAAGCCTGGATACGTAGGCGAGGAGCTGATTCACATCAGACGTCTTAGCGGGGAGGCGTTTGAACTCTATTGCAACAAGCCTGTCCCTACTATCGAGCGCCAAAAGGTCCACGAATCCAGACTTCATGTTGAACTCGTGGGTAATCACCTTTAGATCTTTCTCTATTAGTTCGGGCGAGTACACCACGCTTTCACGCATCTGAGCCTCTGTCCCGTTGAGTTCAATCAAAGAGTTGTCGGAGAAGTTCATCTCAACTATAAGGTAGACCTTGCTCATCTCTACCTCCATGGCCTCTCTGCCTGACCTGGTCGTTGCGTGGACTTCGACGGAGTCCGCCTTCGCCCTAGCAAACACCAGCGAGCCTGGTGGCTGGTAGTTAACGGGTTTGTGGCCCCAAACTTGGTGAACAAGTACCGCGCCGTCCTCCTTAACCATCACTATCCTCTCTCCTTCCCCCAACGCGGAGGAAGCTCTCCCCCTGTACCTGATGGAGCACACCCCGAAGACTGCCAGGGCATGTCTTCTTGAGGTAGCACTCATTATAACCTCCGCCGCCTCCTTCGGGTTCGGTGCAAGAAACGTTTTAATCGGTTCTCTACGAAGTTGGTAACTCATCATTCGTGCGTAGAATAAACGAGCAAGAATATATGCTTTCCAAGGTTGGTGGTTGACGTGCCGGCGGAACGCGTCCGGTTCGGAATGGAGGTTGCTAAAAAGTTGAGAACATTCATATCCTGTGACCCAGAAGAACCCCGGGTGATAGAGGAGGTTGCGGCGTTTCAGAAGCAGATACTCTCCGGGTTTAGGCATGTAAAACTGGTAGAACCCGGCGCGATGCATTTCACGCTCGCGTTCCTCGACGAACAGGAACCCGAGAACATTTCGCGTATCAAGCAGGCCCTGAAAGAGGTGAGGCATCCGAAGATACACGTGGTTCTGGCGGGGATCCAAGTGTTCCCGGCGACTGGAACCCCACGGGTCGTTGCCGCGGCCGTGGATTCGGGGAGAGAGGAGTTGTCTCAACTAGCAGGCGACGTCAGGTCCAGGCTGGATTCGGCGAGGATATGGTATGACAGGAAACCGTTTGTCCCCCATCTGACCATTGCGCGAATAAAGACGGCTGAAGCCAAGCTCCTTGAAACAGTGTTCGCGTACTCCGACAAAGTCTTCGGCGAATTCGAAATATCGAGTTTCGGGTTGAAGCAAAGCGTGTTACGGCCCAGCGGCCCCGTTTACACCACGATCGAAGAATTCCGGCTGGTCGATGAATCGTGAAGCCTGAGCTTCAGGTGGTTGTGTCCGAGGTAGAGCGGCTTACACGACCAACTCCAGAAGAAAGGGAAAAGGTGGCTCAGGTGGTAAAGATGCTGGAGAAGAAGGTGTCAGCCGAGGCAAGCACCATGAATGTGGTGGCTGAACCACTTTTGGTGGGTTCGTTGGCTAGGGATACGTGGATTAGGGGAGAAGCGGACATAGACCTCTTCATACTTTTTCCCCCTGAGACTGGCCGAAGCCAGTTGGAGAAAATAGGTATATCGCTTGCGCAGCGGGTTGCCGGGGGGAGGGGGGTCAAGGTGTATGCCGAGCATCCTTACATCAGAACGAGCGTTGACGGCTTCAGCGTGGACCTCGTCCCCGCCCTAAAAGTTGAGGCGGCCTCCAAGAGGGTGACAGCGGTAGACCGAACCCCGTTCCACTTGAGGTATCTCTTAGGGAAACTCACCGACCCGATGCGCGCCGACGTAAGGATACTAAAGAAGTTCATGAAGGGAGTAGGTGCCTACGGCGCCGAATCCAGGCGCCTCGGGTTCTCGGGGTTCGTGTGCGAGCTTTTGACGGTGTCGTACGGGTCGTTTGAATCCTTGGTTGAGTCAGCGAGTAGGTGGCGTCCGCCGACTATCGTGAAGCCTGAGCCCGGTGGCTACTCGGGCCCCGAGAGCCACCTCGTGGTGGTCGACCCCACTGACGCAAGCAGGAACGCCGCCGCCGCCGTGTCTCTGGAAAGCTACGCCACGTTCATAGCCGCCTGCCAGCACCTGCTCGCAAATCCTTCACGCAAATTTTTCTTCCCAGAACCCGAGCTTCGTTTGAAGCAGGTAGACGGCATTCCAGAACAAAGTCACCTACTCATGCTCAAGCTCAGGCTGGGAGAAGTCGTTGACGAGGTGGGGTGGAGTGAGCTTCGCAGCAGCGCCAAGGGAGTGGCAGAACATCTGGGTAGGCGCGGTTTCTCGGTGGCGGATCACTGGTTCTGGTTCGAACACGGTGTGGGATACATGGTGTTTGAGCTTGATACGCTTGAACTGCCCCCCACCGAGATAAGGCAGGGACCACAAGTTTACGACCACGACTCGTTTACGAGATTTTACGCCGCCAACAGGGATAGAATAGTCAGGGGTCCGTGGATAAGAGCAGACAGATGGGTGGCCGAATGTAGGAGGGCGACCACTCGGGTGTCAGAGGCGTTGTCGACGCCACGTGAAATAGACCTCTCCCCGAGTGTACGCAGAAACTACGATAGCCGGACAACGCTCATGGATGAACACGCGCTGGAAGAGGCGAAGTCGTCGCCCGACCGCTGGTTTAACTTCATGCTTTTCCTCAACAAGAAGCCGCCGTGGCTGGAATGATACCATACAAACTCATGGTGTGCGGCTATCCGCGTGGACCAGTCGACGAAATAGTGGACGAACTGGATAGTCTTGGTGTTAACCTGTTAGAGGAGGGTAAGGTGGTGTTGAACGGCAGAAAGGTTTTGGGTAAAGGAACCCGCTCTATCGTGGTCTGCTGCGACTTTTCGGGTATGCGGGCCGCAGCCAAAATCAGGCGAGCCGACTCCCCCAGGTCTTCCCAGGTGCACGAGGCAAGGATTCTCACGCTCGCAAACTCGGTTGGGGTGGGGCCTAGGCTCCTTGCACACACAAAGAACGTTCTAATACTCGAACTTGTGGAGGGCATACCCCTGATCGAGCAGTCGAAGCTTGGCGACGACGAGTTGGCTGAAGGCGTATCGGATGCGCTCCAACAGGCCAAAAAACTTGATTCGATCGGGGTTGACCACGGAGAGCTTTCACGACCCGGCAGACACGTCTACATAAAGGGGGGGAAAGCGAAGCTCCTGGACTTCGACAGCGCAAGCATGAACCGCAGACCCCACAACTTCAACTCACTATATTCCGCGCTTTATGTGAAGCCTGGACCGCTGAGGCAACGTCTCTCGAAAATAGATTCAGCTAGAAGCCAGGCCGTACCCTGAACACCAGCAATCAGTCGACTAGTCGGGGTTCCTTAAGTGTCTCCGACCACTAGCCCGTCTAGGCAACGCGTTCCGGTCTCAACCGGTGTCTTTTCGCATCTCAAGTCGTCCCGCTAGACGGGTGCGTCAACGCCTCCTTTTACCTATTCTGGACACCAAGTAAAGCAGCACTATTAGCAGAATCGCAACAACCGCAAACACCGGCGGCGTCTCGTAGACGGGGGTATACGCCGAATCCTTGGGGGTGTAGATGGGGTAGCCCAGTTTGGCTAGGTTAACCGAGCTTGAGCCAGTGCGCGCATATGGTAGCTCGCCAAACGGTATCTGAGGCTGGGCGGGGAAGGTTGACGATGGCCCGAGCACAAGCGGCGCCCTGGTGACCTGACCGCCCTGATACGTCTGGTTGAAATCGAAGAAGTCCATTGGAATGTTCGAGTCAGCCACAAACGTGTTCAGAGCGGGCAGGTGCCAGTTGTAGTCTATGAACGCAAGCAGAGAGGCATGGTTTAAAACCGTGTTTGAAACATAGTCTTCCTTGGCGTATGGTGAAATAACGATCAGCGGAACCCGGAAACCCAGCTGAACGCCGTCGACTACGGGGGGAGGTACCTGGTCATAGTATCCGCCGCCCTCATCGTAGGTTATGAACACGGCGGTACTCTTCCAGAACGGAGACTCTTCGACCTTGTTAACCAGGTTCATCATCCAGAGTTCTCCGAAGGTGACGTTATCGGAGGGGTGCTGGCTGTAACCAGAGGCTCCTCCGCCCACTGGCATAACCCATGAAACCGAGGGAAGTTGACCGTTTTGAAGATCCGAGAGGAAGGCGTTCCAGCTGCCTATGTGGCTCGAGTATTTGCCCATGCCGCTAAAGTAGTTAAGCGGGTACGCGCTCGTGGAAGGGGACTTCACAAAGTAACCCCAGGACACTCCGAAGTGACTGAGTTCACCGAAAATTGACTGGTTGACGGGTATGTACGGTGGCGGACCAACGTCATTGTCAACCGGAGTATACCCAGCAAGCGACATCAGCCTGTTCGGCGCAGTCTCGCTGAGGTAGCTTGAAAAATACATGTCACCTATCCCGTATTCCTCCGCAAGATCCCATTCACCCGCAAGCTGCGATGCTGTAAAGTAAGTCATTGACTGCGTCCCGGAGCCTTGGACAAAGTTGTTCATCTTCCCCTTGTTCCAGTCGGTGTGGTAGGCGGAGTAGCCTTCGGTTGGGTCGGCGGTCCAGTACGTGCCGTTGGGAACCGCTTTAAGCTTGGGGGGCTGACTCATCGTCAGCAGGTTGATGGGTTTCTCTATGGAGGACTCAAGGGAGCTCGGGGACGAAATGTTCATGGTGGGATAAACGCCGAATATGTTGTCGAAGCTGTGGTTCTCCATCATGATTATAACCACGTGGTCGATTGGTGTGTTGGTGGGCGCCGCAAGTACCACGGGCGCCAAGGCGGCTAGCAAAATGATTGTGCCGACGAATAGGGGTGTGGCTCTCATCGCAGACACTCCCCCCGAGTTTAACGTATATATGCTTTGCCACGACACTCATCGATAGACACGGCGTATTACACTTGGCCGTGGACCGCGGGTTGAGCGTCGTGGTTGCAAAAAGTGACGGGGCTCAGCCTCCTTGGGCTCCATCCAACATAACGACGCGTGGCTCTTGATCCGGGGAACCGTTAACCCAGCTCAACACGCGTCCAGAGGAGACCATACATGTTGCAGCGTCTGCCGCCGCCCCCTTTCCCGAGCCGGATCTAGGCGCCTCTCGTCAAGGTTTAAATATCGTGTGCACCGATGAATCTGGCATATTGTATGGTTATGTAGAATCCTTGGCCATGGTTCTCATCGCGGCGCCGGCTGCGTACGGTTTCGGCTTCCTGGACCTCGCCGGCACACTTACCGCGGCAGCCATGGGTATAGTGGTGGGGTTCTCGATCGGGCCATCCTTCCTAGGTCTGCTAATTCTGTTTCTTGTTGTTAACAGCGTGTTCACCCGTCTTGGATACGTGAAAAAGGCTCTGAACGAGGCCGCTGAGCCCAAAGGGGGCAGAAGAACCTGGACCAGCGTAGTGTCAAACGGCCTTGTAGGCACAGTTTTCGCAGGGTTCCACATAGCGATGCCGTCACCCGTTTTCTACGTGGGTTTCCTAGCAGCGATAGCCGCCTCATCAGCGGATACCGCCGCAACCGAGATCGGTCTTCTAAGCAGGGTCAGACCCTTTATGATCACCACCTTCAAAAGGGTTGAACCAGGAGTCTCTGGCGGCGTCACCCCGCTGGGATTCGTCGGGGCACTGGTAGGCGCCTTAACAATCGCCCTAGTCGCCTACCTCATAGTGGTGCTCTCACACCTCGGATTTACACCCTCAGCGGTGTACGCAGCGTCCAAAGCGTCGTCGGCGCCACTATACCTCGTCGCGGTGGTCGTAGGCGGCTTCGTCGGCGCCATAAGCGACAGCGTTCTCGGAGCCACTGTTCAGGCGCGGTACAAGTGCTCAAAGTGTGGAAGAATCACGGAGAAGCCCACCCATTGCTCAGGACCCTCCACCTTAAGCAGCGGACTAGACGCAATAGACAACGACGTCGTAAACATTCTTGCCACAGTCCTAGGCTCCGCCTCAGGCGTGCTGGTATTTGCCTTGATTTAGCGGCTCAGCTCGGCTCTTCTCTGACACATATGCTGGGTTCCACGTGAGTTCAGGGTCATCACAGCCGCTAAGTCAAGAGTATACCGAGTTTCCCAAACCACACCAAATATTAAGCGTGCACGGTCAGACGAACACCTCCACCTAGGGAATCCGGTGTGAACAGCTAAAACACGTGCCAGACCCAAGCACAGCGTATCTTGCGTCGAAGCCCTGGAAATCGGCGTCCAGCTAACCTAAGACTGGCTCAGCCCAGCCAAGCGGGGTCACAGTGTAGTTCAAATGTTCAAACCTGAATCCGGAAACCGAGTGATAAAAATGGGTGAGTTGATATAAGCCTATACGCGGCTTCAAGCTGCGCCTATTCTGAACAGCTTGGTTCCGCAGGTGGGGCATGTGCCACGGACGGCTGGCTTGCCGTTTTTCAAAGTCACTTTCTCAGCCCCTTTAATCTCCCTCTTCGTCCTGCACTTAACACAGTACGCTTGGACCATTTAGGTTCGGGAGATCAACCCATGCTTGCTTATAGAAATTGCGCCTGATTTCAGGTGTAAGCGTGCAACCCCCGGCGCACCACCGAGGGTTTTACATAGGTTTTCATCATCAAAAGGGTTCTACGAGTAGGAATCAGGTGTAAACGTCATCCTAAGATACACACGCCAGACTCGATTCACAACAAGTAATACGCCGTGGCCCGCATCAAAGCTTGGTCGACAGCCCCTAAGCCAACTGGATAACGCTCCGACGCAGGCTCCACGGTTGCGACGCCCACGGGCACTGCTTGGCTAGGCTGCGGAGCCTGTAGGTCTCCGTGAACCATATCGAAGCTTCCAGACACGAAACTGTTATAGCCATACGGGTATGTCGGATGCCGGGTGCGTAGGGTTGGCAGGCTTATTCAGATCCGAGGAGCCGCTCAAAGTGCAGCTCACCGAAGCCGCTTCGGCTTTGCGTTCAATAACCTCATCCGTGGATATGGCGATAGCTAAGATGAGTAACAGGAGCAAAGAGCTGCTTGCGAGTGCAGCCGAGTCGTATGCCAGGGGTGAGATGGAGCGGGCTAGAATGTATGCCAACGAAGTGGCGCTTGTCAGGAATCTGGGTCAGAAACTTTCGAAGAGCAGACTGGCTCTTGAAGTAATAGAAGTAAGGATTGAGACGCTCATGGAATCTGGAAACATCGCGGCGGCACTGCACCCCGCGATAGAAGCGATACGCTCCGTTAAAGATGATATTGGCCCGGTAATACCTCAAGCCGAGGAGCAGCTGTCTACGGTGGGAAACATCCTGGGCGACATCCTGGCGTCGTCGTTCCACAGCGACATCAAGAGTCTTGACGGAGTCTTCAAGACTGAAAGCGGTGAAGGCGTCCTCCAAGAGGTGATGGCGCTCGTCGGAGCCCAGAAGGAGACCTCCCTCCCCGCTCCTCCAAGCAAGCAGCCTCAGCCATCCGAGTCAACGGAGGAGGCCGGGGATGTATCGATATAGCGGCGGCGTATCCTAGTCGGGGTCAGGTCACTCGCACTTTGAGTAGCCGCAGGTCTTGCAGTTCAGGCAGCCGTTCTCGCTGACCAGTGTCCTCTCACCGCAGCTGGGACATGTTTCCACGCCCACCGCAGAGTAATCCGCTTCTACCCCGGCGGGCGCGTCAACAACGGCTCCGGCTGAGTCCAGGTTTTCACTTGGGGCATCGTCGCCTGCCGGCTCAGATCTGGTACCGCTCGCCTTCCCCACGGCCAACTCGATCGCCTGAGCGATCGCGTCGGGGACACTCAGAAGATGCATTCCCTTGTCCCAGGCTGCGTTCTTACCTTGGATACCCTTGAGTGAATGAATAACCGTGTCGACTTCTCCCCCCGCCTGCAGGAAATTACTTATCAGCCTTCCAATCGCCTCGCTGTAGGTTTTCTCGTCGCTGCCCGACTTTCCAAGATTCACGAAAACCTCCTTGACGAGCCCTTTATGATCCTTGTTCACCGTGACGTATATCCAACCCTGCGGAAGACGCATCTTGATTGTCTGACCCCAGAGAACCCTGGGTCTCTCCTCGGGC